>CAYVBZ010000004.1:0-52688 GCA_964449835.1 uncultured Coxiellaceae bacterium | reverse complement strand
GTAATAATCGGAATGAATTTAACATTGCCGCACAAATAATCTCATCGTCGATCCTTTTGAATCAACATTAAATAAAAACGGCCCCCGGTAAAATTATTGGATTTAGTCGTTTTAATACGGACAAAGCGTTCATAATGCCCCAAATCCAGGTCGGTTTCCCCACCGTCTTCGGTCACAAAGACTTCGCCATGTTGCAGCGGATTCATGGTACCGGGATCGACATTCATGTAAGGATCAAGCTTGAGTAAGGTCACTTTGAGACCACGCGCCTCCAGTACGGCGCCGAGAGAGGCGGCAGCTACCCCTTTTCCCAAGGAAGAAACCACTCCACCAGTGATAAAAACATATTTAGGCATAGGTTCGTTTCGTTTCGCTGCGCTTTATTCTTGCAAGCACTGTAACAAAATAGCTCGGGAATCGCAAACAGAGTCCTAGAAAAATGAGTCCAGGCCCTGGACCTGCATCTCCCTTCCTTCTTCCCCAGGGGCCGCCTTAAAAGAGGCCCTGATATAATAACCTGGTATTGCAATCAGCTCTTTCCCTAGAAAAATCAAAGGCAGCCGCTCACGCTCCCAGGGGGGAATCGCTTGTTCTTGAAAAAATTTTTTCAAGGCCCGGCGCTTTCCGCCCCCTGTTAGATATCCTTCCCCGCCTTGGCGAAAACGGACCTCCACCTCTTGAATGGAAGCGCGCAGCCCTTGTCCCAATCCTGGTGTGGCCCTTAACTGTCCCAGGCCCTCAATTGAAAGCTGCGTGCTTAAATGCCAGCGATAAACCAAAGCAGGATCATGCGGCTTGAAAGGAGGCAACAAATAAAGGTTGTCCTGATAGCGACGCAGGGCCGCCGTCCCCCAAAGTAGCTGCGGTTGTCGATCAGGGCGTGCCAGCAAAACGTTTCGCTGCAACTGCTGCAGTTTCAGCGTATTGGGCATCAAAACACCCTGTGCGGCAAACCAATGACGCAAGACTAAACGTTGCCTTGCGGGAGAAAGCCCGAGCAAGCCTTGAACGGACAGTGTTCCGGGTTTCGAACCCGCCACCCTCACAAAATCCTGGTCAGCCACTTCATTCAGCAGGGCTTGGGCCTCCGCGCAATGCTTTGCTGAGCGCGCTAATGTTTGCGACGCAGTCGGCCAATATCGCTTAAGCAAAGGAAGCACCTCATGACGAAGGCGATTACGGGGATAGTGAAGATTTTGGTTGAGCTCATCTTCAACCCAAAGCAAACTCTCTTCTTTCGCATAGGTCTGCAATTCGGCACGCGCCTGCTCCAACAAAGGGCGCGCCAATAAGCCTTTCCCGAAGGTTTTTACCTTAGGCATCGCGCTTAAGCCTTTCAGGCCTGCCCCACGCAGCAACTGCAGTAAAAGCGTCTCCGCTTGATCATCTTGATGATGGGCCGTTAATAAAATTTCTCCAGGTTTCAAAAGCTCTTTAAACAAGGCATATCGCAGCGTCCGCGCATGGTCTTCCAAACTCTTTCCTACCGGCGGTTTCGCATCGACGCGCAAGCAGGTTAGTTCAACCTGATCTTGATCACAACTACGCTTGCAATGATTCAGCCAGGTCTCCGCCTGTGAACTCAAGCCATGGTGCACATGGACAGCACGAAAAGAAAAAGGATGCAGCGCGCGCAGTTCCACACAAAGCCGCAATAAAACCTGTGAGTCGAGGCCGCCGCTATAAGCCAGCCAATAAGTCCGTTCAAAGCCGTAGTCCTGAATGAAAGTCTGAAGTAGAGTGAGCATCGTTAAATTGTTTTAAACACGTCAAAAATCATTTCCGGCACATTGATCTTGCGCAGGGCGTAAGCCGCTTCCGCCATGGCCAAACGCTTTTCTGGCGCGGTACGCAAGTCTTGTATTGTCTTCAACAAGCCTTCAACACTTAAATCCCGTTGCTGCATCAAAATAGCTGCGCCTTGCTGAACGAGATAATTCGCGTTTGCCGTTTGATGGTCGTCGACCGCGTAAGGATAGGGAATTAAAATGGACCCCAAGCCCGCGGCACATAACTCCGCCACCGTTAAAGCGCCAGCGCGGCATAAAACCACATCCGCCCAGGCATAGGCTTCATGCATGTCCGTAATAAAAGGCACAATCTTAGCTTGCACGCGAGCCGCCTCATAAGCCGCCACAGTCTCATCGTAAAGTTTCGCGCCGGTTTGATGATAGACTTCAGGCCGCTCCGTTTCCGGGAATTGAGCCAGCATGCGCGGCATGATCTGATTAATAGCTTTAGCCCCCAGACTTCCGCCGAAAACTAATAATCTTAATTTTTCGCCCCGCCCTTGAAAACGCTGCGCGGGTGTCGGCAAGTTAGCAATTTCGTCCCGGACAGGATTTCCAACAGCCGCGGCCCGCACCCCCAGAGGAAAAACACCTGGAAAGCCCGTTAAGACCTTCCGTGAAAAATGTTTTAACCATTGGTTCGTCAACCCGGCCTTAGCATTTTGCTCATGAATCACCAAAGGGCAGCGTAACAGCCAACTAGCAATCCCCCCTGGCCCGCTGACAAAACCTCCCATACCAATCACCACATTCGGCTTTAAGCGGAACAAAATACCGAGCGACTGCAATAAAGCCTGCAGCACGCGAAAAGGGGCCAAAAGCAAAGTCTTGAGACTCTTCCCGCGCACACCGCTAATTGAAACTAAATGCAGGGGGATTTCAGCCGCAGGCACCAAACGCGCCTCTAAGCCTTGTTGTGTGCCCAACCAATGGACTTCAATTCCTTTTTCACGTAAATACCGTGCCAAAGCCAAACCTGGAAATACGTGGCCTCCTGTGCCTCCTGCCATGATCAACACACGCTTTAAATTGCTCATTCCCGTAATCCCATTTCAATTAAGCGGTTTTCATAATCGATGCGTAGCACCAAGGCGATCATGAGACAGTGAATCAACAAGCTGCTGCCGCCATAACTCATAAAGGGAAGCGTCAAACCTTTGGTGGGCAAAAGACCGGAATTGACGCCAATGCTGACGACAAACTGAATCGCGACCCAGATGGCAAAGCCATAGGCTAAAAACCCCGCAAAATGTTGGCCTAATTGCTGTGCTCTTCGCCCAATGGAAAAAATGCGCATAACCAGCAAGGTAAAGAGCAAAACAACGCAGAGCGTGCCGAGCAAACCCAGCTCTTCTGCAATCACCGCGAAAAGAAAATCCGTATGCGCTTCCGGAAGATAAAAAAGTTTTTGAACGCTTTTCCCCAAACCGACACCCAACCACCCGCCGCGGCCAAAAGCAATGAGGGACTGCGTTAACTGATAACCGCTATCGAAGGGGTGCGCCCAAGGATTTGAAAAAGAAGTCAGACGGGCCAGACGATAAGGCGCTGAAATGGCCAAAGCAGACAAACCTAAAACCGCGCCGCCAAACAAGAGCAGAAAATGACGAAGACGCATGCCCGCAAGAAACATTAACCCCAAGGTCGTCCCCGTAATCACAACCAAAGCGCCAAAATCGGGTTCGCGCAGCAAAAGCGCAGATACCAGCGCCAAAATGCCCATAGGCTTCAAAAACCCGCTAAGCTGGGTTTTAATCTCGTGGTGATGACGCCACAAATAGCCCGCCATATAAATGATGAGGGCAAGCTTCGCAAATTCAGACACCTGAAAACCGAGAGGCCCTATTCCGAGCCAGCGCATGCTGCCATTCACGGAGCGGCCCAGGCCTGGAATAATTACCAAGGTCAAGGCAAGCAAGGCCAAAATCAGCAGGAGCCAGCTAAGCCGCTCCCAGGTTTCCACTTCAAATTGAATGATCAGCGCCCCCAGAAGACAGCCGCCCGAAAGATAAACCACTTGCCGGAAAAAAAAATAAAAAGGCTGATGCATTTCTTGGTCTGAGACATTAATGGAAGCGGAGGTCATCATTAATAAGCCCAGCAATAAAAGCGCGAGCACATATAAAATCAGCAGATAATCATAAGGCGAAGGCTTTGCAATCATCTGCCTTCGCATTTTAAAGTTCCCGCACTAACTGCATAAAGACTTCTCCGCGATGTTCATAATTCTTAAACATATCAAAACTGGCGCAGGCCGGGGACAATAAAACACAGTCGCCGGGATGGGCTTTCTGGTCTGCCCGTTGAATCGCTTCAGGCAAGTCTTTTGCAAATAAAACTTCGCTGGCATTGGCAAAGGTTTCAGCCAGAACCGGTGCCGCTTCGCCAATGAAGATCGCCGTTCTCACAAATTGGTTTGCCGCGGGAACAAGCGGGGAAAAATCAGCACTTTTGCTTACGCCGCCCGCGATCAAAATAAGCTTGCCAGCAATTTCGCAGCCCAAGCCTTCCATTGCGGCCAAGGTAGCGCCGACATTGGTGCCCTTGGAATCATTGTACCAATAAACACCATTCAGCTCGCGCACGAGTTGGCAGCGATGCGTTAGCCCTTTAAACTCGCCTAAAACTTTCAACATGGGTTTCATCGAAAGACCAAAGGCATGTCCAATCGCAAGCGCCGCCAAAGCGTTCGCCTGATAGTGTCGGCCGCGCACGGGTAGATCGGCGACAGGCATGAGACCTTCCGTCTCAAAAGCTAAATAAGTTTTATCGTTTTTTTTCATTAAGCCAAATTCATTTTGAACAGGCCCGCTCAGGGTAAAATAAAAACGTCGCTGGCTAAACTGCTCGCCACATTCTGTGTTCACATCGTCACGGTTACAGACGGCAGACTGACAACCGTGGTAAATCCGCAGTTTCGCCGCCCGGTATTCCTGAAAACTCGCATAACGGTCCATGTGGTCCGGCGTGATATTCAGAACGGCCGCAACGCGCGGCTTTAAGCTAAAAGTTGATTCCAACTGAAAGCTGGACAGCTCCATAACATAGGCCGCTGGGGGAGACTGAAAGTCCAGCAAATCCAAGGCCGGAACGCCTAAGTTCCCGCCCACTTTCACCTTTAAACCGGCAGCTTTCATCATCAAGCCTACTAGAGTCGTGACTGTGCTTTTTGCGTTTGAGCCGGTAATGGCAATCACAGGCGCATTGGCGGCGCGCGCGAATAATTCAATGTCCCCAATGATGGGCACGCCTCTCGCCTTTTGTTTTTCAAGCGCAGGCTCCGTCAAGGCCACCCCTGGACTGCAGACGATCACCTCCGCATCATTCAGCAAATCTTCACTCAAGGCACCCAAAGCAAGTACGACGTTTGGAAATTTTTTTTTCAGCTCCGAAAGAGCCGGCGGGCCCTCGCGTGTATCGGTCACCGCGACCGGAATGTTTTGCGCAGAAAGATAACGCACGCAGGACAAGCCTGTCTCCCCTAAACCCACTACGACATGTAAATTTTTCATCGGCATCTTTTCAAATTCCTCATCGCAACTTCAAAGTTGCGAGCCCGCATAAAACCAAGACAAAAGTAATAATCCAAAAGCGCACAATGACGCGCGGCTCTGGCCAGCCTTTTAATTCAAAATGATGATGAATCGGCGCCATGCGGAAAACGCGTTTGCCCGTTAATTTATAAGAACCCACCTGCAAAATAACCGAGACCGTTTCCAAAACAAAAATGCCGCTCATCATAAAAAAGACAATTTCCTGCCGCACAATGACCGCGATCACCCCGAGGGCCGCTCCCAGTGCAAGCGCTCCAACATCGCCCATAAAAACTTGCGCGGGATAGGTATTAAACCAAAGAAAGCCGAGCCCCGCGCCGACTAAGGCACCGCAAAAAACAACCAATTCTCCACAACCGGGAATATAGGGGATAACGAGATAAGCTGCGAAATGACTATTACCTGCAGCATAGGCAAAAATACCTAAAGCCCCCGCGATCATGACCGTTGGCATAATCGCCAACCCGTCCAGGCCATCCGTCAAATTGACTGCATTACTCGAACCAACAATGACGAGATAGGCCAGAATAATAAAAAAAGGCCCAAGCGGCAGTAGCACGTTTTTGAAGAAAGGGATAATAAACTGCGTTTGACTGGGCAAGGTCGCCGAAAAATACAGATAAAAAGCAACCATTAAACCCAGTAAGGATTGATAAAGTATTTTCTCTTTCGCACTCAGCCCTTTGCTGCGCTTTAAAATTAATTTACGGTAATCATCCTGCCAGCCAATCAAACCAAAGCCTAGCGTGCTAAGTAAAATCACCCACACATACTGGTTCGTGAGATCGGCCCACAGCAAGGTACTCACCGCGACCGCAACCAAGACCAAGGCGCCGCCCATCGTCGGCGTGCCCGTTTTAGATAAATGACTTTGCGGGCCGTCATTACGCACCACCTGTCCGATATGGTGCTGTGTCAAGCGCCGGATGAGCATAGGCCCCACAAAAAGAGCCAGCAACAAAGAAGTGAGCGTTCCTAAAATCGCACGCAGCGTCAGATATTGAAAGACGTGAAACACATGATAGTATTGCGCTAACCAGTTACTCAACCATAATAGCATTGCTTTGGTCCTCTATAAAACGGCAAATAACCTAGCCCCTCTCCCAGCTACGTTGGAAGAGAGGCGGTTTTAATTTTTGTCAAAACTTCCTCCACTTGCAGGACATCATCAAAAGGAAGCCTCACATCGCCAATCTGCTGATAAGTCTCAGCACCTTTCCCCGCAATCAGCACATAATCACCTGCCCTTGCCGATTGTATAACGTCTTGAATCGCTTGAGAACGGTTGGGCTGAATGGCCGCCTCTTCTGGCTTTTTCAACCCTAGACGAATTTCCGCGATGATCCGCTCTGGGTCTTCATGCCGGGGATTATCACTCGTCAGTGTCACAAAATCAGCGAATTGCTCAGCCACCGCCCCCATCTGGGGACGCTTGCTTTTATCCCGGTCTCCGCCGCAACCCATGAGACAGTACAATTGGCCTTGGCAATGCTTGCGAAGCGCACGCAGGGCTTTCTCCAAGGAGTCCGGCGTATGCGAGTAATCCACGACCACCCAGGGATTTTTTCCGCCGCCCAAGATTTGCATCCGTCCTGGAACGGGCTTTAACTGAGCGAGGCTGGCCAGCGCAGAAGATAAAGGAAAACCCAAGGCACCAAGGGTTGTGAGCACAGCCAACAAATTACTCAAGTTGAATTCGCCGACAATCGGTGAAAATAGCTCGCCCACGCCCCAAGGTGTTGAAACCCTGGCCTGAATCCCGGAAAGCGTAAATTGCGCGTGCTCAACAAAAATAGTGGGCAGACCGGCAAAGGGGCCCTCGCAACTATAAGCAAGTACTTTTTCGCAGGGAAGCAAAGCAATGAGTTCCCGTCCAAAAGCATCGTCGGCATTGATCACAGCGCGCCGCAAAGGATAATCGGTAAAAAAACGTTTCTTAGCGGCGCCATAGGCCGCCATATTTTTATGATAATCCAAATGGTCCTGGGTCAGGTTGGTAAAAATACCCACATCAAAAACAAGCCCCTCAATGCGCTTTTGGTCCAAGCTATGTGAAGAAACCTCCATCGCGGCTGCTTGCAGCTTTTGTCTCTGAAATTCAGCCAAGAAACGTTGCAGCGTCACTGTGTCTGGAGTGGTCATCAAGGTTTCTTTTAAGGCCCCGGGCAAGCCATATCCCAAGGTCCCGATGAGACCGCAGGGTCGATCAAGAAAGTGCAAAGCCTGCGCCACGAAATGAGAACAAGAGGTTTTGCCATTGGTCCCCGTCACCCCTACAAGTTGCAATCCCTTTCCCGGGTCTCGATAAAATTTAGAAGCCAATTCCGCAACCCAGGAGGAAAGCTGAGGCAAATGAATCAGAGGGACCCGGTTCCGCCACTCAAGTCGAGGCGCCCCCTCCTCCCCTTCAGCAAGGACTGCTTTAGCCCCTTTCGCGATGGCTTCTTCAATATAATTGCGGCCATCAAAGGTCTTCCCGCGGCAGGCTAAAAATAAATAACCGGCCTGAAGCAGCCGGCTGTCTTGCGCAAGCCCTAAAATTTCACAATCAAAAGAATCACTTAGAGGAAATATTGAAGCCAATAAGGTTGATAACTGCATGCTTGAAATACCCAAAAAACCTTGGATATGATAGCGGTTTTTAGCTCAAAATAACAGCTATCCACTCACCGAATCCGGTTCAACATTCAAGATGCGCAGCGCTCCTTCCATGATTTTAGAAAAAACAGGCCCTGAGACGGGCCCGCCATAATAGTGTTTCCCTTGCGGATCACGCAGCACCACAACCACCACCAAAGCCGGATGAGACACAGGCGCTATGCCGACAAAAGAGGAAATGTGATGATGGGCTTGGTAACCTTGAGGGCCCAGCATCCGCGCTGTGCCGGTCTTCCCGGCGACACGATAGGCTGGAATCCGTGCGGACAGCCCTGTTCCGCCTTTGGCAACCACCGACTCCAACATCTTTAGCATTTCCTGGGTAATCACAGGCGTCATCACTTGCTCACCGGCAGGGGGGGGGCCTTCCCGACGCAACAAGGTCATGGGCAAGCGTGTCCCGTTATTAGCGAGCACGGCGTAGGCCCGAGCTAATTGCAAAGGTGTCACTGACAGGCCATAGCCCCAGGACAGGGTGGCCAACATAAAGGGGCCCCATACGGAACGTTGCGTCAGAACACCGGTTTGCTCACCCGGAAATTCAATATTAGTCGTTTCACCAAAACCCACAGCATGCAATAAATTCAATAACTGCTGCGAAGGCAAAGCCAGAATCATTTTGGTCGTGCCCACATCGCTTGAACGCTGAAGCACCTGTGTTAAGGTCAACACGCCATTGTTTTTGTCATCATGGACCAGGTTATGGCCAACCCGCATCCATCCAGGAAAAGTGTCAATTTTAGTGTTCGGTTTAAACTTCCCGCTGCTCAAAGCACAGGCGGCACTAAAAGACTTGATGGTTGAACCCGGTTCAAAAACATCCGTCACGGCCAAATTGCGATAAATGGCCCCTCCCGCGCTGCGGCGATGATTTGGATTAAAAGAAGGATAATTCACCATGGCCAAGACTTCTCCGGTCTTTGGGTCTAAAACCACCGCTGTACCGGACTGTGCTACATTCTCCTTTACACCCCGGCTTAATTCACGGTAGGCCAGATATTGAATGCGCCGGTCAATACTCAAAACCAAATGTTGGCCCGGCTTTTGGTCCTGAATCAATTTAAGGTCTGAGATGACCTGCCCTAAACGGTCCCGGACCACGACTTTTTTACCAGGGGCCCCCCGCAGCCAATCATTGTAGGCCAGTTCCAGCCCTTCTTGGCCCCAGTCATCCACATTGGTCGATCCAAGCAGCTGGGCGGTCACCTCTCCTTCAGGATAAAAGCGTTTAAATTCTCTCTGTAAATAGAGACCCGGAAGCGTCTCTTTTTTAAATTTTTCGGCCAGCTCCGGCGTCACCCCCCGCTTCAAATAAAAAAACTCACGCCCTTTGCTTTTCTCCTGTAGCAATAGCGCTTTGAGGCGTGCCGGTCGAAGCGAAAGGGCGCGCTGCAGAAGACGCCACTCTCGCAGCGATGGCGCAAAGACTTGTGGATTCACCCAGAGGGAAAAAACCTCTGCACTCACCGCCAAAGGCTGGCCATTCCGGTCGAAAATCATGCCGCGGAAGGCGGGGATATCGACCACACGAACGGTGCGCGCATTGCCTTCTGTGCGCAGAAAAGCTTGATTCACCAAGGTGAGATAGACAACACGTCCAATCAAAATTGAAACAAGAAGAACAATAAAGGAGATGACGACATAAAATCGCCAGGGAATAAACGCAGCTGTCAATTTCTTGCTAATAACTTAGCTCTCACTCATGAATCATCACGACCGACTGATGATTTGGGACCACCATACCTAAGCTCCTTTCCGCAACGCGCTGTATACGGGCCTGCATGCCCAAAGTGCCGCGTTCCAAAAGCAGCTGTCCTTGCTCTGCATACAAACGACTATATTCATAGCGGCCCTGGTACAAACTGGCATGCATATCCCGCGCTGAGTTGGTCGTGTAGATAATACTAAAAGCCGACATGAAAATCAGGAAGAGAAAACCCGACAAGAGCCATTGCGTCCGTGTCAAAAAGACGCTCAGCGCCCAATGACGAGAGAGAGTGCTCTGATTTAACAATTTCGCTGCTGCGTTCATGGTTGTTTCTCCGCAATACGTAAGATTGCACTTCGCGCCCTGGGATTGGCCGCCACTTCTTCCTCGGAAGGATGGACCGCGCGTCCAACTCGTCTAAGCTTTTGTTGCAAAGCATGGTGTTTCACCGGCAGTTCCGGCGGAAAATCATCCCCTCGTTCATGGTGTTGAATAAAACGCTTCACAATACGGTCTTCTAAAGAATGAAAACTGATCACTGCTAAACGGCCGCCGGGCATCAAGGCCGTCAGCGTTTGCTCCAAACCGAGCTGTATTTCTTCCAGTTCTTGGTTAATCACAATTCGAATCGCCAAAAAACTACGCGTCGCCGGATGCTTGTCTTGCGGTTTTGATGGAATGGCTTTGGCAACCAAATCGCGTAATTGCGTCGTAGTCTGGATGGGCGCTTCCTGGCGCGCTTGCACCAGCGCGCGCGCAATGCGTCGCGCAAAGCGTTCTTCGCCATACTCGAAAAGAACGCGGGTCAACTCGGCCTCGCTCACCTCGGAAAGCCAGGTGGCCGCGTCCACGCCCCGCATGGGGTTCATCCGCATATCGAGCTTGCCTTCACGCATAAAGCTAAAACCCCGCTCGGCCTCGTCCAATTGCGGTGAAGAAACACCCAGGTCAAATAAAATGCCATCCACTTTTCCCAAAAGCTTTTCTGCGGAAAGAATCTCATTTAGTTTTGCAAAGGAGGAGTGAAAAATGGAAACTCGCCTATCCTGCGCGAAATACTGGCGGGCATGAAAAATGGCTGTTGGATCTTTATCGAGAATCAACAAACGACCGGTTTTGTTCAATTTGGAGAGAATAAGATGTGAATGACCGCCACGTCCGAAAGTGGCATCAATGTAGACCCCGTGGGGCTGAATTGACAAAGCGTCAATCGCCTCTCGCAGGAGAACAGGCTGATGGGAGCTACTTGCAGTATTCATACGACAAGCCACCATACCGTTGACCCTCTCATACCAAAAAACAAACTCACCTTACAAAGACAATAACTTCACTACATCAGGCAATTCGCCGTCTACGCGAAGTTCTTCTTTTAACCACAAGCTGCGGCATTCCTGCCAATTCGCCTCAGCCCATAATTCTATTTTTTTGCCCTGCCCCACCAATACAGCCCGCTTATCTAAGCCGGCATATTCCCTAAGTAAGGGAGGCATTAACATTCTTCCCTGCGCGTCTAATTCAACTTCAGTCGCATGCCCAATCAGCAAACGCTGAATGCGGCGGGCTTGCGCGTTAAAACTGGGTAAAGTCGCAAGCTTGTTTTCAATTTCTTCCCAGACCGCGAGCGGATAGAGCAATAAACAACGCTCTTCGGTATCAATGGTTAAAATGCTGCCGCCTTGCAAACAAGCGCGATAGCGCGTTGGCAAGACAATTCGGCCCTTGGCATCCATGTTCACTGCATTCGCACCACGAAACATATATGCACCTCAGCCTTTATACCGGAAAGACTTTAAGACAGCAGACAGAAGGTGGAGAACCGGACCCACTTCAGCGCTTCACGCGCTTTGTTCGTCCTGCCATCCACCTCCGTCTTTGTCTTCCCTTTGGAGCAGCCATAAAAACTCTTACAAATGGAAATATACCACAATTTCCCACAGTAAACCACTCTTTACCACAAATATGGATATATTTCCCACTTATGGACCAAGAATTACCACTTTTCTCAAGCTAGAATAGAAGGGACGGCCATCCTGAGTGCAGCAAAGGATATTCTGGTTAAAAAAGATCCTTCACTGCGCTCAGATGACAATTCAGGAGAATAACTAAGATAACGTCAGCCAATAAGCCGGGTTCTGTCGAGGACAATCATTCATCTGGGCGGTTTGTCGCCAAACCGCTCTTGCGACCTACCCGAACTCGGCGCGGGCCACGCTTTTGGGCCCTTTTACAGGCCCTGAGTTCCTATTTGGTCTTGCTCCAGGTGGGGTTTGCCTTGCCGCAGTAGGTTGCCCCCTGCGCGGTGCGCTCTTACCGCACCTTTTCACCCTTACCTTACCGAAGTAAGGCGGTCTCTTTTCTGTGGCACTCTCCGTAGGCTTGCGCCTCCCAGACGTTATCTGGCACCTTGCCCTGTGGAGCCCGGACTTTCCTCCCTACTCAGAAGAATAGAGCGACTGCCTAGGCTAACGTTATCTTAATTTAGTCGAGAAAAGCATTTTTACGCGAAATTGGTTAAATTTTCAACTTTTTTCTGCGCTAATAGCCCGCTTATATAAACTATTCCGTTTTTCCCCAGTTAATTCACAAGCCAACTTCACAGCCTGATTTAATGGCAATTCCCGCAGGAGAATTTGCAATACCTGTTCCGACGATTTCCCCAGCGCTTTTTCTTCCTGAATGGCGGCCCCCGCAACCATCAACACCATTTCACCCCGTTGCTGATTCGAATCCGCTTCCACCCAGGCCGACAACTCGTTCAAGGTGCCGCCGTGTATCGTTTCAAAAACCTTCGTCAATTCACGGGCCAATACAGCTTGTCGTTCGGGGCCAAAAATTTGTTCCAAATCCTTCAAGACCTCAAGAATGCGATGCGGCGCCTCATAGAAAATAAGCGTACGCGGCTCCTGCATTAATTTTTCTAAATGTTTTCGCCGAGCGGCGGACTTCATGGGTAAAAAGCCCTCAAAGACA
Source organism: uncultured Coxiellaceae bacterium (assembly GCA_964449835.1). GTDB lineage: Bacteria > Pseudomonadota > Gammaproteobacteria > DSM-16500 > DSM-16500 > JABDGC01. The sequence goes on along the minus strand of CAYVBZ010000004.1, from coordinate 40,008 downwards.
AAACGATCGGTCGGCAAGCCGCTCGCGGACAAAGCGGCAATAGCAGCACAAGGGCCTGGAAGCGGCACCACTTTTACACCAGCCAAACTGGCTTCCTGCACCAGACGATAACCGGGATCACTAATCAAAGGTGTTCCGGCATCACTAATTAAGGCCAGGGATGCGCCCTTTAATAAACGTTTTAGTATGCTTTCCACTTTTGCTTTTTCGTTGTGTTCATGCAAAGACAAAACCGGCGTTTGAATGTCATAGTGGTTCAATAAAACTTTACAATGACGCGTGTCTTCTGCGACAATGAGATCTACCTTTTTTAAAGTGTCAATCGCCCTAAGTGTGAGGTCCTGTAAATTTCCGATGGGGGTTGCGACAATGTATAAAATGCCTACAATAGTAGTTTCCACTAACTATCTCCGATTAAATGACCTATGAATAAAATTATTTTAACTTGTATTTTGTTAACACTCAGTTTAACCGGCTGCGGCGCTAGCCGTTCCGGAAACTTTTCCTTTTCCTCTCCCAAAGAGACGCCCGCAGCAGCCCCCCAGCCTTCCGTCACGGACCCCACGCTGTGGGCCAAGAACTCCAACGCCGCCTGGCACACGCTGCAACACACCCCTTTGCACACTTTACAAGAAGTCGAGGCCGCGAACCAGGACGCGAATGCAAAAGGCTGGTTGGACCTCGCGATCATCAGCAAAAAATACAGCACCAATTCCCCACAACTCATTCAAGAACTGGAATCTTGGCGTAATGCCTACCCGGCCCATCCTGGGAACCAGTTATTCCCCAACAATGACGCCCTCAATCAATTGTCTGCGGAAGCGCCGCCTCAACATATCGCGGTTTTGCTGCCTTTGCACGGCCCGCTCGCGGCTTCTGGACAAGCCGTCCGCAGTGGGTTTTTAAGTGCTTATTACGATAATATAGGCCAAGCCTCCGAAAAACAGGCAGTCTCTTTTTATGATACCAATGAAAGTTCCGATCTCGGCGGCCTTTATCAAAAAGCCATTAATGAAGGCGCTGACTTAATTGTGGGGCCTTTGACCAAACCCGAAGTGGAAGCACTGAAAAAAACAAAGGCCTTCAATGTGCGCGTTCTGGCGCTAAACTATACCACCGCTTCTTTCTTTAGTTCCTTGCCCGCTAACTATTATGAATTTGGCTTGTCGCCGACCGAAGAAACCAAGCAACTCTCTGATAAAGCGCGGCAAGGGGGGCGCTCTCGCGCTTTGGTCATCGCCTCCGACAACGACTGGGGCCATCGCGTTGCTGATGCCTTAAATTCGCAATGGAAAAGTGATGGCGGCACAACGGTCGACTCGCTTTATTTCACGAAACAGTCGAACCTGACACAAGAAATCGCGACGCTGCTGCACATCAACCCTAAGGAAGACCAAGCCTTAACACGCGAAGATAACAGTAAAGCAACGCTTTCGGAGCAGAGACGGCAGGACTTTGATGTGATCTTTCTCTTTGCCCAACCCAACATGGCCCGGCAAATTGTGCCTTTGCTGCGTTTCTATTACGCTGGCAATGTGCCCGTCTATTCTATTTCCTCCATTTATTCTGGACATCCCAATCCCATCAAAGACAAAGACCTGAATGGAGTTACTTTCTGTGAAACGCCCTGGCTAATTCAGATGGCCCGCTCGCCCTCCAGCAATCCAGCGCAATACGACCGGCTCTACGCCATTGGCCGCGCCGCTTATCTTTTAAGCCAGTCCTTGCCGCGACTCAGTATGCTGCCTAATTTCCCAATTTATGGGGCCACAGGCGCCTTGGATATGAACCAACAGCGCATTTCCCAACGTCTCCCCTGGGTGACCATCCATGGTGGACGCATTTAAACCGAAAGCCCGCGGAGATTCCGCTGAAATTGATGCTTGCTCCTTTTTAGAAAAAAGGGGCTTGCGTTTGCTTGACAAAAACTATCGTAGTTTTTACGGGGAAATCGATTTAATTATGCTTGATGGGGATGAGATTGTTTTTGTGGAAGTGAGAATGCGGAAAGAGAAGGGGTTTGGGGACGGGGTGGAAAGCGTCAGTAAGACGAAGCAACGAAAAATAATCAAAACAGGACTGCTCTATCTGCAGAAAAAAGGCTGGCTGGATAAAAGAGATTGCCGGTTTGATGTCGTTGGAGTTGATGAGAACAATCAGTTTGAATGGGTTGAGAATGCGTTTGGAGCGGGGTTTGTTTGACCTTCCAACCCTGGCTCTTCCTTGGAAGGTCAAACATGCTATAGTATCCAGCCTCTTCCTCACAAAGGCCCTATCCAAGATGAGTGAACTTCAGGAAAGAATTAAGAATCAATTCAGCGAAAGTATTCAGACTAAAATTTTGGCAGCGGACTTGATTTTGCCGACGATTTTGGCGGCGGGAGAAAAGTTAACGGCCTGTCTCTTGAATGGTCACAAGGTCATGAGCTGCGGCAATGGGCCTTCGGCCTGTGATGCGCTGCGTTTTGCGGGACAGATGTTGAATCGGTTTAAGGGAGAACGGCCGCCCCTGCCAGCCTTGGCCTTGACTTCGGACGTATCCGCCATCACCGGTATCGCCAATGATACAGCCTATCAGGAAATTTTTGCCAAACAAATTCGCGGACTGGGGCAAGCCGGCGATATTCTTTTGGCCATTTCCAGCAGCGGCAACTCCGCGAATATTTTACAGGCTATCAAAGCCGCGCATGACCGCAATCTCGAAGTCCTTGCCTTGACAGGCGGAGATGGTGGAAAAATCAGCGAAGTCCTGCGCGAAACGGATGTTGAAATTCGGGTCCCCTCGAGCGATACTGCCCGCATTCAAGAAACGCACATCCTCATTATTCATTGTTTGTGCGAGCTCATTGACTATCAACTGTTCGGACACGGGGAAAACGAATAATGAAAAAAAGTAAACTGCTCCTCATGGCCCTGCTCACTCTTGCGCTTCAGGGCTGTTTTTTTGTCGCCGGCGCCGCGGCGGGCGCTGCCGCTATCACCATTGTGTATGACCACCGCACAGTCGACAGCATTCTTCAGGACCAACGTATCGACCGGGATATTCAGCGGAAGATTAATGCAAACTTTGAGTTAAGAAATACCACGCACATTAGTGTCACAAGCTTCGGCCAGGTGGTTTTGCTCACCGGTGAGGCACCGACACAGGCCCTTCGCCGCAAAGTCGAAGAAACCGCGTGGACTGTGCACGGTATTGTCCGCATCTTTAACGCAATCACAATTGAAGGGCCGACCTCTACCTTGACGCATGCCAGCGATACCTGGATCACGACTAAGATTAAGACGGAGATGATTGCCGCCGTAGGATTAAAATCTGCCTCTATTAAGGTTGTCACGGAAAACGGCACGGTTTATTTAATGGGGAATGTGACACGCAAGCAAGCAGAAGTAGCCACGGACATCGCAAGGCATACTGCGGGGGTGCAAAAGGTTGTGAAGATTTTTCAGAAAGTGAAGGTGTCATCCCTGAATGGTGCTGCTGTAAGTGCTGAGGAAGATGGGCAGGCGTTGATTTAGGAAAGTCAAAGGCAGGCAGTCACTCCTGCGACACAAACCGATTTAACACCTCCGCCAAGTGTTCCTGCAGAATTGGCTTTGCGACCACATCGTTCATCCCGACCGCAAAACAACGCTCGCGGTCGCGTTCCAAAATATGTGCAGTCATGGCGACAATCGGGAGGTTTTTTAGGTCTTCGCATTCACGAATTTTTTTCACAATGTCGAAACCATCGCTGTCCGGCAAACCAATGTCCATAAAAATCAACGAAAAATCCGATTGGGCCTTCAAAAGCGCCAAGGCTTCGGCGCCATTGTTCGCAAGATACACCTGACAGCCTTGTTCTTCCAATAGGATTCTGGCAATTTTTTGATTGATTACATTGTCTTCTACGACCAAGACCTTCACCGCCTTGGTTAGCGGCTTGTATTTTTTCTTTTTTTCGCTTCTTTTTTTCAATGCTTTTTGCTGATTATCTACTTTCAAAGCCAGCGTAAAACCAAACTCCGATCCTTTGCCCTCGACGCTTTTTACCATGATCCGTCCGCCCATTTTTTCGACCAATTCTCTAGTGATCGCCAAACCCAAGCCAATGCCCTGATGTTTTCGGTTATAGGTCGAATCCATTTGGCTGAATTTTTCGAAAATAAAATCTAATTTGTCATCGCTGATGCCTACACCGGTGTCCTTCACCGTGATGCAGATTAAAACACGATCATCGATTTTCTTAAGATTGGAAATTCGGACTTTCACGCTTCCCTTTTCGGTGAATTTAATCGCGTTGCTTAATAAATTCAGCAAAATCTGCCGAATACGCCGCGCATCACCGAGCAAATGAATGGGGACCTGCCGCTCAAACTCGGCTTTGAGAGCGACTTGCTTTTCTTTTGCTTGGTAAGAAAAACTTTGAATAATTTGCGAAACCAACTGCTTCACATTGAAAGGCCCTTCACTCAAAGACAGTTTCCCAGCCTCGAGACGAGCAAAATCCAGGACATCATTCACAAGCGACAAGAGGTTATTACCGGCATTTTCAATCGTATCAACATATTCATTCAGCTGAGCGGGCAAGCCTTTTAAACGCAGGATTTGGGCCATGCCCAGAATGGCATTCAAGGGCGTACGCAACTCATGGCTCATGGTCGCCAAAAACTCCGACTTGGCCAGGTTCGCAAGCTCAGCTTTTTGCTTGGCATCCCGCAATTCTTGTTCATAGAGCACGTTTTCAGTGATGTCCTCCGCGATACCTGCAAAGCCAATAAAATGATCTTCCTCATCATGAATCGGAAAACTTGTATCCTTGATCCAAACGCGCTTGCCATCAGGACGCATAATTTGATAGCGACTGTCATAATGAATCGTAGGACCGAGATCATCGAGCAATTGCAAGCGCGCCGCCGCGTTATGGTCGCTGCGATCTTCCGGTGCTAAAGTTTCAATCCATGAGTTAGGATTGTTATAGAGATTTTCACAACTCCGGCCCCAAATTTTCTCATAAGCCGGACTCACATAGAGCTGCTTATTGCACTTTGGGTCCCGCACCCAAAAAACAGATTGGATTTTTTCGGCAAAAAAATGGAAAAACCGGCTGGCGATTTTTAAATCGTAGATGCGCTGCTTCTCTTCTGTCACATCCTTCGCAACACCCGCATAACCCACGCATTGCATATCATCGTCGAGCAAAGGAAAGCCAATTTCCTGTATCCATCGAAGCTCTTGATCGGGACGAACAATCCGGTAACTTAACTGGTAGGCGTCCTGAAAACCGGATTGACGACAAATGCGTTCCATTTCTTTTTCAAAATGCTCTTTATCTTCCGGCAGAATGACCTTCATCCAAGAACCCGGGTCCTCATAAAGACTACGGCAGCTGCGGCCTGAAATTTTCTCATAGGCAGAGTTAATATAGACTTGCTCACGAAAACTAGGGTCCCGAACCCAGAAAATATCTTGACTCCGCTCGGCCAGATTAAACAGGCATTTTCCGAGATACCCCCTTTTTAGGTCCGCTATTTTCATTTCCCAACCTTTTGAGTATAATCTGCCAAATTTTTATTCCAGAAGTTAAAGCCATGAAACGAATTCCTTTGTCCGCTTCCCAAAATAGCTTTTGGTTTTATGAGCAGCTTTACCCGAATACTGCTGCGAACCATCTTACGATTGCCTGCGAGCTTAGAAATATAGACCTGACTCGGTTTCAGAAGGCTGTTCATGATTTACGAAACCGCCATGATGCCCTGAATTGTACACTAGAGGCATTCAATGAACAAAGCTATTTAATTCCACTGCCCAGTCCCAATGAACTTTCCTTAGACGGGCGGCCCCTTTCTATTTTTGATTGCAGCGGGCTGCTAGAAATACCTCCGGTTAAAGATTTGATGAAAACCTTAAAATCCATTGAGCAAGATCAGTTTATCACTCAAGGGTTTAGCTTCGGGCAAGGGCCGCTTTGGCGTTGCGCAGTTCTGCGTTTTTCTGAAAACCTCTTTCAATTTGTCATGGTGGTCCATCACATTATCGCGGATGTCTTTTCAGAAAACATCCTCATGCGGGACTTGTCGATGCTTTACAATAACGAACAAGCGGACCTGCCCGTCTTGCCCGCATTAAATACGTTTGATCAACTCTCACAGAATTTAGCGCCCCAGAAAAAACTCGACTTTTGGCAAAAAACGCTTAAAGATTTAACGCCACTGACTTTAAAAACTGACTTTAAACCTCAGACCGAATTTCGTCATCGAGGCGAACGTTTTTATTTTGAAGTGAGTCCTCTGCTGGTCCAAGCTTTATCAGACCTCGCCACTTCACAGCAATCAAGCCTCCATCGCACCTTTCTGGCCAGTCTTTATGCCCTGCTCTACCGTTATACAGGTCAAACCGATCTTTGCATTGGCACAACCTCAGCGAACCGCCGCGATTATATAAAAAACGTTGACAACGTCGTATCCTGCTTCATGAATAGCATCCCCTTGCGTCTTCTTCTCGAAGACGGCAAATTGAGCTTTACCGATTTGCTGCAAAAATTGAATTCAATTTGCATTGAGGCTTATCAGAACCAACTTCCTTTTGACGTCATTGCTAAACAAGCGATGAACAAAAGGGACAAACGAAAAACCATCACCGCCTCACCCTTCGATATTATCTTCAGTTTAAACAAAAAAAGGACCTCCCTGACGCTGCAAGATGCCGAAGCCTCTTATCCAACTGAATTAACGCTGGGTTATAGCCGCTTTCCGCTTGGCTTGAATCTGGATGAAATGCCAGATGGCAGTTACAGGGCTTACCTCGAATACAACCCCGATTTTTTTAAAAAAAGCACCATCGAACGCATGGCAGGCCATCTTCAAAATACTTGGGAAGCTGTCGCGGCAGGGCCGCAACAAATTCTTGACGATCTTTCCTTCTTGACAAAGGAAGAACGCATTCTCTTGACCCAGTCCCATGACACGCTGCAGGACGACCCACCTTCAGACGAAACGTCTGTTGCCCAGCTTTTTGATCGGGTCGTCAAAGAAAATGGGCAAAAACCAGCTGTGGTTTTTCATTTGTCCGCCACCGAATCTGAATCCTTCACCTACACCGAGCTAGACGAAAAAGCCAAAATGTTGGCTGCCTTGCTTCAGGCAGCAGGCGTGGGCCCAGAGGAAGTAGTCGGCGTCTCACTTGAGCGCTCTGCCAAGCTCATTACCGCCTTGTGGTCTGTTTTTAAGGCCAGCGGAGTCATGCTGCCGCTTGAAACAGAGTCCAGTGAATTATTGGCCTACAAAATAGACCAGAGCTGTCCTAAGGTCATTCTGGTTGATAACACAACCCAAAGTTTGACTGCTTTCAAAAACTATCCTGGAGAGACCTGCTTCATTAATCTCGATGATTGGGCTGAAATTGAGGCCCAATTCAAAAACCTGGATCTTCCTCTTCTTTCAGAAGAAGTGAAGCCCGAAGATTTGGCTTATATCACCTATACTTCCGGCTCAACCGGAAAGCCCAAAGGAGTGATGACCACCCATCGTGGCCTAAGCAATGCGGCCTTTGCTATACAAGATCGCGGTCTCAAAAAAGGCAGCAAAGTCCTTTGTACAGCCCAACCCAGTTTTGATTGTTTCTTTTTTGAAGTTTTGGAAGCACTCATGACTCAAGGGGAGCTCCACCTCATCTTTGAAAAAGGACGTCTCGACCCCAGTGTCTTGCAAAATATTATCAGTCTGCACGGGATCAATGTCGTCACTCTCTTGCCGCAAATCAGCAACTACTTGGACTTTTCGATTTTACCCAGTTTAAACGATATTATCATTATGGGTGCCATTGCGAACGAGGAAACTTTAAAGCGTCTAGAGGTCCTTTCGCGTGAACGCCAAGCGAGTGACGGTCCTCTGACAGTCCGCATCGAATATGGCGTGCAAGAAGCCACTATTTTTTCGACAGAACATCCTTATCAATTTGTTTTACCGCATACGGCCATTGGCAAACCCATCCGCAACACTCAACTCTTTATTTTGGATAAGAATGAACATGAATGCCCCATTGGCATACCCGGTGAAATCTATATCGCAGGGCCCTCTCTAGCGCGAGGTTATTTCAATAACCCCAAACTAACTGAGGAAAAGTTTTTACAACGGCTTTACCTCGCAGATCAACATCAATTTCTGCCCCTTGAGCTAGAGCAAAAAGAGGATATAGCCGAAGATAGAATCATGAGATTATATCGAACCGGCGATTCCGCTTGTCGTTCCGAAGATGGCAGCATTAACTTTATTGGCCGCATTGAAGGGAACAAACAAGTTAAAATCCATGGCGTGCGCGTGGAGCTTGACAGCATAGAAACCATCTTGCAACAGCATCCTGACATTAAAGATTGCGTGGTCGCCTTCGATCCGGGCCGGGAAACACTCAAAGGCTATTTTGTGCTTAAAAATACCGGGCAGTCCCCCAATAAAATAGATTTAAACCAATTTCTCCGCAAATACCCCTTGCCCCAGGTGGCCCGCCTGAGCTCAATCTTTTTTGTTGAGAAACTCCCCGTCAACAGTAATGGAAAAGTGGACCTGACGGCGCTTGAAAACTCAGCCGATCAAGAAGCTCTGTTTGATCTTGAAAGAAAAACAGAGGATATTGCTGAAAATAACCTCCAACGCCAATTAATTCCTATTTGGGAAAAGATCCTAGACACCAACATTGACTCCATCGAAGAAAGCTTCGATGAGCTGGGTGGGGATTCGCTCAATCTGATCGCGATGACAACTCAGCTCAATGAAAAACTAAAGGCACAACTTTTGCGGCCTGTTGAAGTGACTGACCTTTGCTTTCACATGACCATTAGAAGTCTTGCTGAGAGTCTCCAGCCCCTCCTTTTAACAAAAAGGGTAATTCGCACTTCCTCTTCCTTTTTCAAAGCCTTGAATGATGACCCGCAGGCAATTCCAGGGGCCTTCCCCGGTTCTCCTCCCCCTGCCCCAAACTACCCCCATAGTCCCCAAGAGCAATTGCTTGAAAGTAGTCGCAACTTTTTGGAGAACCTAGGCAGCCAAAAAAATTCGCCCTGATTGCAATCCTTCTTAAAAAAACATAAGATGTTGGGTTTTCTTAAGGGTCTCAATTCAGTATAAGATAATCAAGATCAATAAAAAACACACCATGATGCGTTTAGGATCTGATTAACTTATTAAAAAATAAGGGGAGTTTAGCTTTATGGCCTTTCAAGTCGTTACTGGTACCGCTCTAGGGACCATCATCTCACGTTCGCCTGTCTCAGCAGAGGAATTTCCTGTTTTTTTAATTCCAGATATCACCGGCGACTGTATTGCTCTTTTACAACTGGCAAACCAGCTTCTCGAGGCAAGGGGCAAAAAAAGTGAGACCTACGTCTGGAATGATCCCCAGCCTTCTGAGGTCGGCAAATCCTTAGACACTTACGCCGAAAAAATCAAAGAGGAAATCATCAAGCTCTTACCTACTGGCCCCTGTTTTATTAGTGGTTATTCCTTTGGCGGCAGTTTGGCTGCTTTAGTAGCCCAAAAATTAAAAAATGAAGAACGTGAGGCGGCGCTTTTCGTTATTGATGCCCCTTCTATTGAAGCTTCACAAAGCTACCTGCGGTCCTCTAATAATCTCTCAGCAACACGCGATCTCTTGGAAATATTCAAGCATGCCACGTACATGGCTTGCTGGTATGCCCGCTTAGACACCAAAAACATTTGCATGCCCGATTTTAGCCAGGAAGAACTAGAAAAGTTAAGTCAAATAACAAGCATCGAAGAACAAGTTTTTTTGCTTCAAGAGCGCTTTTTAAGCTTGGCTCAAAAAGAGGAGGACTTAGACTACCTTTTGAGCAACTACCTTGCCGTTGTTTCTCAGAATCTTTTAAGCCTGGCCCACTATGAAACCAAAGCAGACATTCAGCCACTCAAAAGAGTTGGCCTGGTTCTCTCCGAGGAAAGTAAGAACAAATATAATTTTGATGTGCCGAACAGTTGGAGCAGCTATTCTGAAGAGCAAGAAATTGATGTCCTAGAACCAGCTGACTCAACTCATCTGTCCTTAGTAAAAGACAAGGAAACTTCTACTGACATTGCCAAAAAAATGGCTGTTTATTTTCATGAGCACTTCACAGCAGAAGAAATTTCAATCATGCTTTTCAAGCATTGGAAAACGAACAATCCCAACGTGGATCTTTTTTCTCTTGTAGAGATGATTGAAAAGATGGGGATGATAAAAACAAAAGAACCATCGAGGCCTCACCTAAAGCACTATAGAAATCGCTTAAATCTTTCTAACAACGAAGTTCAGCGTGAATTGAAGCGCTTTTCAATTCAAACAGACCCTGCTGCTATCCGCGCAGGCCAAGACGATGATACTTCCGAAGAAGATAAAAGCCCAAATAACAGTCCCTTAAGACCCCATAGAAAGCTTCTTCACCTCTCTCAGGTGATTGGGCTTAGTCTTTTTAGTAAAAAAGACGCCCAACCACTGATCACACAACAGTTCATCAACGTGACAACCAATGACGATGAGGTGGAGAATGTAGAGCGCTTAAAAGATCAGCCACAGCCTGGCAGCCCATCTGGCGGCCCGTAAGACTTTTTACTCAACTAAACGCAGATGAGGTTTTCCTTTCCCTTCCTTTTTAGAAAGCGGTGAATCGAGACCTCCCTCTCCCTCTCCATCAAAAAATTCTTCATCTTCGTAGTCAAAATACATGCCTTGCTTGTTTTCTTCGGCATAAACAGCCAGGACAGACTTCACAGGCACAGAAATAGCTTGAACACGGCCTGAGAAAGAAGCTCTGAATTCGACCTTGTCATAACGAATAGCCAGGTCTCGAATCGCTTCCGGGGAAATATTAAAAATAATTTCGCCATTTTCAATATGCTGATCAGGAACATGACAACCGGGGTGGTTGGCATTGATCACTAAAATGGGCGTACAGCGGCTGTCCACGATCCAATTATAAAAAGCGCGTATTAAATATGGTTTATTCGATAACATACAAATCCCTTATTCGACTATTGCTTTTTTTCTAAGTTCTCGCTCGTTTTCACTGAGGCTCAATTGGAAAGCATCGCGTTTAAATAAACGGTCTGCGTAGCGCAGTAAAAATTTCGCCTCAGGGCCAAATTCGATGCCCCAGGCTGGCAAACGCCAAAGAATTGGCGCTAAACAGCAATCCACTAAAGTAAATTCGTCGGAGAGAAAATAGGACGAGCTGGAAAATAGAGGCATTAATTGCATCAAATAAGCGCGCAGCTCTTTTGCAGCCGCTTTGACCTCAGCTGCCTTTCCCTGCTCGAGTTTTTTAATTAAAGGGGCCCATTCACGGTCAATTCGATGAATCATGAGCCGCAGTCTAGCCCGGGCAACCGGATAAACAGGCAGTAAGGGGGGATGGGGAAAACGCTCATCCAAATATTCCATGATGATGTTGGTGTCGTATAAAGCCAAATCACGATCTACCAGGGTGGGAATTGTGCCATAAGGATTTAATTCTAGCAGGTCTTCCGATTTCTCGAGTTCTTGCGGTTTCAAATGGACCGCCTCATAGACCACCCCTTTCTCAGCTAGCGCAATCCGAACGCGATGGCTATAGATATCCGAGTTACCCGTATACAAAAGCATGACTGACCGCTTATTGGTGGCTACTGCCATTACAAAACCCTCGTTGTCCAAAGGACAAATAAATGAAAAATACCTTTAGGCTTCGTCCATGAGCTGGCTGGGGGACTAGGATTCGAACCTAGGTTAGCGGAGTCAGAGTCCGCTGTCCTACCACTAGACGATCCCCCAACTCCTTCCAAAATGGGTCCAAATAAAGAAAACTAGCGCTTGGAGTATTGCGTTCCCTTGCGTGCTTTGTGTTTTCCAACTTTCTTACGCTCAACCTCTCTGGGGTCACGCGTCAGATGGCCGGCTTGCCGCAAAACTTTCCGCAAGGTTAAAGTACCACTGCCCCCGGCTTCACCGCTGCCACCGACTTCACCGCCGCCGGTTTCTTCATCGTATTTCACTAAAGCGCGGGCAATGCCATGACGAATGGCGCCGGCCTGTCCGCTCATGCCGCCACCGACCACGGTGACAGAAACATCAAAGCGGTCTAGAAGACGGGTTTCAACCAACGGTTGACGGACGATCATGCGGGCCGTTTCCCGCCCAAAGTATTGATCAAGGCTGCTATCGTTAACGGTGATCACGCCTTTTCCTGGTTTTAAATGAACGCGGGCGCTGGAGGTTTTACGCCGTCCCGTGCCGTAATAATCTTGTTTTGTTGCTGCCATAGTAATTAACCTTCGCCTGTAATTGCATCTAATGATTGAGCATCCACTTGTTGTGGTTGCTGCGCCGCATGAGGATGTTCTGCTCCAGCATAGACCTTGAGCTTCTGAAGCATTGCCCGTCCGAGCGGGTTCTTGGGAAGCATGCCCTTCACTGCGATTTCAATCACGCGCTCCGGGTGCTTTGCCAATAACTGTTCAAACGTCACGGCCTTCAAACCACTTTGATAACCTGAATAACGATAATAAACCTTATTTTTACTCTTCGTTCCCGTTACCTTGATTTTGTCGGCATTGATGACCACGATATAATCGCCGGTATCAACGTGTGGCGTGTATTCCGGCTTATGTTTCCCGCGTAAACGACGGGCAATTTCGCCCGAAAGACGGCCGAGCGTCCTGTTAGCGGCATCAATGAGATACCAGTTACGCGTAATTGTTTCATTTGTTGCTTGATATGTCTTCATTCCCTGCTCTCCGCAGCTTAAAATGTTCATAAAAACCTACTTCTAAAAAGCGCCTGCATTTTATAGCATTTAACAAGGAGAAAGCAAGCTCCGCATCAGCTGAGGACCAAAGAGAGTTTGCCGTTTTGGCCTTAAAATTCCCTTAAAAAACACGGGCAAACCCTAAAAAAACGCTCGCAAAAATGCGCAGATATGGTATTTTATTTATGTTCTCTTAACTTGGATGAGGAAATACATTATGGCAACAAAGAAAGCAAAACGGAAAGTTAGCAAAAATAATACAAGGAAATCAACGGGGAATAGAGCGCAGAGCGCTTCCGGTTTAAAGAAATTACCCTCCATTTCACAACCCTATACGAAAGGCAACATCGTGAAAATCATCGCTGATCTTTCCTGCACCAGCCGGAAGGAAACCGCCTTGGTCTTTGAAAACCTCGCGAAGGTCATTGAAGGCCATATCAAAGTACGTGGGCCTGGTGTTTTCACTCTGCCCGGCCTCCTGAAGATCATAGTTGTGAAAAAACCAGCGCGTCCAGCCCGTGAAGGCATTAATCCTTTCACTGGTGAGAAAACCACGTTTAAAGCCAGGCCCGCTCGTAAAGTTGTTAAAATTAGAGCACTCAAGAAGCTCAAAGAAATGGTTGATCAAGCCTAAATCAATTCTAAAAAAGCCCACTTTCCTAAGTTATTGGAAAGATGGGCTTTTTTATTTATTGTAAGGCCTGTTCTTTAAGTTTAAATTAAGTTTATTTTTATATAATAAAGCTTGGATGAAACGAGGTTAGTTTGTATGTCAGCGCTACCGCTTGCCCGACTGAGTACCTTTACCCTGGCCATGTTAATTACTGGCACAGTCGACAGCATTCGTAATTTACCTGCCTCGGCGCTCTTTGGAAGCACCCTGATTTTCTTTTTCATTTTCTCAGCCCTGGTTTTTCTAATTCCAGCCGCCCTGGTTTCGGCTGAGCTCTCCGCCAACCTGCCGGAGCAAGGGGGTATCTACTACTGGGTCAAGACCGCTTTCGGTGAAAAAGTGGCCTTTTTAGCCGTGTGGCTGCAATGGATTAATACCATTTTTTGGTTTCCCACTATTTTTTCCTTTATTGCCGGCACCGCCACCTATTTTATTTCGCCGGAACTGGCCCAAAATAAGGCTTATCTCATTACGGCTATTTTAGCCATCCTCTGGTTCTTAACCTGGATTAACCTCAAAGGAATCCATGTCGCGGCTAAATTTACCAGCATTTGCACCTTGGTCGGCCTCATTACCCCAATGGCCTTGATTATTTTACTCGGTATCGTCTGGCTTAGCCTGGGCAAGCCCATCCAGATTCATCTTTCGGCCGAAAATCTCATCCCGCATTTAAACGACTCTCAAAATTGGATTGCCCTGACCGCCATCATGACTGCCTTCCTCGGCATGGAATTGGCCACAGCCCATATTCGTGAAGTCCGCAACCCGCAAAAGGCTTTCCCCAGGGCTTTGCTCATTTCGGTCATTTTGATTTTGGCCACCATGATTTTAAGCTCGCTTGCCATCGCCTTTGTGCTGCCGCAGAACGAAATTAATCTCGTCAATGGGGTAATGCAGACTTGCAGCTACTTTTTTAAGGCCTATCATCTGAGTTGGATGATGCCGGTGCTCACACTCATGCTCCTGATTGGAACCATGGGCAGTGTTATCGGCTGGATCATTTCACCGGTGAAGGGGCTGCTACAAGCCGCCCAACATGATTATTTGCCGCCCTTTTTACGCCGTGAAAACAGCAAAGGTGTTCCCCAAAATCTCTTGATCGCCCAGGCCATTTTAGTCACCTTTGTTTGCCTTTCCTTTCTATTAATGCCGAGCATTAATGGTTCATATTGGCTGCTCACGGCCTTAAGCACACAGCTTTATATGGTGATGTATGTCATGATGTTTATCGCGGCTTTGTTTCTGCGATACAAAGCCTATAACAGGAATTCACAAAACAAAAACTTCATGATTCCCGGCGGCAAACCCGGCATGTGGGCCACCTGTCTTTTGGGCTTATTTGGCTGCTGCATCACTTTAATCGTAGGTTTCTTCCCTCCTGGCAACATCGACGTTGGATCTGCTTTTCATTATGAAATGATGTTCACCGGCGGTTTAATCCTGATGGTCGCACCGGTAAGTCTGGCTTATCTTTACAAGTATCGCGACCGCTTGTTTTCCAAACGGCAAGCCCCAACACAAAGGGCGGCTTTCGAGAAAGACCTATAATCACACTCTAAAGCATCTTTTCTTACTTAGCTTTGTACCTGGATGCTTTTCAGCTTGTTCTATTTTTGATTGAACAAAAAAAGAAAAAACCATTCCTGAGGTGTTAATCTTAAGAAAATCATATAACCAGGCAAAAAATCCCCGATGAACTGCAAGGTCGTTTTTAATCTCTGGTTGTTCTAAATAGGCACGGACAGAATTCAGCTTTTCTTTGAGCGTATCAAGAGGCCTCGAGGGAGAAGCTTGTTCTTTTTCCTCTTTTTCCTCATCTTCAGCTAAATCTTCATTTTTAGTTTGAACTTGCTTTACAAGCAGAAGCTCCTTTACCTTGTCCGCATGGACATATTTTTTGGAGATCAAATGCAGATTTTTTGAATGTCGACAACGCTCAGGGTTGGAAAGCAAATTTCTTAAATATTTCTCTCTCTTATTTTCATTTAGCTCTGGACTGTCCGCGGCTGACTGGAGCTCCTTAAGCGCTTCCGCCATAAGATGCGCGAGATATGCCTCTGTTTTTAAAAAAACGTCTGAATAACTTTTTTCCCACTGAAAATTTTCTTTTTCTTCAGCAGTGAAAGTATCATACTGACTACGTCTACTAATATGAATCGGACTGCTCCAAACCAGATGGTCCTTGTTTTTTCCACGGCCTTCTTTCCAAGAAACAGGGCCCATTTTCCCACTCCAGGTTGGCAGATTAACAAATAGATTTTTAAATGAAGAGACTTCTATTCCTGCCTTTTCCATCATCGATAATACGAAGTCTTTGCAATTATAGCTGAGGGTGTCAAACTGCTGCCCACCCGGAGTGGAAGCTGGTAAATTTCTCATTTTGGCCTCCCGTTTCTGACGCGGGTCAACTTGGGTCTCGTGCAGATTCTCGTTAATGCTTTGAAACAACT
The DNA here is from genome assembly GCA_964449835.1 of uncultured Coxiellaceae bacterium. Lineage (GTDB taxonomy): Bacteria > Pseudomonadota > Gammaproteobacteria > DSM-16500 > DSM-16500 > JABDGC01. The sequence goes on along the minus strand of CAYVBZ010000004.1, from coordinate 24,139 downwards.
TTAAGCCTTCCTGCAGGGATATTGGCAAGCTTCGATGAAAAAAAGTGCGAAAATAATCTTCACCCCTTATAATCTCATCTTCTAACAAAACCCGTCCAGGCTCAAAAAAACCAACGCGGATGACAGTCACTGGCATCGGTTGTTCAGGATTACCAGGCTCATAAGTAGTAATAGCAAGTGAGACATGCCCAAGCGCCCCGCGAATAACTTTATCGAAGCCGTGCCTCACCACATCAAGTTGTTTTGTTGTTACAATATAGCTAAGATAAAGACCCATGTGACCTATCTCACTTTACAGCTTTAACGCAGATTCAAAGAGCGTTTCCAATTTTGCGGCGGCAATAATGGATTGTAATTGGCGCGGAAGGGCAAGAAGCTGGAGTTTGATTTTTTTCTTTTGGGCCACCCTAAGCCATTCAACCAAGAGCGCTACGCTTGCACTATCGCAGGCTGTTACTTGTGAAAAATCACAGTTCCATTGGCCCTTTTGCGGAAACAAGCGTTTGCTGGCCTCCCAGAGGTCGCTGACGGTCGCAAAAGTCAGCTCGCCTGAGATTAAAATCCGATCTTGATCAACCGTGATTTGTGGGTCCGGCATAAGGGCTCAATCACTTTCCACGGGGTGCGTATTATGTTCGCTAAGATGTTTGGTCAAGGTACTGATATTGCCTTGCGATAAATCGTCGGCAAATTGCGAGCGGAAGCTTTCGATGACGCTCACCCCTTCAACGGACATATCAAAGAGCTTCCAAGCTCCCCCCGCGTTAATTAAACGATATTTGACGTTCACGGGAGGTGCGCCGCTAGCACTGGTAATTTGGCTGTTCACTTCCACCGTAGATCTGCCTTGATAGCCTCCGCGCACCGGATAAAACTGCACCGTTTGGTCCGTATAAGAAGCCAAAGCCGAGGCATAGGTATGGACCAATAACTCGATGAATTGATGCTCAAAAGTAGAACGTTCAGAGGGACTGGCCTTGGACCAAGTTTGCGGCGGCAGCACCCGGCGTGACATTTCATCCACGTCCACATGCGGCACAACTAATTTATAAGCCAGGGAATAGACATATTGGCGGTTGGATTTGAGCGTGATTTTATGCCTCTTAAGGTCAGCGATCATTTGATCGGCAATGTTTTTTAAGACCCCAACTGGACTCCCTGAATCAGCAAAGGCAGAAAAAACGGCGGCCATCATCACGAAGATGGAAATGGCTGTTGTCATTAAAATCTTATTGAAGTTCATTCGCTCGTCCCCCTGTTGAATGATCATTGCCCGATTTTCTGCCTGAATCTACCGTGGACGAATGTCCCCCGCCCACTCTAAATAAAAATTGCCCGATTAGTCTTTCCAAAATCATTGCCGGATGCGTATATTCGATGATAGAGCCATTTTTTAAGACTTCCTGACTATACATGGGCGTCAATTCGATATAGTTATCACCCAACAAACCCGCAGTCAGAATGCTCGCGGAAGAATCGCTGGGAATATCACTAAAGCGATTATAAATAAGCAGTTTTACAATGGCCTTAAAGGAGCTGGGATCTAAGCTGATCCTCGACACCTCACCTATGATCACCCCACCGACTTTCACAGGCGCTCGCAGCTTTAAACCGCCAATATCGTCAAAATAGGCTGTCACAGTATAGCCTTCCTCCTTAAAAAAGGAAGTCAGCCCACTGACCTTAAAAGCAAGGACCACTAAAGCGGTAAAAGCGGCAATGATAAAAAGACCAACCATGCTTTCAATCGCGCGCTGAGACTTCATTTTACCATCCCCCTATCATCATCGTTGTCAACACAAAATCCAGGCCAAGCACGGCCAAAGCGGAATGCACGACCGTGCGCGTCGTCGCAGAAGCAATGCCCGCAGAAGTGGGTTCCGCCCGGTAACCTTGATGCACCGCGATCCAAGCCACAACGCCGCCAAAGGCCAGGCTTTTAATGAGACCATTCACAATATCAGTCCGAAATTCGACGGAAGACTGCATGTTAGACCAAAACACGCCAGACTCCAGCCCAAGCCACTGCACACCAACCAAATAAGCGCCATAAACGGCGACCACGTTAAAAATCATGGTCAAGAGCGGCATTGAGATAAGACCGCCCCAAAAACGCGGCGAAATCACGCGATGCAGCGGATCAACTGCCATCATTTCCATGCTGGAAAGCTGTTCTGTTGCCTTCATTAAAGCAATCTCGGCCGTTACCGCAGAACCCGCGCGTCCCGCGAAAAGGATGGCGGTGACCACAGGGCCCAATTCCCGTGTCACACTGAGCGCCACCAGAGGCCCAAGCTGTTGAGCTGCACCAAACTTGGAAAGCGTATGATAGCCCTGCAAAGCCAACACCATGCCAATGAAGAGACTGGACACTAAGATGATGAGCAGCGACAAAAAACCCTCGGCATAAATTTGTTGGATAACAAGGGGGAAACCTTTTCTGAAGTTGGGAACACGAAAAACAGACCGGCTGAGCAAAAGGCCGGCCTTGCCAAACTGCCGCAGATTTTCGATCCCTTGTTGGCCCAGCAGGGGAAGGGAACTAAGCATGAATAAAATCCTCTTGTAAGGGCAAAGCCGCATAATGAAAGGGCACAGGGCCATCTGGATGGCCTTCTATAAATTGCTTCACTTGCGGTGAAGAATCTTGATGAATTGTCTCAGGCGTTCCCTGACCGATGAGGTTTCCCTCAGAAATAACATACACTTGGTCGGAAATACTGAGCGTTTCGCGCACATCATGAGAGACGATAATGGAGGTCAAGCCCAAGGCATCGTTTAAAGTCCGGATCAGCTGCACCAACACGCCTTTTGTAATGGGGTCTTGTCCCGAGAGCGGTTCATCATACATGATCAGTTTGGGGTCTAAAGCAATGGCACGGGCCAAAGCGACCCTTCTCGCCATGCCGCCGGACAATTCGCTCGGCATAAGCTGCCTTGCGCCGCGCAGGCCAACCATTTCAAGCCGCATCAAGACCAGGGTACGGACCATGGATTCGGGCAGGCGGGTGTGTTCACGGAGGGGGAAAGCCACATTTTCAAAAACGGTCAGATGCGTAAAAAGGCCGCCGTTTTGAAAGAGCATGCCCATCTTTTTACGCAGGCGATAGAGCTCCCGGCGAGAAAGATGGTTCACTTCTTGACCATCGACAATAATTTTTCCTTCGTTGGGCTGACTTTGGCCCCCAATCAGGCGCAACAGGGTCGTCTTACCGGTGCCGCTCGGCCCCATGATGGTGGTCACTTTGCCGCGTGGGACCACTAAATTTATTCCTTTAAATACAGCTTTCTTACTATTGTAATGAAAGTGTAGATTTTGGACTTCAACCAGGTTAGTCATAGGGCTTAAATTCCTGCTTGTGGCCTTGCGCTCCTAACGTTAAGATAAGGGAATTTTATTCATAAAACAACATACTATCATGCAAGAACCTGAATCGCAGAACTTAGAATATCTGGACACTGGCATTTGCGAGCTAGGACAGGCGGTCGTCAACACCACGGCCTCGGCCATTCAAGCCCTGAGTGCACGCATTGACCATCATTTCGTAAAAGCCTGCCATTTTTTGCTCTCCTGCAAAGGACGCATCGCCGTGATGGGCATTGGCAAATCCGGTCACATTGCCCGAAAAATAGCGGCGACGCTTGCAAGCACCGGCAGCCCCGCTTTTTTTGTACACCCGGCGGAAGCACGCCATGGCGACATTGGCATGATCATGCAGGACGATGTGGTCCTCATTCTCTCTAAATCCGGGGAAACCGAGGAATTGATCTCGCTGCTTCCCTTCATTAAGCGCCTGGATATCCCGCTGATTGCCTTGACGGGAAACCCGAGCTCCACACTCGCACAAATGGCCAATGTGAACCTGGATGTCCACATCGAAAAAGAGGCTTGCCCACTGGGCCTTGCGCCCACAACCAGCACCACTGCAGCGCTCGTCATGGGCGACGCTTTAGCCATCGCCTTGCTTCAAAAACGCGGCTTCACAGAAAGTGATTTCGCACTTTCCCATCCCGGCGGCACCTTGGGCAGACGTTTATTGCGCGTGGGTGAAATTATGCATCAGGGAGAGGAAATTCCGAAGGTCACTCAGGATGCCTTCTTAAAAACCGCCCTGGTCGAAATGACGCAGAAAAAATTAGGCATGACTACGGTCGTCAATGAAAAAGACGAGTTGGTCGGTATCTTCACCGATGGCGACGTGCGTCGCGCCTTTGATAAAAATTCCGATGTACATCAAACAAAAATTTCTCAGGTCATGACCAAAAATCCAAAGGTCATTTCACCGCAGCTTTTGGCCGCAGAAGCGGTGCATATCATGGAAACCTACAAAATCACGGTCCTCATTGTCGCCAATTCTGCTCAGCAGCCGATTGGCATTGTTCACATGCACGATATTTTAAGAGCGGGAGTGATTTAACACATGCAAGCCATCCTTGAAAAAGCCAAACCCATCCGTTTATTAATCCTGGACGTCGATGGGGTACTCACCGCGGGTGACTTGACCTATACGACAGAAGCCATTCACTATAAAGCCTTTTATGTGCAGGATGGTCTCGGCATCAAGCTGCTGCAGAAAACGGGCGTGCAAGTCGGCATTATTACCTCTTGCAAAACAGACATCATTAAAAGACGCGCGCAAGATCTCGGCATCCATCATATTTATCAAGGTCATGAAGACAAACGGGTCCCCTATCAGGAATTAAAAGACAAATTAACACTCAGGGACCTGCAAATCGCCTATGTCGGCGACGACCTCCCCGATTTGCCTTTGATTCGCCGGGCAGGTTTAGGCATGACAGTTGCAAACGCACCGCTTATTTTGCAGCAACAAGCCGCTTATACCTCGAAAGCAAGCGGGGGGCAGGGGGCCGTGCGTGAAATCTGTGAATTACTCATGCAAGCCCAGGGGACTTACGCCGAGATCATTGAGTCTTACCTACAATAATGTTGAAGCGAAACTTATTATTTTCTATTCTGCTCCTGACCGCCCTTTTTCTCAGCGGTTGGTCGGCCTTCATTATTTACAATAAAAAAACAGCATCTTCACTGGATGAAAACGGAAAGCCGGATGCCTTTATGGAAGAGGTTGTCGCCACCGTCATTGATAAGCAAGGAAAGCCCTCCATGACCATTGTTTCCCCAAAAATGCTGCATTATCTTGAGAAAGACAGGACTGACATTGTGAAGCCGCTTCTCACGCTCTATCGAAACTCACATCAAAAGGCGACCAAACCCTGGCGTCTGACCGCGAACCATGCCAAGGCCTTGCAAGGCGTAAGCCAAATTTTCTTGTGGGAAAATGTCGTGATCAACCATCCCGGCGATCAGCAAGATGTAAAAACAATGCTCTTAACGCAGGCCCTGACAGTCTTTCCTGAAAAGCAATTCGCGGAAACACAGGGCCCTGTCACCATTATGCAGCCTAATACAAAAATCCATGCCATCGGCATGAACGCGAACTTGAACACCGGCGCTGTGAAACTCTTGTCGCAAACAAGGGGAGAATACAGTGTCCAAGATTAAATATGCTCTCCCTTTTCTTCTTCTCCTCTTCCAGCTCGCGCCTCGTCTTGAGGCCTTGCCCAGCGACTCGAAAGCCTTAATGTATATTACCGCCGCGAGCTCCGAATATAACTACAAAATAAGAGAAACCCGCTTTGAAGGCCAGGTCAAAATAGACCAGGGAAGCACGCATCTCGAAGCAGATCGTGTGATCACCAAAAGAAATGAGCAAAATAAAATTCAGGAAGCCTTGGCCTTTGGCTTGCAGCAACCCGCCCATTATTGGACCCACCCCAAGGCAGGAGAAAAAATACTGCATGCTTATGCCAAACTGATGAAGATCTATCCCCTGGAATCACGCATTGTTTTAGAGGGAGATGTCCGCGTTAACCAAGGGGAAAATCATTTTCAAGGCCAAATTATCGTTTATAATGTTAAATTACAGACCATCACGGTGCCGCCGACCAAGAACAGCCGGGCCACTTTTGTGATTGAAAGCGATCAAATTAAACAAACCATATAAAACTTACATATGAAAAGACTAGAAATTCATAAGGTTAGCAAAAAATTCAAAGCCCGCGACGTGGTGAAGGACGTTTCGCTGCACATCAATCAAGGGGAAATTGTCGGCTTATTGGGCCCGAATGGCGCCGGTAAAACAACCTCTTTTTATATGATTGTCGGCTTAATTCCTTGTGATGGCGGTCAAATTTCAATCAATGATACAGACATTACGGCCCTTCCCATTCACATTCGGGCCCGCTTGGGCCTCAGCTATTTGCCTCAAGAACCTTCTGTTTTTCGCAAACTCTCTGTGGCCGATAATATCATGGCCATTCTGGAAGTCCGCAAAGATCTGCCCAAAATTCAAAAGAAGGCTTTTCTGGAGCAGCTTTTAAAAGAATTTCACATTGAGCATCTTCGCGACCATCTCGGGATTAGCTTGTCCGGCGGCGAAAGACGCCGCGTCGAAATTGCAAGAGCGCTCGCCACCGAGCCGAAATTTATTTTATTAGACGAACCCTTTGCCGGCATCGACCCCATCTCTGTTGTCGGCGTCAAACGCATTATCACTCATTTAAAAAATCGCGGCATTGGGGTCCTGATCACCGACCATAATGTCCGTGAAACCCTGGAAATTTGCGAGCGCGCTTATATCGTTAATGAGGGCAAAATTCTCTGTGAAGGCACGCCGCAAGCTATTTTAAAGAATAAACAGGTGCGCGCGGTTTATTTGGGCGATGAATTTAATCTCTAGTCAACTTTTATGATACGAAAAAAACTGACTATCAAAAATAAATATGGACTGCACACGCGTGCCGCGGCCAAATTGGTCACGCTTGCTAAAAAATTTCAGAGTAGCATTGAAATCAGTCTGAATAAGAAAGTTGCGGATTGCAAAAGCATCATGGCCTTGATTTTGTTGGGGGCTAAAAAAGGGACGGCTTTTGATTTGGTGGTGACGGGGAAGGATGAAGAGGCGGCGATAGATGCCATTGCAAAGTTAATACGCGGAAAATTTGGGGAGGAAGAATGAACTACTCCCGCAGCGCGCCGCTTCACCTCCCGAAAAGCGAAAAGCTGGCATTGAATTCGCTATGGCAGGAGCACTGCGGCGCTTTTTGGTAGACCTAACCGCGTGCCCCCAATGAGGGCGAGGGCGCAAAAGCCTGCGCCTCCTGTTTCATCTTCTTCAGCAATTTATTCCTCTCCGTATTCCAAAAAAGACAAGGCGCTTCGCTATATCCACACAAATAGGCCGCCCCCATACCCGCCTGAAGCACCAAGGTCGCCGTGCCCGTACATATCGCCAGCACCACCTGGTACGCAAGAATTCTGAACCAATGGTAATGTTTGATGGAGCGGATATCTTCATTCCGTTCAGGGTCCAGTCTTTTAATAATAGCATCTGACAAATCCTTCTTGGACTGATGGCTTTGAACATAGGCATCAACTTTAGTTTGCAGATCTGTTGCAAGACCGCTAAATTTCTCACCATCTCGAATCCGAGCTGAATCCCCCACCTTCTTTCCTTCCAGACACATTTCACTGCCCTTCTTGTTTATTCTCCTAATAATCTGTTCAATTTCTAGGACTTCGGGTCGTTTGAGCCGCTCATTTTCTTCATAGACATTGATAGCAATTAGCTGATCATTGACTACTTGAATCATTTTCTCAACATTCTGAATCAGAGAAGTTTTTTGTTGAAATGGGAAAGCAAAGTTCTTTACGTCCTCGAGAAAAAAAGCCAGCTCTTTTTCAACAATCTGTATTGTTTCTTTCTGGATCTTTTCTACAGCAACTTCGCGCTTTTCCTCATCGCAAGTCGCATTACTAAAAAAAATACAGATCTTCTTATAATCCTGATGAAAATCCGCTCCTTTTCTTTCATGCTCGCGTTGCGCCTGTATTTGAGCCTGTAGTTGCGCCTGTATTTGAGCTCGTAAAGCTTGTATGCACTTCAAAAAACGGTCATTTTGAATGGAAGTCTTTTCTAATTCATTTAATTCCTCCATTAAATTTTCAAGCTCCTCTATGACAGCACTGGCAGCTCTAGGCTCCAAGAAGCACTCTAGAATAGATTGGAGCGCAAGAAAAGCTTTGCGTTCTTTTTCAAGTTCCAATTTTTCTTCCAGCTCTTTAATAGCTTCAAGTTCCAATTCTTCTTGCAGCTTTTCAATACCCTCATCCAGCTCTCTATAGCGGTCATCAATAGAATTAATTCCTTCAAGCAACGACTTTACTTGAGCATCAATTTTTTCATTTTCCTCTTCCTGCCTATGTTGCTTTTCTTCCTCCGACTCGAAATAGCTTGAAATAGAAGAGACCCAGGATTTTTCCTGGTTAATTGAGTCTAATGGTTCGCTTGGTTTCTTTAATTCGACGACCTTGCCAACCAGATTCATCTTTTCTTGAAGCAATTGTGATTGCTCCTCACCCTTGTCCTGAATTGTTTTCTCTTTCTCTTTCTCTTTCTCTTTTCCTTCTGTGAGTTCCGCTATTTGGTTGTCGATTTCAGTCAAGTAATGCTTGAGTGTTTCGTGATTGCAAGTATTAGTCAGCTCCGCTTCACCGGAATTAATTGCAACTTGTAGCTTCTCTAAAATTTCATGTTCATTAAAACCATCTTCTAATAAACAATTCTGAATTTTCCTCAACTCGTTCAGGTGTTTAATAACCTCTTCCAGCTCACGACCCGAAAAATCAATGCTCGCCTTGCGAGCCAACTCTGAAAGCAACTCTTTCTTCACTTCCATAAATTCAGCTAATAGATCCTTATCTTGGATCTCCAGCTTGCTAAAAACCTCAATGACCGAGTCTGGACCTGCATTGGCTAGCTTGCTTTGTAGTGTCTCCCTAGCTAAGCGAGCGAGTTCTATTTTTGACTTATCATATTCATCGACCTCAGCTTTCAGACGTGCATGCGCTTTCTTCGCCACCTCTTCCGTCAAGCCTATTTCATCGAACTCAAACCTGAGATCCTGAACACGATTCCTCGCTTCATTTAGAGCATTTAAAGTCCTAATGCAATACGATAACCCCTCCTCTCCTTCTTCTTCCAGAGGAATAGAATCATAATAATCGTCCGCTTCCTTTAACTCCTCCTCTACTTTTTCTTCCAGAGAAATAATAGACTTTCGTATAGAATCGTGAATAGCCTTTAGCATAGAATCGTAAATAGCCTTTATTTTGATTGTGATAAATTCGTAAGCTAACTTTCCAATAAGCCTTCTTCTTTCATCTATATAAACTTGACCCAGATTAATTTTTTTCTCATTAATTTTTTCCTCATCACCCAGATCAATTTTTTCCTCATCACCCTCATTACCCTCATTTCCTTTTGTAATCTTATAGCAATACTTCGAGTTTGACTGTCCCTCTTCTGGATCGCATCGCTCAACTTTTAACTGAGGCATCTTATCCTCAGAGACGAAAATTCTTTTAATTTTCATAAAAAATTCGATTTCTGTCACGGGAACTTCTGGATTTAGGAAGCCAATCAAGGATTCAACATCAGAATGCTGCAAAAAGAAGGAAAAGAGGAAATTATAATCCCTCTCCTCGATATACTCCTCGATATACTTTAAAAAGAAGGAAAAGAGGAAATTATAATCCCTCTTCTCATACTTTGATTTAAGTAGTTGGAGCTCAGACTGAGAAAGTAACAGAGAAAGTGACTTAGAACCATAAAGGTTCCAGCAGTGTCCTAAAATCGCAAGCCATTGTAAACCATTTGGAGTGTTTTGCTCGGAAAAATAAGCAAAAATTGCTTCTACATTCAATAAATCCTTTAACAAAGACGATAACTGTTTCGCCTCATCAGAGTTCTTCTTTTGGGCTTTTAAGCTCTCCTCAAGTCTGTCTTTTAAATGCTTAATTAACTTAGCCAGCCCACTCTCTTCATATTTTGTAGATGCCATAACTCCTCGTAACCAATATATTCTGGTTTAAAATTGTGCGATTATTATTATAAAAGAATTAAATTGACTAAGCAATTGCCATTAAGCTGGGCTTAATATAGTTTTATGTAAATTATTCAACGCCTTGCCGATTATGATGCAGCAGATGCTGGTCCACTGCCTGCAAGGTGGGCAGTAAGGAGACCACTAGAATCAACATGCAGAGGGGAATAGTCGGTGAGGCCACCATGATGGCTGCCATGGAGAGTTTTTTTATCATTCTTCGAGCGGCATAGAAAAGAAGGCAAAGGTATAAAACCCCAAAAATGAGACCTGGGACCTGCCAATGCTCTCCTCGGCAGAGGAACAAAACTCCCAGACAAAAAGTAGCGGCATAGAAAATAATCAAGAAACGTAATCCAGTGAAGAGGTAGCCTTTCCAAGTGACAGGTAATGCATCGTCTAGAACTGGGCGCATGCCGCTAATCTCCTGCAATCATCATTTCTTCAATTAAAATGGAACCGGTACGCACATTGCCGCGCAAGTCCACATCCTTGCCGACTTCGACAACCTGTTTGAACATGTCACGCAGATTACTGGCTATCGTGATTTCTTGCACTGGATATTGAATTTCTCCCTGCTCCACCCAAAACCCCGAAGCACCCCGAGAATAATCCCCAGTGACAAGATTCACGCCTGGGCCCATGACTTCCGTTAACAACAAGCCTTTCCCCATTTTTTTAAGAAGCCCGCTTAAATCCAGCAGCCCGGGTGAAATAATTAAATTATGAACGCCGCCCGAGTTGCCCGTTGTCTGCAGGCCAAGCTGACGCGCAGAGTAAACACCCATGGAATAACTTTGTAAAATACCGCCCTCGACAAAAACATTCGCACGGGTCAGGACGCCATCATCGTCGAAGGGGCGGCTACCTGCGGCTTTCGGCAAATGCGGCTGCTCCTCTAAGCGAACAAAGGAAGGAAAAACGGGCTGTCCTAACTGGTTTAAGAGGAAGGACGACTTGCGATATAAGTTGCCGCCGGCAATTGCTGCAAGAAAAGTTCCCAATAAACCACGCGCCTCTTCGGCAATGAAAATCACCGGCGCTTTTCGTGTGGATAAACGACGGGCACCCAAACGTTGCACCGTTTTTAGGGCCACCTCTTCCGCAAGCTGGGAGATTGGTTTCAGGAGAGAGGGATCGCAAGAAGCGGTGTAGCTATAATCTCTTTGCATTTCTTCACCCTGCTTCGCCACCAAGACCGCGCTGATACTATGCTTGCTTCCGGCATAGTGCCCCAGAAATTGCTCACTATTAGCGTAGAGGCTCCAGCCCTCCCCCGTGGTCACCGTCACGCCCTCGGAGTTCACGATACGCTTATCGCGCGCCAAAGCATCTTTTTCACAGGCGCAGGCCATTTCAATTGCTTCTTCCGCGGAAATTTTCCAGGGGAAATTCATTTCGAGCTGTGGATAATGGTAGGCCAACAAAGCGGGGTCTGCGAGTCCCGAACAAGGATCTTCCTGGGTGTAGCGCGCAATATGGCAGGCGGCTTGCACAGCAGCTTGAATAGATTCCCAGCGGGTATCGGATAAACCGGCCGTGCCAATACGTTTACCAAAGTAGACGGTGATATCAATGCTTTTTCCCTGGTTGTATTCAACGGTTTCTACTTCGCCCAAACGCGAGGACACGGAAAACCCCTTCCCCACACTCATTTCTACTTCTGCCGAACTTGCGCCCAAAACTTCCGCCTCACGCAAGATATCCAGCGCCAGGTTTTGCCAATATTCAGGCTGAAATAAGTCTTTTTGAATTGAGGCGGCTGGCTTTTCAGCTCGTTCTAGTTTACTCATGTTACTCATAAGAAGTTCCACCTACTGTCAACCCATCCACGCGCACCGTTGGCATGCCCACCCCAACGGGCACAGACTGTCCATCCTTCCCGCAGACGCCAATGCCAGAATCCAGTTTCAAGTCATTGGCAACCATGGAAATTTTATTTAAAGCCTCAGGCCCGTTGCCAATGAGGGTGGCCCCCTTCACAGGCGCCGTTACCTTCCCCTTTTCAATTAAATAAGCCTCACTGGTTGAGAAAACAAATTTACCGGAAGTAATATCGACCTGCCCTCCGCCCAAATTAACGGCATAGATGCCTTTGTCGACGGAGGCGATGATTTCTTCGGGTGTAGACTTGCCGGGCAAAAGATAAGTATTGGTCATGCGTGGAATAGGCAGATGGGCATAAGATTCACGGCGGCCATTGCCAGTTGAGCGGGTGCCCATGAGTTCGGCGTTGCGCCTATCTTGCATGTAATTACGCAAAACACCTTGCTCAATTAAAACGGTGCACTGCGTTGGTGTGCCCTCATCATCAATATTGAGGGAGCCGCGGCGATTGGGCAGCGTGCCATTATCCACAATAGTGCAAAGCGGATTGGCGACCAATTCACCGATGCGATTGCTATAAATTGAAAGCCCTTTACGATTGAAATCTCCCTCGAGACCGTGGCCCATGGACTCATGAATCAAAACACCGGGCCAACCAGCACCCAAGACAACCGGCATGGTTCCCGCTGGCGCGGGGACCGCTTCCAAGTTAAGTACAGCTTGGCGGACAGCTTCCCGCACATATTCAAAAACAGTATCTTCCGCGTCAAAATAGGAGTAATCGAAACGCCCGCCGCCGCCGGAATGGCCTGTTTCGCGCCGGCCATGCTGCTCTAAGACAACACTGATATCCAGACGAATTAAGGGCCTGACATCCGCGGATAAATTGCCTTCGCTCGTCACAATGAGCACGGTTTCATATTCACCGCAGAGACTAATACTAGCTTGAATAATGCGAGGGTCTAACTGATGAGCATAACGGTCAAGACGCTGTAATAAATCCATTTTGTCTTCTTCCGTCCAAGAAGTCAGGGGATTGACCGGCAAATACAATTCATTGCCCGCTGATTTTTGCCAGGCCTGCACGCTGCGTTCCTGGCCATGTCTTACAATGCTGCTCGCGGTTGTCGCCGCCTGCTCCAAGGCAGGCAGTAAAATGTCGTCTGCATAAGCAAAACCGGTTTTCTCGCCGCTCAAAGCGCGCACGCCCACGCCGCGGTCCACTTGGTAGCTGCCGGCTTTGATAATGCCGTCTTCTAAAACCCAGGACTCAGAATAATTCGATTGAAAATAGAGATCGGCATAATCGATGCCGCGGACTAAAATTTTTCCCATTACCGCTTCTAATTCTTTATCGGTAATGCCGGAAGGCTCCAATAAATCATGACGCCCCAGATGGAGAAGATTCGACATTTAAACCTCTTTGAATGCTTTTGGAGGATTTTAACATTCCTGCCGGGGTCTGTCGTCTATTACTTCCTGTTCAAATTCTAGGCGCCCCTTGTCTTTCTCCTTCAGTTTCAATACGATGAAATAAAGAAGGAACCTTATAGAGGGAAGCTTGCAATGCGAAAATTATTCATTGTATCTGCATTTTGCTTTGCTTTTGCCTTAAACGGATGTGCCACCACTTCTGAGGCCCCAGGAAAGCGGGCCAAAAACAGCCTTAAAAACGGCGAAGTCCGTATTACTTACCTAACCCCCAAACATCAAGCCAAGCATCAGCATGGCGTGGCTTTTTATTCGAAGTCCTCGCATGTCAAACACCCCTACCGCATCATCGGCAAAGAATCCATTTCCCGTTATGACTTTATTGGGCTAGAAAGACAAAGCAAAACAGTTGATGATCTCCTGAAAAGCCTCGCCGCTTCAATGGGCGGGGATGCGGTCATTAATATCACGGCGGACTCACAGAAAGTGGAAGGCACGGTTATTTCTTTTGAGAAGGTGATGTTGTAAAACTGTCCCATTAATTTGTCATCCTGAGCGCAGCGAAGGATCTTTCTACAAAAACGCTGAAGATTCTTCGCTTTGCTCAGAATGACACAATGAACTGTCAACAGCTCCTAGTAGCAGCGGGACAACGGTACGGTACGCTCCGCTTAGTGATGCACTTGCTTTTCGGTCTTGTAATTATATTCTTGCCACCCTTGAAAACCGCCCACCAACTCCATCACAGAATAGCCTTTTGTGGCAAACTCGATCGCGGCCTTGGCTGCAAGCGGACAATCAAGCGAATAGCAATAAATCACGTTCAACCGGTCCTTTTTCAGACCCGACACCGTGTTCCATTGATCTTGCGGCAAATTAATGGCGCCAGGCAAATGCCCTTTCGCATAATCGGCTGGTTGACGTACATCGATGATCTGAATCATTTCAGCTTGCTCTTGAAAGGCATGGTAGAGTTCAGTCGGCCCCAGAATAAATTGATCTCTTAAAGAGAAATATTCCTTGGCCTTGGCTGCCTCATTTAAGCTGAGTTTTCTTTCCTTTACTTTGGTTTTCATTCTTTCGTTAGGATAAGTTGAGATATCTGTTCCTTTAAAAGTAGACATAGGTATATCCTCCATGTCAAAAACCTTTACTATCGATTTTATTATACGCCGATTTTGAGAGGCGCTTCGGAATGAGAGGGTATTGAATTGATACTTAAGGAAAAATAAATAAGTTATTGAAATTAGAGTATATTTTACGGGCCTTCTGGGGCCGGTAAAAAGGCCGGCGCTTTGACAAAGATTTCATGCTGCAGGTTGGGTACTTTGACGCCATGCTGATCAAAGGTCCGCCATAAAGCGAATAGCACCTCCGAACGAACACTCACGCGCGAGTGGACTTGCCGCACATTAATGTAATAACGAATCTCAAATTCGCTGAAATTATCCATCATGTCTTTTAAAAAGATTTCTGGCTCTGGCTCTTTCAACACATCTTTATTGGCCTCTAAAACTGAGTGGATTAACGTTTGCACCTCAAAAGGACTGTCCAAGCGATCAATTTTGATTGAAATCACAGTGCGCACAATATCGTCTTGCACAGTCCAGTTAATAAAGGATTTATTAAAAAGCTCCGTATTTGGCACAATAATTTCCATGTGGTCCCAGGTCTGCACGGTCACGGCGCGGCTGCCGATATGGGTGACCTTGCCTTCTTGCTCATTCACACAAACAATATCGCCAACTCGGATGGGGCGCTCAAAAAGCAGCATGAGACCGCAGGCAAAGTTGTTGAACAAATCGCGCAGCCCGAAACTGATGGCGATCAAAAGACCGGAGGCCACTAGGAAGAGCGCATGCAGGTCAATGCCGACCAGGCGCAAACAGAATAAAGCGCCCATAATAACGACGGCATACTGACTCAAAATGGCCATGCTGTTGCGAATGCCGAGGTCGCGGGTCTTGGACAAAAGTAAACGGTAAACAAACTCCCGGGTCCAACGCGCTGCCCAATAGAAAAGTGAAATCGCAAAAATCAATTCCAAAATACTCAGCGGTGTAATGGTCGTATTCAGCATTTCCACAATAGGATAAAACAGTAATTTATTGAGGCGCTCGACTACCGGCGACTGTTGGTCCCACCCATAGAGCAAGAAAAGCAGCGTCCACGCCCCAAAGAACAAGACCAAACGCAGAATTTTATGCAAGGGCTTTAGAAAAGCTTCCGTTAACAACCAACCATTGCTCACATGCCGGATCATTAAGTTGGAGAGCAGCTCCATCAAATCGCTTAAGAAAACGCGGCTTAAAAAGTAACCGACAAAAACCAGCGTGAAGATTCCTTCATACCAGGAAATCATTCCCACTAAGTTAACAAAACCGAATAGACCAATCAGCGAGTTAATGAATAAAAGACTGGGAATAAAAACGCCGAGAACAGAAATGAGATGCCGCAAATAAGTCCGGTCCGCATCGACATATTGCAAAATCAGTTGGGGCACGACCCGCCAAGAACGCAGGACCATCACAGAGACCGTCAAAAGCATCAATAAAAATAACCGGTCAAAGAGGTCCGTGACCTCATAGATTAGCGGTAATTGATGGATAAAAGTCGTCAAGCAGGTAATGACAACGCCAAAAGTTAAAATATGTTTAAGACGATGATAGAGCTTAACGTCATGCCCCTCATCATCATGGACCGCTTCGAGCAGACCTGTTCTAGCAACCGTTAAAACCACGCGGAAGACGAGCCAGACCCCAGCGAGTTCCAACAACCAATCGAATTGTCCACTAGGAATCAAGAAATTAAAAAGCAGCCAGGCATTCCCGATGAGACTGAGAGGCAGCAAATGGCGCAGCAGTAAATTGCCGATCAGATGCTTGGTCTTAATGGCCACCTCATCCACCTCTGGCACCTGCTTCAACAAGTGAAGTAATAATTTACGACTATAGGAAAAAACCAGCACTGCCAGAATTTCAAAGGCAAAGAACAAGAGCCACAGGCCCCAACTCATCTCCGTGAAGGCCTGGACCAGGCTGTTCACGAAGCCTTTAATCAATTGAAAGGACAAGGTTGGCACAAAAAGCGCTTCTTTCCCCAAATCAAGCCAAGCGTGAGCGCTAAAACCAGGCAAGCCTTGGCGGGCGGATAACTCATGCTGCACGGACTTGTCCAAAATCAGCCGAAATTCGTTCAACCGTTTGCTTAAACGCGCAGTTTCTTGATGAAGATTGTCATAACGCTTTTCTAATTGAGCAAAAGAATCTAAAGGTACCGCGGCGGGAAGCGTTTCCTGCTTCGAGAAAACCTTTCGGGCCTGACCTTCTTGCGAGGAAAAGGCATGCCGTTTTTGAATGAGCGCGGCCCTGTGACTGATAAGCTGGTCCACCCGCGCGATTTGTCTAGACAACACTTGCGCTTGAGCGCTCAAGCTGTTTAGCAAAGAAATGGAGTTCGTCCGGGCAATGGAAAGACGGATTTGCCGCAATTGGTCTTTATAACGCGCGATCAGGGTTTTGACGTAAACCAGATTAATATTCTCATTAGCATAAAAAATTTCGCCTTCCACACGGGAATATTCTTTCTGGTCAGGTTTCGCTTCCAGTTGATTTAATTTCACATACAAGGCGTCCAGCCGTCTTAGCCAGTCATTTTGCTGTTGCTGAAACTCAAGTTCCGATTTGACTTGCTGTTCCTTGATATGCAAAAGTTTGCGTGACTTGAGCGAGGTGTTCACCTGTGTAAATTGCTCGTTATAAAGTTGAAGCACGGCATTTTCTGTTTTCTGCAAGGAGAGCAAATACCCTGCGCGCTGTTTTTCCAGTTGGTAGAGATTTTCTTGGTATTTTAATTCCGAACGCAGATTTTGACTTTGAACAACGTCGCCTTGGACTAAGTTTAAACCGAAGATATTCTGGGCATTGAGTTGATTTTTAATTTCCTGGATGTTTTTTTCCAACCACAGCAAGGCTTGCTCGGAATCAGTCAGTTCAATATGGATGCTATCGAGATTCGATTTGGCGCCCGCATAATGCAACCTGGTCTTGTAAAGCAGGGATTTATTGGCCTGATCATCCGCGATAGAAACAAAGCCTTTTTCTTGTTGGCGCTGCAGATAATCTAATTCTTGCGTCGCCTGAGTCAGCCGTTTCTTGAGCAAGTCAATCTGTTGAGAAGCTAATTGAATTTTATCGAGGTAAAAATGATCTTGTTCTTGCAAAGGTACAGCGGCTTCTGCAAAAACCGGCACTCCGAGCCAAAAGAAGGCGCAAACCCAGAACAAAAGGCACAGCGCAAACCGGCCCGATTTACGAATAGGAAACAACCGGCGCATCGAAGCTTACCCTCTTACCTAAGATTAACATAAAACCAGGGCCGGCAAAGAAACCACAAAGGCCCAGCCATAAAATGAAACCCAGCCAAAATGCGTCACCAGCAGGGCCGCGACAGGGCCTGCAACCAAACGCCCAATGCTATCAATCGCAGACAGAAAGGCAAATTGTGTCGCGCTATAGCGCGCATGGCAAAGCGACATGAGAAAAGCCAGCAGCGCGGCCATACTGAGCCCGCTGCAAAAATTTTCGATGAAGAGTGTCAGCACCATCAGAGAAAAAATCTTGCCCGCAAAGGCCAGCAGCATAAACATTAAAATGGAAAAGGCTTGGGCCAGACCAAACCAGAGCAGTGAGCTATATAAACCCAAACGAACGAGAAAAGCCCCGCCCACAAAAGCACCTAAAATATTGCCGATGATAATGACCGCTTTGGATACGACACCAATTTCCGCCAGGGAAAAGCCAAGGCCATGTAAAAGAAAATGCGTCATCAAGGAAACGGAAAGCGCGGCACCCGCTTTATAAAGAATGATAAAGGCACAGAGCAGAAGAATGTGCTCACGGCGCCAAAGATCTAAAAAGGGTTTCAGAAAAAAATCTAATTTTTTCACACCCGTTTCATTGTGCGCTTCGACAGAGACCTGCGGGGCTTCGGGGGCGAAATAGGTGACCACCATACCGAGCAGCATAAAAACACCCATGAGCTGATAGGTCCGCTCCCAGCCCCAGTATTGTGCCAAAACCAAGGCCATGCCACCGGAGGCAAAGGTGGCCATTCTGTAGGCAAACATACAATAGGCGGCGCCGAGTCCACGTTCAGGCGGCAACAATAGGTCGGCGCGATAGGCGTCGATGGCGATATCCTGTGTAGCGGAAATAAAGGCCATGCACAAAACTAGCCAACCGATATTTTGCAGCTGAGACTCCGGGTGGAGGAAGGACAGGAAAAATAAGATCAGGGCAAGCCCAAGCTGAGTCAAAAGAATCCAGCCGCGTCTTCGGCCAAAACCCGGAAAAATAAAGCGGTCGAGCAAGGGCGCCCAGAGAAATTTGCAGTTATAAGGAAAACTCACTAGGGAAAGAAAACCAATGGCCATTAAACTCACATGGGACTCGGTCAGCCAAGCCTGCAGGGTTGAGCCGCTAAGAGCAAAAGGAAGGCCTGAGGAAAAGCCAAAGGCCATTACAAAGAGGAGACGCGGGTTGGCCCAGAGCTGTCGAAAAGGAGTCATGTCGTTATACTGCTGCGTTAATATTGAGAAAAATTTTACCACAGCTGCAAAAGAAACTGAAGGAGGCATTTTTGCGCAATTAATCAAAGCGCTGTCATTGCGAGCGCAGCGCGGCAATCCAGCTTTTAAGCTATTGCGTAACGCTCAGGCATGCCCAAGAATGACCTTAATAACGCGAATTCCGGATAAGGGATTCGCGTTTTAAAAAACAAAAGCTAGATTGCCGCGCTGCGCTCGCAATGACAGCCCTTTGATTAATTGAGCAACAACGCCACTATCGTGCATCCATACCCAAATTGCTGGGAGAGGTGGTTCCTCCAAGGTCTTCTGGAGCAAGGTCTTCTGGAGCCAGTAAAGAATACATATGACTCTCTTCTTCCTTCGTTGTAAGAAGAGCCGCCTGTGCACCATCTTTACCATTGAAAAAACCATTGCTATTGCAGGCTAGCGGATGAATGTTCGAAGCACCAGCGGCCAAGGAGTTAATACCGCCGCCAACACCAGAAGGAACGCCCCCGCCGCCCACTACTGAAATCAAGCTATTGCCGACCGCATTCGCGACACAGAGTGAAGAGAGCGCAACGCATTTTAGGACGTGCAAAACTTGGGCTGCCGTTGAAGACTGCACTTGGGGATGAGGAGAGACAACTTGCGGCTCCGGCCCTTTTTCTTTTGTACAGATCCTGGCAAGTGTTTTAAAAATATTTCGGACCGTAACAAGTGTTTTAAAAATATTTCGGACCGTAAAGGGAATACGGCCTGAAAACGCTAAAACAAGAGAGATGAACTTGGTGGCAATTTCCACGCCAATCTCGGAAGCCTTGGGAATGTTTTTCAACAAAAAGATTTTGGCACTGGCGGCGCTCGCGTTCATCGTCATATAAAGGCCCAATGCAGCCAGGGGAAGGACCCCGAGTGTTAGAAGCACCGTGACGCTTCGTTCCACGATCCGCCTGCCTTTGGACTTGCCTTTATTATGCGGAAATTTTTCACTGATGGAAAAAAGCTGTTCGAAAAAGTCTTTGCATTTTCCCTTAAGGTTTTCTGTGTGGGCCAAATGAATAATCGCATCTAGCATCACCGCAGTTAAACAAACCATGGTGACGCCGGCCAAAATGGCCGCGATCGGCGGAAAGGCCGAGGAAATGGCCGCTAAAAAACCAAAGGCCGAAGTCAAAGTAAAGACACCTGCATAAGCAAGAACACCATTGGTAAAGCCAACTGAAAGCGATAACAACACACCGAGCCACATGGCTGTTTTTCTTTTCCAACAGAACGGGGCGCCGTTCGGCATTTTCATCAAATGTTCAAAGGGCCTTCCTTTACCAAAAATTTTCACTAACACTGTGGGGACGGCGTTTTTATTGATGTACCAATTCATGGCAAAACCGGCTAAAAAGAAGAGACCAGCAACCAGGTAACAAGGTAGTCCCGCAGTCATGAGATTTAAGGTGATGAAAGCCGCGGCGGGTGTAACACCACAGCCGACTGCAATAATGAAAGCAAAGATATAGCCGATCACTGTCAAAGCTTTTTGACGGCGACTCATAGTGCGCCAGGTTGGGGGGGGGCTGGGAAAGATATAACCGACCACTGTCAAAGATTTTTGACGGAGACTCATGGTGCGCCAGGTCAGGGGGAGGCCGGACAGGCCGGTTAGTGGCACATTGGGACCGGGGCAGGCACAGTGAGCGGGCGAGTTTTTGCAATTAACACAAAATTTTTCGACCTCCATGAGCACTCCCTCGTTTTGATAATAATATCAGGTATTCTAACTCAGGGCGGGTAAAAATGAATGAAGTAAAAAACATTATTTTTCAATATCATGTGGTGGATTACGGCAAAAAGCGCCTAATCCACCCTACCTATAGCTCCCTGAAACAGCCTTAATCGGCCAAATCTAATTTTAATTGGCGATAGGTCCCAAGTTTTTCTTGTTCCGCTTCATTTTTCGAAGCTGCCAAAATGTGATGCCAGGTCCTGACAGCACATACAGCAAAAAGAGAGAAAATAAAATTTCCGGCGGGTCCAAAGCCACTGCTGTAATAATCAATACAGCGCTCACGACCGCAAAAAAAGGGACCTTGCCTTTGAAATCAATTCTTTTAAAAACGTAATATCGGCAGGTGCTCACCATTAAGCCTGCGGCCAGAAGCGTCAGGAGCGACACCGGAATCGCCAACAGAATGCCATTCCCCGCATAAATGGAGCCCAGCCAGACCATGCTGGCCATCATGCCAGCCGCCGCCGTGCAGGTTAGGCCCTGTGAGTGAGATTTGACGTCTGGCTCATGTAATTGCGTGTTAAAGCGGGCCAAACGCAAAGCGGTGGCCGCTGTGTACAAAAAAGAGACCAGCCAGCCAAATTTACCCAAATTGGCCAAAGACCAGCTATAAACCACTAGGCCAGGCGCCGCACCAAAAGATAACATGTCCGCCATGCTGTCATAATGGCCGCCAAAGGTACTTTGGGTGCCCGTCAAACGGGCCACGCGTCCGTCCAGACCATCTGCGATCATGGCGATAAAAATCGCGATAGCCGCCACGTCAAAATGACTTTTCATGCCTGCCACCACAGCGTAGAAACCTGCAAAGAGACCAACCGTGGTCAATAAATTCGGCAAAAGATAAATGCCTCCCTTGCGCGGTGTAGAGAGCTGCTTACGTTCTTGCTCCATGTTGTTTATACCTCTAGTTTGGCGTTTTCTGATTATACCTTTTTTTGGCCTCAGCACAAAAAGGCGGCGCCCCTTCGAGACGGCCGCTTCGCGTCCTCCTCAGGGCAAGCGGGTATAATTTCTTGATTTCTGGTGAGGTTCAGGTCTAGCATAGCAAGCATTTATTCATACAAGATCTGAGGAGAAGAACTCATGGAACCACGCAAAGCCCTAACACAACCTATCATTGTAACGGAGGGCAGCCTGTCCCCTCCAGGAGACCTCCCTCGTCGTCAACTGTTGGGCCTTCTCGCAGATATTCCGGATATAATTGAGGACAGTCTGTCCCCTCCAGGATCCCCTCCTCGTCTTCAACTGTCGGACATTCTCTTAGGGATTCCGGATATATCCAGCGTCATCATTCAGGCCCCTCACCGGAGAATCAGAATGACGCCACAACACTCCCCAAAGAAAGGTGAGGGAACAGAATGGTCAGTCACCACCGATGAAACTTCGCAAGAGGATTCCTTGGAGGCGCCTTCTGAAATTGACTCGCTTTTTGTCGAACCGGAATCGAACTGGCAGGGAAAACCATCCAGCCCACCAGACGACTACCTCGAATGGCTACACGCAGCCGCTTATCATCTGATGCTGATGGCGCTGGTTTTCCCAAATGCCGTCAATGCCTTTTGCGAGCCTTCCAGTGTCAAACCTGCGGACCTCAGCGCTGACTGGTGGAACAATCTCTCTACGGAAATGCGAACGCTTTCCATTATCAATGGCCTTTGCGGCATGGGTGTCAACGTCTTCGTCCAACGTGATTTTATTCCGCAAGCTATGAAACAATTAAGGAATAGCTTTAAAACCTGTTTGACAGGCCCCACTGAGTTTCTGGGCAATTCACTCATCTTGGTGTCCAGCTTCACTGCTGCTTTTTCCTTTTCGGCCATTTCTTATGAGGCCCTTAAATCCTTGGGGGACATTGTTCCTATTTTTTCAGCGCTAGCCAGCCTTTCGACAACCTTCATGACACGTTATCCCAGTGTTAAAAAAGCAACTCAAAGGGCCCGCTTGTTCTTCAATAAAGACCAGCGTTTTCAGAAAGAAATCGCAGACCGGCTGCGTCGTTTGAAGCCCCAGCATGCGAAAACACTAACGGCCCTCGTAAAGGACCAGCATTTTAAATTACAAGACCATGACTTGGCCCAACTCATGGTCCAATTGGGCCAAGCAACAGAAGCTATTTCACTTCATCATCTTTTAAGGCCAGAGACCCGACTAGACTCTTTCAAAAAATATGCTTGGCCAGCGCTGGAAACCTCTTTTTCATTCCTCATCGTCAGTACTGCTTTTCAGACCTTTACACAAAAAGGCTTTGATGGCGCTAATGTGGTCGCCCATCTAACGCAGCACTCCCTGGATGATTTAACAGTCTTTGAAAAATTTTCAATCGGGGGAACCGGTGGGACGGTTTCGGCCATGCTCTATACCCTGGCTGCGCTCAATCTTTTACCGACTCTTCATTATGTCGGCTCTGAATTGTTCTGGGGCTTGGTCCAGGCAGGAAAGCGGCTTGCTTGCCACCCGATTGAAACAACGCGAGAGACCTTTGCTAATCCGCAAGCTTTGTTACGTTTTCTCAAGTTAAGTTTAGCCAGTCTCGCAGTTTGGCGCAGCAGCGGGGCCATGACGACCGTCGGTAACGGTGTCGTTCACAACCACAAAGGGATTTTCTGGTCGCTATTTGAAGCCTTGCCCTTCTATAAAAAAATCTTTCCCGCACTAAATGGTCTTGGCGGTTTTGCGATCAATGGGACCGCGACGATCAATCAGGTCCTGAAACAGGAAAGAGAAGAAAAAAGAATAAATCCTCAGCTTGAGGATATTGCCCGTCATTTAGAAGAACTTCCTTTACCACCTACTTTGGAAGTCGAAGAGGATGGTGAAGTGAGAGAGGTCCCAACTATCTCTTTTCTTAAGGAATTTTCCTTATTTCAACCCGCAGCGTTCAAAGCGCGAAGACCTGCGAGCATTGAAATGATGAATCCGTTTGACCGAGATTCTGACTATGATTCGGCGGGCGAGGAAGACTTGCTGCTTGGAGGATCTTCTCCCTAAAAAAATATTTTTTAATCCTCTTGAATTTCCCCTCATAGCGCATTACATCTGGGCTTGCGCGAGAGACAAAATGAGGAGGGGAAGCGCTTGTGGTTTTATCCTCTTGCCAGACCCTAGCGGATACTTTATCTTGTTGTGTTAGAGGGGCCAAACACCTATATATTGTGGTGTAAGCCATTTTGGGCTGTCCCCTGAAAGTTTACAGGTCTGTCTTAAAGTGCGACAGATTTCCTGAAATTCCATAATTAAAGTTGGGAGAATACCCATGGAAAATGAAGCCCTATTACAGCAAGCAGCAACCATTAAACCTTTCCCCACCCCATCCAGCCTTGAATTAGCTTCCATGGCACCCGGCGAACCCAAGGTCATCAAAAGAAATGGCTCCGTGGGCCTTTTTGATGCCAATAAAATCGCCATCGCCATGACCAAAGCTTTTTTGGCTGTCGAAGGAGACAGCGCCGCGGGCTCCCCGCGTATTAAAGAAAAGGTCACTGAACTGGTCAAAGGCATTGCCGACGCCTTCCAACGCCGCCTGCCCACTGGTGGGACCATTCATATTGAAGACATTCAAG
>CAYVBZ010000003.1:0-76218 GCA_964449835.1 uncultured Coxiellaceae bacterium | reverse complement strand
AGTGGTGATCACAGTTAATGGGCCCCAGCATGAAACACCGAAACTGAGATAAGGTGAGATAAAAAATGAAAACTGAAAAAGAATTGTTGGATGTTATTCAAGTCAACCCTAGCCAAGACGCAGTGGCCACTATTATTTGGCTACACGGCTTGGGTGCGAGCGGGGATGATTTTGTTCCTATCGCCGCTGAGTTGCAACGCCTCACTGGCTTGCCTTTGCGCTTTGTTTTTCCTCAGGCGCCTATGCGGCCCATCACCATTAATCAGGGCTTTGTCATGCCGGCTTGGTATGACATTGTTTCCTTCGATAAAGAAGCTGAAATTGACCATGCGGGCATTTCTGTTTCGGTCGCACAGGTCAAGGCTTTGATTCAAGCTGAACGGGACCGCGGCTTTTCAAGCTCTAAAATTTTTCTAGCTGGGTTTTCACAAGGGGCGGTGATTGTGCTGAATACTTTGGTATCTACACCGGAAGATTTTGGTGGTGTCATTGCCTTGTCAGGTTATTTGCCGCCGCAAAAAATTCATCACCACAAAAACAAAACGCCGGTATTTTTAGGACATGGTTTACAGGATGACATTGTGCTTTGCATTTATGGTCAGGCTGCTTTGGAGCTGCTAAAAAAAGCGGGTTATCCCGTGACCTGGAAAACTTATCCCATGGGGCACTCGGTTTGTGATCAGGAAGTGCGGGACCTTGGGGATTGGTTGAAGGCTGCGATATTGTTTATGGAATATTGATACCGTTCTATCAGAATTCCAGACTTGAAGTATGTGGTTAAGATTTTATTCTCCTGCTTCCTGTGCCTCATCCCAATTATTGCCGTAACCAATAGAGACCGTGAGAGGCACTTTTAAAGAAACGACGGTTGTCATTTTTTCTTTCACTGCCGCAAGTACGCGTTCTACTTCGGACTCGGCGACTTCAAAGACCAATTCGTCATGCACCTGCATGATCATTTTGGCCTTGGCTTGTTTTTCTTGCAGCCAGCCATCCAGGTGGACCATGGCCATCTTGATAATGTCCGCGGCGCTGCCTTGTAGGGGGGCGTTAATGGCGGCGCGTTCAGCTGCTTTTTGGCGCATGGCCTGGCTGGAATTAATTTCGGGGAGATAAAGTCTTCGGCCCCACCAGGTTTCAACGTAGCCTTTTTGTTTTGCTTGTTCACGCGCGTTGTCCATGTAGGCTTTCACTTTAGGATAGCGGTTAAAATAGCGGTCAATGTAACGTTGGGCGTCATGACGATCGATCTTGAGCTGTCGTGCGAGGCCAAAGGCGGACATGCCATAGATCAAACCGAAATTGATGGCCTTGGCCTTGCGCCGTTCCGCTGAACTTACTTGCTCTAATGGCAGCCCAAACACTTCGGCGGCGGTGGCTTGATGCACGTCTTGATTTTGAAGGAAGGCCGCCATCAAATTGGGGTCGCCTGAAATATGTGCCATGAGTCGAAGTTCGATTTGGGAATAATCGGCGCTGATAATTTTAAAGCCCGGAGAGGCGATAAAAGCTTGGCGAATACGCCGTCCCTCCTGGGTGCGAACTGGAATATTTTGTAAGTTGGGACCAGAGGAGGACAAGCGTCCAGTCGCGGCACCGGTTTGATTATATGAAGTATGCACGCGCCCAGTCTCTGGATTAATTTGCTCAGGCAATTTTTTGGTGTAGGTGGAAATCAATTTACTCAGACCGCGATATTCAATAATGGTTTTCGGTAAAGGATAATCATGCGCTAATTCTTGCAACACGGGTTCCGCGGTAGAAGGCTGGCCGGTCGGTGTTTTTTGGAGGACGGGAAGCTTTAAGTCTTCAAATAAAACTTGCTGCAATTGTTTGGGAGAATTGAGATTAAATACTTTGCCGGCCATTTGCACGGTTTGTTCCTCAAGCACCAGCAAACGTTTTTCAAGTTCTTTGCTTTGCTGGTCGAGCATTTTGGCATCGATTAACACGCCATTTCTTTCCATGCGCGCTAAAACAGGAATAAGCGGCATTTCAATGGTTTCAAAAATCTGTTTTAAGCCTTTTTCTTTTTGCAGCCTTGGATTTAAAACCTCATGCAGTCTTAAGGTCACATCGGCGTCTTCTGCAGCATAGGTGCTTGCCGCTTCAATGGGCACTGCGCTAAAACAAATCTGCTTTGCGCCTTTGCCAGCGACCTCTTCATAATGAATGGTGCGCCAGCCTAAATATTTTAAAGCCAGGCTATCCATATCATGATTGGGGCCTGCGCTATCGAGAATATAGGACTCGAGCATCGTATCAAAGGCCACACCCTGTAACTGAATACCGGCTTGTGCCAGCACTTCCATATCATATTTCAGGTTATGTCCTACCTTTAATAAACGCGCGTCTTCAAGCAGCGGTTTTAATTTTTTTAAAACCAGGGCGCGAGCGAGCTGAGTCGGCGCTCCTGAATAATCATGACCAAAAGGGAGATAGGCCGCTTTGCCTTCCACGGCGGCAAAAGAAACACCGACCAACTGCGCGCAGAGAGGATCGAGACTGGTGGTTTCAGTATCAAAAGCAAAAAATTTCGCTTGGGTCAAAGTGGCGCACCACTTTTCCAACTGAGCTTCTGTGAAGAGGGTTTCATAATGGGCATATTTTTCTTTTTGCGGAGAGGCTTCCTTTCCTTTAAGTGCGCTGGATCCTGTTTCCAATAAAGCGGACAACCAGGTTTTAAATTCCAAATCCTTATAGAGCTGACGCAAGGCTTCTGGGTCTCGCTCTTTCACAGCAAGGTCTTTAAGACTGACCGGTAAAGCGAGGTCCGCTTTGATCGTCACCAAGGTTTTGGACAAAGGCAGCTGTTCAAGTGAAGCACGCAAGGACTCGCCCACCTTGCCTGAAATACGGTCCGCATTGGCAACAATCTCATCCAAAGAACCATACTCGCGCAGCCATTTGGCCGCGGTTTTTGGGCCGACCTGAGGCACACCGGGAATGTTATCGCTGGTATCGCCAATCAAAGCGAGATAATCGATTATTTTTTCCGGCGGGACACCGAATTTTTCAAGGACTTTTTCTGGATTTAAAATCGTGTTGGTCATGGTATTGACCAAGGTCACTTTTTCATTGACTAGCTGGGCCAGATCTTTATCGCCGGTTGAAATTAAAACGGGCTGCTCTTTCTCTGCGGCCGTTTTAGCCAGCGTGCCAATCACATCATCCGCTTCAACGCCTT
Source organism: uncultured Coxiellaceae bacterium (assembly GCA_964449835.1). Taxonomy (GTDB): domain Bacteria; phylum Pseudomonadota; class Gammaproteobacteria; order DSM-16500; family DSM-16500; genus JABDGC01. The sequence continues at coordinate 73,031 of CAYVBZ010000003.1, read as the reverse complement.
CAATCATGACTAACGGCAAACCCATGGCCTGAATCAGGGTATGCAGCGGTTCAATTTGTAAAACCAAATCGTTTGGCATTTCAGGACGATGGGCTTTATAAGCTGGAAAGATCTCGTCACGAAAAGTTTTCCCTTTTGCGTCAAAGACCACGGCCATATACTGCGGCTGATAATCCGCCTGGAGTTTACGCAGCATATTGACGACGCCATAGATTGCGCCGGTTGGAAATCCTTTGGAGTTGGCCAAGGCGGGCAAAGCGTGGAAGGCGCGGTATAAGTAGGACGAACCGTCTACCAGAATAAGTGGTTTTGATATGGCGTGCTTGATCAAAAAGGGGCCTCCGATGAACACTGTCATGATGAAATTTCTGCAAGCAAAACCTTACCATAAAAGAGTGCTTGCCGTGAACGGTGAAAGCTCAGGACGGCAGCTGTGATATTCAAATTATACCCCCTTAGCTAGAGAGCCCGCGGCAAGCCGCGGGGTAAATTCTTTAATTGAGCTTATTGAAACGCCTCTCTGGCGCTTTTTAAAGAAATTGACTATAGTATTTCTTTGTCGACTACAGGAGTTCTGCTTTTATGAGGCTAAGGATAGCGGCTTTAATTTTTGCCGTTCTTTTTTTAGGTGCGGGCATTGCTTGGCATCTCTCTTTTCTCTTTGACAATGGCCTGCTTTTTGGACTCTTCCAGATTGATTCTATGCATAACAAAGTCCATCTCGCCAGTGGTCTAGTGGCCCTTATTGGAACCACGAGTTCGCGTTTGTCACGGATATACTTTAAAGTTTTTGGCGGGATCTATCTGCTGCTAGGCATTCTTGGTTTCATCCTGCAAGATCAATTTCTAGCCATGCAAATCAATCTGGCTGACAGCGTGCTCCACGCTGGGATCGGCATTGTGGCCTTGCTCATCGGTTTTAAGCTGAAAGTGCCTGCCGGGGAATAAACCCGATAAAATTGTGCTTGCCATCTGCCCCCCGCTGGCGCATGCTCAGCGGGTTCATCTCTTAGGAATCAAAAATTGAGCATGACACTTTGGGAAAAATGTCTAAGTCATTTGCAGGATGAGTTTCCTTCACAGCAATTCAATACCTGGATCCGTCCTTTGCAAGCCGAAACCCATGAAGGCAGATTAATTTTATTTGCCCCGAATCGCTTTGTGCTGGATTGGATTGTTGAGCGATTTTTAAGCAGAATTACCGATCTTACACGGCAATTGTGCGAAGGAGAGCCGCCTGTGGTGTCGCTAGAAATTGGCAGCAAGCGGTCTGAGGGGGCAAAAACAATGCCGGCCGTAAAATCCAATTCAGCAGCCGCACCGGCCGCTGTCTCAAAAGCGCCCGAGCAGCCTTTTCAAAGCAATCTCAATCTGCATTTTACTTTTGAAAATTTCGTAGAAGGCAAGTCCAACCAACTGGCCAGGGCTGCCTCTCAGCAGGTCGCTGAAAATCCCGCTGTGGCCTACAATCCGCTCTTTTTGTATGGCGGCGTGGGCCTTGGAAAAACTCACCTTTTGCATGCCATTGGCAATGAAATTCTGCGGCGAAATCCGCGGGCCAAGGTGCTCTATCTCCATTCTGAGCGCTTTGTGGCAGACATGGTCAAGGCGCTGCAAACCAATGCCATGAATGAATTTAAGCGTTACTATCGCTCTGTTGATGCCCTGCTTATCGACGATATTCAATTTTTTGCTGGTAAAGACCGCACCCAAGAAGAGTTTTTCCACACCTTTAACGCGCTGTTAGAGAGCCAGCAGCAACAAGTTATTTTAACCTGCGACCGCTATCCCAAAGAAATTAACGGCGTGGAAGAGCGTTTAAAGTCGCGCTTTGGCTGGGGCTTGACGGTTGCAGTCGAACCGCCGGAATTAGAGACACGCGTGGCCATTTTAATGAGCAAGGCGGAGCAATCACGCATTGATTTGCCCTATGAAGTTGCTTTCTTTGTCGCCAAACGGCTCCGCTCGAATGTGCGTGAATTGGAAGGCGCTTTGAAACGCATTGTGGCGAACGCGCATTTCACTGGACATGCAATCACTGTGGAGTTTGTCAAAGAATCTCTGCGTGATCTTTTGGCCTTGCAAGACAAGCTCATTTCTATCGAAAATATTCAGCGCACCGTGGCAGAATATTATAAAGTTAAAATTGCTGACTTATTGTCTAAACGGCGCAGCCGGTCTGTTGCAAGGCCCCGCCAAGTGGCCATGGCGCTTGCTAAAGAACTGACTAATCACAGTCTACCGGAAATCGGCGACGCCTTTGGGGGACGGGACCATACCACCGTGCTGCATGCTTACCGCTTAATTAATGGGCTGCGCGAAACCAACACGGCGATGGAAGAAGACTATACTAATCTCTTACGAATCTTAACGACTTAAGGAGCCCTTCTGATGAAAATGACGCTAGAACGAGAGGCTTTGCTCAAGGCACTACAGATTATCAGTGGTGTCATTGAAAAAAAACAAACGCGGCCTATTTTGGCCAACTGTTTACTCAGCGTCAATGATGACCGCTTGTTGTTGACTGCGACCGACTCTGAAATTGAATTGATAGGGTCTGCGCCTTTAGCGGCGCTTCAACAAGGCGGCGCGGTGACGGCACCGGCCCGCAAACTTTATGACATCTGCCGTGCCTTGCCGGAAGCAACGCAGGTTACCTTGACCGCGGAAAATGAGCGGCTCACGCTGCAGGCCAACCAAAGCCGTTTTAATTTGGCCACCTTGCCCGCGCAGGATTTTCCTTCCATTGAAGAAAAGTCTTTTCCAGCCGAATTGACGCTGCCGCAAGCTGATTTACGCCGTCTGCTTTATAAAATTAATTTTGCCATGGGACAACAAGATGTACGCCATTATCTCAACGGCGCTGTCTTTGACGTGCGTCCCGGTGTCATCGAGTGCATGGCGACGGACGGACACCGTTTTGCGCTGAGCAAAATTGAAGAGGCGGGCATTGGCAAGCTCCAAACTAAAATTCTCTTGCCGCGCAAGAGTGTTTTGGAGTTAATGCGGCTTTTGAACGCGGACGATCCAGCGCCGGTGAAGCTCTGCATCAATGATCATTATTTACGCGTGATTACCGAGGACTTTACCTTCACTTCGAAATTGCTGCATGCATCTTTGCCGGATTATCACAAACTGATTCCCCAAAAGGGCGCTCATGCTGTGCTCGCGGACCGTGAAGCGCTGCGCCAAGCCTTGATTCGTGTTTCCATTCTTTCGCATGAAAAATTCCGCAGCATTAAGTGGCAGCTTAAAGAGGGCTGCCTTGAAATGAGCGCCAATAACCCGGAGCGCGAAGAGGCGGAAGAAGTGGTACCGGTTGAATATAAGGGGCGTCCTGTCGAGGTGTCGTTTAATGTAGGTTACCTTTTAGATGCGATTTCTGCGCTGGACTCGGAGCAGGTATGTTGGTCGTTTTCTAATTTGGACGATGGGGTTTTGATTGAGCCGGTGGATGAGAAGGACCGGAGTCTTTATGTGGTGATGCCTTTGTTGGTACCGCAGGTAGAGCAAGTAGCAGTGAATGGTTGACCCTCATGACCTTCTCATAGAGGGCCCCCCGCTGCTTGATGCGAGTTTCTTTAATTCTAAAATACAATAGAGTCACTTTCGAATTTGGCTGATGGGCTTTGATTGAGCCAGCCCTTTTTATTTTACTCAGTGTATTGAGTTGAGTAAAGAGCTTTACCATGTTCAAACGGGAAATATATTCCTTACTTTTCAATAGATTGCTGGAAGAGCACCGACTCATTCAGGTTGTTCCAGACCCACGCCAAGCTTGAAAGTTTACCGCTATAGCAGTAAAAAATGATAGCATCATAAAATAAAAAAACATGAAATCTATTTTTTTATTCTTTTTACTGCTATAACAGTAATATATACCTCTTTCTGGTGATACTATGACCTCAAGGGAAATTGCAAATATAGTCCATTATTACCGAAAACAAAGCGGCTTAACACAGCAAGAATTAGCTAAATTAGCAGGCGTGGGTAAAACCGCTGTCTTTGATCTTGAAAAAGGGAAGGAGTCAGTACAATTAAATACCTTGTTAAAGATCATAGAGGTTTTAAATATCCGAATTAAATTAGAGACTCCTTTTGCACAAACCAAGGATAAAGACTAATGAAAAAAGCGCGTGTGTTTGTTCTTGGGGTAGAAGCCGGGGTGTTAGAAATGTTGAATGGCGGAAAATTCAATTTTACCTACCTTGCCAATTATCAAGGTGCACCTGTCTCGCTCACGATGCCTCTAGCAACACAAACTTACACCTTTGACAACTTTCCTCCCTTTTTTGAAGGATTGCTACCCGAAGGTGCCATGCTTGAGGCTTTATTACGAAAATATAAGTTAGATGGAAATGATTATTTTGAACAGCTTATGAAAGTGGGTAAGGACGTCGTTGGCGCGGTTACAATCGAGGAATTTGAATGAGACGCTGTCCTATTACCTATGAAATCATAGGTCCTCAAGAAAACTATTCCCGCCAGGGACTGCGCTTACTGTCTCCACAATTAATAAATCTCAACCCCTTAGAACTGAGCGCCGAAGAACAGCGCCAAGAAGCAATCGCTCTCGTTGGAAAAATGTCTATTCAAGGCATACAGACAAAACTAAGCGCGCAATTAAAAGTTAAAGATGAACGTTTTGAAATTGTGGATCAAAATGGACATTATATTTTAAAACCGCCTAGTGCTCATTACTCTGAATTACCGGAAAATGAAGCGATTACCATGGCTCTCGCACAACTCATAGGACTTGAAGTTCCTATTCATGGCTTAATTTACTCGAAAGATTGTATGACTTATTTTGTCAAACGCTTTGATCGACTTGGCCATCATAAAAAATTAGCTTTAGAAGATTTTGCCCAGCTTTCCGGGGGAAATCGATACACCAAATATGAAAGCTCCATGGAAAAAGTGATTAAAGTCATCGCGCAGTTTTGTTCTTTTCCAAAAATTGAATTTGTTAAATTATTTAAGCTTACGTTATTTAATTTTCTGATTGGCAATGAAGATATGCATTTAAAAAATTTTTCTTTGATCACGCGAGACCAAAAAACTACCTTGTCGCCGGTCTATGATTTGCTGAATTCTTCGATTGCTTTAGGAAGTACACAAGAAGAAATGGCTTTACCTTTGAACGGTAAAAAAAGAAATTTAAATAAACAGGATTTTTTTCGCTACTTTGCAGTTGAGTGCTTAGGGCTTAATCAAAAAATTATTGCAGAAGTGATTCAAGAAATTCAACAAGCGATGCCGTTGTGGAAGGCGTTGGTCCGCGTTAGTTTTTTATCTCGGTCTATGCAGGAGAAATATCTTCGTTTATTAGAGGAAAGATGTGGGCGTTTGGGGCTTTAGGGGGTAGTACTTTCATTGTGAGCGCAGCGAGGTCTACGCTCGTAATGTGCAACACGAAGCCGCCATTAGAGAGGACCGATCTCGATTTTGAGTCATTTGTGAGGCAGCGTGCGTGCCCTAAGTTATTAAACGTCTAAATTCACGACCGCCAAAGCATTAGCTTCGATGAAGGCGCGGCGGGGTTCGACTTCGTCGCCCATGAGGGTAGTGAAGAGTTGGTCGGAGGCGACGGCATCTTCCACATTGACCTGCATTAAACGGCGGGTGTCCATGTTCATGGTGGTGTCCCACAACTGGTCTGGATTCATTTCGCCTAAACCTTTGTAGCGCTGGATGGTTTGGCCTTTTTTGGCTTCGCTTAAAAGCCAAGTAACCACATCCCGGAAGGAGCTGACAGCGGCTTGTTTTTCCCCGCGCTTAATTGAAGCGCCGGGTTTCAAGAGACCGTGCAATTTTGCGGACAGTTGCGCCATGCGGCGGAAGTCAGTCGATAAGAATAAATCTTTTCCGAGCAACAAGTGATGGTCCGCGCCATGGCTGGTCACAACCGCTTGAGGCTGCCAGAAATGGCGTTCGCTGTCCTCTTCTAAGGAAAAACAATAGCGAATAGTGCCGAGCGTCAAAGCATTTAATTTTTCCTCAAGGTGTTTCACATAACTTTCCATGAAAGCCCGGTCGCTAAGTTTGGTTTCATTGATACTCTCGCATTCCAGCATTTGTTCCAGAATTTGATGTGGATAACGCTTTCCTAGACGATGTTGGATGGCGGACCGATTCAACTGATACTCTTGGACCAGCGTTGTCAGTTCCGCTTCAGCTAAAGACGAAGGATTGTCGCGTCCGAGAGTAAGCTCTGCACCCTCAAGCGCGGACTGAAGCAATAAATTGTCCAGGGCCTCATCATCTTTGACATATTGTTCTTGTTTGCCTTTCTTCACCTTAAATAAAGGCGGTTGCGCGATATAAATATAGCCCCTTTCAATTAATTCGGGCATTTGGCGGAAGAAGAAGGTGAGAAGCAGAGTCCGAATGTGAGAGCCGTCGACATCCGCATCCGTCATGATAATGATGCGATGATAACGCAGCTTGTTGGGATCATATTCTTCCGGCCCAATGCCGCAGCCTAAGGCCGTGATTAAGGTGGCCACTTCCACGGAGGAGAGCATACGATCAAAACGCGCCTTCTCTACGTTCAAAATTTTTCCTTTTAGAGGCAAAATGGCCTGTGAGCGCCGGTCCCGGGCTTGTTTCGCTGAACCACCTGCAGAATCGCCCTCAACAATGAAAAGCTCAGATTTGCTAGGATCTTCTTCCTGACAATCCGCTAATTTTCCTGGTAAGCCAGCTAGATCCAAGGCGGATTTGCGCCGTGTTAAATCGCGTGCTTTCCGTGCCGCTTCACGCGCACGTGCCGCTTCAATCATTTTACTGGCGATGGCTTTAGCATCTTGTGGGTTTTCAACCAAGAATTCGTAAAATTTTTCGCCAATTAAGGACTCTACGACCGCTTTTACTTCAGACGAGACCAGTTTATCTTTGGTCTGGGAAGAAAATTTGGGGCCGGGCATTTTGACTGAGAGCACAGCGGTCAATCCTTCTCGAAAGTCATCACCTGTGGTCGAGATTTTGGCTTTTTTCAGATAGCCTTCTTTTTCCAAATATTGATTCATCACACGCGTCAAGCCGCCGCGAAAACCCGCTAAGTGGGTCCCACCGTCACGTTGTGGAATGTTGTTTGTGTAACAAAAGATTTTTTCGATGAAACTATCATTCCATTGCAAAGCGACTTCAACAGCTATGCGGTCTTTTTCGCCGCCAATATGGAAAACTTTGCTGTGAATGGGGTTTTTGTTACGATTTAGGTCTTCGACAAAGGCCTTGATGCCGCCGCTATATTCAAATTGATCTGTACGATTTTCACGTTCATCCTTTAAGCGGATGTGAATCCCTGGATTTAAAAAAGCCAATTCTCTCAGCCGTTTAGCCAGGATTTCATAATGGAATTTAATATTGCTAAAAATTTCATGGCTGGGATTAAAGCGGATTTCGGTCCCGTGATCTTGCGTATCTCCAAAGACAGCGATGGGTGCTTGAGGTTCACCCATCTTATAATGTTGCTGGTGGACTTTGCCATTCACACGGACCGTCAATTGCAAGTCTTCAGATAAGGCATTTACGACAGAAAGACCTACGCCATGTAAGCCGCCGGAGATTTTGTAGGCATCATTATCAAACTTTCCGCCGGAATGCAGCACCGTCATGATCACTTCGGCTGCGGAGCGATTTTCTTCGGGGTGGATATCAACTGGAATGCCGCGGCCATTGTCCTTCACTGTTACAGCATCATCGCTATGGATAATGACTTCGACTGTATCACAAAAACCAGCGAGCGCTTCATCGATAGAATTATCGACCAACTCAAAAACCATGTGATGCAAGCCTGTTCCGTCATCCGTATCCCCAATATACATGCCAGGCCGCTTGCGAACAGCATCTAAGCCGCGCAAAATTTGAATTTTCGATGAATCGTAAGCTGATTTGTCAGTCTTCATGAGTGAGGTATTCACGTTATCTCCGTCATTATACCATCTATTGTCTCTGCTATGTTTCACGTGGAACAGTTTAAATTGAAGCGGCCGTTTCTTGAATGTTGCCATGTTTCACGTGAAACATTTTTACGGGGCTACCAACTTCAGTCAAGATTTCACTGATCGCTTCTTGCTCCACGGCGGTCACAAAAACTTGTGCCCCCTGTTCCGCAAGCCTGTTGATTAGCCAGTGACGGCTATTCCGATCAAGCTCTGCAGGTAAATCATCCACCAGGTAAATCGGCTGCTTATTCCCTTGCCGGGCCAAGAGCGCGCCTTGCGCAACAATCATACCACAAACCAGTAGCTTTTGTTGTCCTGTCGACAAAACCTCTTTCACTGGAATGCGGTCTAGTTTAAAGCTTAAATCAGCCCGATGCGGCCCAAGCTGGGTGTGGCCGCGCTCCAAATCGGTGGGCAAAGCAGCGGTCAATAATTCTGCATAGGACTGGGTTTCATCCCAACCTGCCCGATAATCGATGCTTAAACCGGAGAGATCGAAAAAAGGAGCAAGCCCTGTGCTCAAAATAGACTGAATGACAGGCAATAGTTGTTCGAAATAGGAAAGGCGTAATTGATGAAAAGCCAAGGCAGCCTCCGCAAATTCCGCAGTCCAGCTTTGAAGCTCCTTGAATGGTCCTTTCATGCGCAGAGCAGCATTTCTTTGTTTTAACAGCCGTTTAAAACGCTGCCATATAGCTTGAAACTCTTGATTTTGATAGAAAATTCCCCAATCCAGATATTTTCTTCGGTGAGAGGGGCTGCCTTCTAACAATGAATGGCTATGAACATTGATCAAGCGCGTCGGCAAAAAACTGGCTAATTCCGATATAGTGCTAACTTCTTCTCCATTGACACGAACTTGAAAGTCTCCCGTTTGGAAACGCTCTAAGCCCACCGGGACAGGCTGATCAAATCGATCATTTATATATCCGAATATATTAAATCGATCTGAATTATGCCTAATCAAATGGTCTGCATTGTTGCTACGAAAAGAGCGGCGGTGGCCGAGGTAATAAATAGCCTCTAAGCAGCTGGTTTTGCCGCTGCCATTGCGGCCATAGAGGAAATTAAAACCCTGGGCCTGCGGTTTCAGTTCAGCTTGTTCTAGGTTTCTGAAGTTATGGATAAGCAATTGGCTGAGAGCCATGCAGCAACACTCCGCATTTTTGTTTTTAAAAGCTAGCTGGGAATATAATACCTCCTCTCCCTAACCCTTTCCTCCACGTTGTGGAGGAAAGGGGATATCGATCATGCCGGTGAAAACCCGTTCGGCGGGGCCTGTTAGGAAGACGGGGTGGTCTTGACCGAGCCATTCCACTTCAAGTTTGCCGTGGCTTAGAGTGACTGCGACGCGTGAATCCAGCCAGCCTTTTGTGATGCCGGCGATGACGGCCGCACAAGCGTTTGAGCCGCAGGAGAGGGTTTCACCGGCGCCGCGCTCATAGGTGCGAAGACGGATGGCGTTTCTGTCCAAGACTTCCATAAAACCAGCGTTCACGCCTTGAGGGAAGGCCGGGTGTTTTTCAATGACTGCGCCCCAGGTACCCACCGGTATTTCCTGGCAGGACCTCACTCGGTAAATGGCATGCGGATTGCCCAAGGACAACACGGTTAAAGCTGCGGAAAGGTCGCCGAGTTTCACCGTTACCTCGGGCTTCATTATCGGCGGGCCTAAGCCCACTCGAATTTGCGTGTAATCTTTGATTTCCAATTGAAAGGACCCTGCTGGGGTTTCGATGGTCAGCGCCTTTTTGGCCAGGATATTTTCTTCGTGAATAAACCGCGCCACACAGCGCAGGCCATTGCCGCATTGTTCCGCTTCGCTGCCATCCGCGTTGAAAATTTGGCAATACAAGTCGGCTTTGTTGGAAGAGCGCAGCACTAATAATTGATCGAAACCCACGCCTTGATTGCGGTCTGCGAGCTTTGCGATTTGCGGTGCTTTAAGTGTGAATGGTTCGCGCAGCGCATTGACCAACATGAAATCATTGCCGAGGCCGTGCATTTTACAAAAGGTCAGGGTATTCATTTGGTTTTCTCCGCCGGCGGATTTTCAGGAAGATGCAGCGAGCCATATTGGCCGCAGGCGCTGGTAAGCAGGGCGAGCATTAGAATGGGCAATAATAAGTAAGGCATAGCGTTCTACCACTTAATAATTCAAAGACACTGGCTTGATATTGTGCGAGAAAACCGAATTTATATCTACCTTTGATCTAAGCTTCTATAATGCAGCATTAAATTCTTCGTTGAGGAGTCGTGCTGTGGGTCTACTTCCACTTGTTTCAGTCCTTCTATTACAGAGGATAAAATAGTCTTCCCCAGCTCAACACCCCACTGATCAAAAGGATTCACATCCCAGATGACGCTTTGGACAAAAATTTTATGTTCATAAAAGGCAAGCAGCATGCCGAGGTTGTGCGGCGTCAGTTGGTCTATAAAAAAGATGGAACTCGGCCGGTTGCCTGGAATTTCTTGATGCTTCGCCAGTCGCTCGGTCTCACTCGCCAAAAGTCCTTGCGCCTTTCTTTCCTGTGCAAACTCAGCCGCACTTTTTCCTTGCATCAAGGCGCGCGCTTGGCTTAAGGCATTGGCAATTAAAATATCTTGATGGGCGCTCCGCCCTTTTTGGGCTTCTCGTCCCACTAAAATAAAATCAATGGGCACCAGATGGGTCCCCTGGTGTAGCAATTGATGGAAGGCATGCTGCCCATGAATGCCCAGTTCTCCCCAAATAATTGGGCCTGTGGCATACGGCGCTTCGACGCCTTGTTGCGTCACGCGCTTGCCGTTGCTTTCCATATCAAGCTGCTGCAGATAAGCGCGCAGATGTCTTAAACGATAGGCATAAGGAATAATAGCTTGCGTCGGCGCCTTAAAAAAATTGACATACCAAACGCTGAGCAAGGCCATGATCACAGGAATATTTTTTTCCAAGTCTGCTTCGAGGAAGTGCTGGTCCGCTGCAGCGGCACCTTCCAAGAACTCATAAAAACCTTTCATGCCAATTTGCAAGGCCAGTGGTAAACCAATCGCCGACCACACCGAATAACGTCCGCCCACCCAGTCCCAAATGGGGAAAATTTGCTCCTCTGGGATGCCAAAGCTTTTCGCCTTTTCGATTTGCGCTGTCACCGCGACAAAATGGGCCTTTAGAGCGGAGGTCTTTAATTTTTCTTCGAGCCAGGCATAACAGCTTTTCGCGTTCAAAATTGTCTCGACTGTGGTGAAGGACTTGGAAGAGATAATAAAAAGGGTGCTTTCCGGATCCAGTTGCTGCCAGACCGCTTGCAGGGCTTCCTCATCCACATCCGCGATAAAATGAAAAGAGAGCTTTTCGGAGGCGGTGGCTGCAAGCGCCTCGGTTGTCATCAAAGGACCGAGATGTGAACCGCCAATACCAATGTTGACCACCGTGCGAATCGGTTTGCCGGTTGCACCCAACCAATGACCTTGCCGCAGCCTTTGGACAAAGTGTTCCATTTTGTTCAGGGCTTCGCGAACCAAGGAGCCTACCTCTTGTTCTTTCACCCAAAGCGGCTTTGTCTTGGGCTGACGTAAGACCGTATGCAAAGCGGGCCTGGTTTCCGTCACATTCACAGGCCCTGCTGAAAAAAGGGCGCTCCTTTTGGCCGGCAAATCCAGGGCCTGCGCTAATTGGACTAGCAGGTCGAGGGTTTCGGTCGTGATCCGATTTTTGGAATAATCAAACAACAAAGCGCCGCAACGCAGAGAGAAACGCTCAAATCGCGAGGAATCCTGCGTAAACCAGTCACGCATTTTCTGGTTTTCCACCTGCTGATAATGGTCTTGCAAAGCAAGCCATTGGGGTAAGTTGACTAGCGTCACGGTCATTTTTTTAAAGCCTGGAAAAGAGCCAAATCATACGCGGTCTTGTGGTTGATTGGCAAGATTTCAATCGGAGGCCCTTCGAGACGGCTGCTTTGCAGCCTCCTCAGGGCGAACGGCCCTATGTAAAATGGGGGGTAGAAATATAGTGGGTTTTAATGCATTATTTAACCGGGTCTGTTCATTGAGTATTTTAGGACTTTAATATACAATACAGTATATTTTTAAAGCAAAGAATAACCCTTAGGAGTGACCTTATGTTGAAAAAATTAATGCTTGCGGGCACCGCTCTCGCGCTCACAGCCACTGCGGCTTTTGCTGATGGCGCGCCTTACTTGGGTGCGAGTATTGGTGAAGCCACCAACACCACAGATAGCTTAAATCGTAATTACCGCGGCGTGCCTTTTATGGTCAATGCCGGTTACGGCGCGCTTCTCTCCCAAAATCTCTATCTTGGCGGGGAACTTTTTGGCACTTTGGGCACCTTGACCCTGAATGATAATGGCCTCAAAACCACCTATGGTTATGGCATTAGTCTTCTCCCCGGAATTATGTTGACCGACCATACTTTAACTTATCTGCGTCTTGGTCTCGTCCGTTCTCATTTCACACCTTCTCAAACCTCCAACCGCAATGTGAATGGCGGTCAATTTGGTTTGGGAATGCAAGTGGGTTTGACTCAGAACCTTGATCTTCGTGGGGAGTATGTTTATACGGCTTATCAATCCTTTAGTGGGATTTCAACGCCGCGACAGGACCAGTTTAATTTGGGATTTGTTTATAAGTTTGATTAGCGGAGCATGGAGGGAGAGGGGGTTATCTCTCCTTTACTTCATAGCAAGAAAGCATAAAATAACTGCTGGTCTGTCTGAAGGAGTTTGGTTTTGAAAAAGGGATTTTGCTTCGTTTTGCGTCTTTTTTTGTTGGGCCTTATTTTTTCCGCGAGTGCTCAAGCTGCTTTTCCGCCGCCGCAAGGATGGTATATTGAAGGCAACATGGGGTATTCCACGGTCTCGAGTAAAAGTTACGATGCGCCGAATGTTCGTCGTTCGGGCATGGGCTATAATGTTAATCTCGGTTATAAACTCACGACCTTCTTTAGCGCAGAAGCAGGCTACACCCACTACTTTCCAACGCGAATCTACAATGGCCCCAAACTAGGACAAGACACGCATTATTCCTATGATTTGTCCGCGAAGGCCTCTGTGCCAATCTCAGACTCGAGCGTCGAGCTTTTTGGCAAACTCGGTATTGCGCGGGTCCATTCTAACGTCCAAATTACAAATACGCAGTTAGCCAGCGGCTTGAATCTCAATCCCGGCGCAAATAATGTGACGGGTCTCTACATGGCCTTGGGTCTTGCTTATTATTTCGCGCCCAGCATCGCGGTCAATCTTCAGTGGGCCAGAGCGCATGGCAATAATCAAACAGGCGATTTAAACCTCTATGGCGGGGGCTTGTCCTATAATTTTGGCTAGAAACTACTGTAGACTCGCTTTGCGCCTTCTCCTGGCACTTCCTGTGCTAGTTTCGGCAGCAAATAGCCGGGCAGGCGTTGGCTCAAGTCACGATATAATTTTTTAGCATGGGCCAAGGGCAAATCAAAGTGGGCCGCGCCTTCAACCTTATCAAAGAGATGCAAATAATAAGGCTGAATTCCCGCCGAGAAGAGGGCTTCACTCAAAGCAACTTGTGTTTCGACATCATCGTTGACCCCTTTTAGAAGTACCGCCTGATTCAACAAGCTGACTCCGGCTTGCTTTAAAAGCTGCATGGCTTCCTTTACTGCTGGGTTAATTTCCTGCGGGTGATTGCAATGCGTTACCAAGACCGGCGTCTGTTTTAGTTCTTTGAACCAAATGAGCAGCTCTTCAGAGGTCCTCTCCGGCAGCACAATGGGGATACGGCTGTGAATACGTAATCGCTTAACCTGGGGGAAGGCGGCCAGTTGATCTGTGAAGTTTTTCAAGCTTCTGTCATTTAACAGCAAAGGGTCGCCGCCGCTTAAAATCACTTCTTGAATTGTCGGGTCCTTCTGAATATAAGCAAAGATTTTTTCCCAGCCTTGCTGGCTAGGATTATTTTCAGCATAGGAAAAATGACGGCGGAAGCAATAGCGGCAATTAATGGCGCAAACGCCGGTCAGCGTCAAAAGGACACGGCCATGGTATTTATGCAAAAGGCCGGAAATAGGATTGGCCGCTGTCTCTTTTAAAGGGTCTGGAAGATAGGCTTTCTTTTTTTGCTCTTCCTCTGGAAGAGGCAAGACCTGCCGCAGCAAGGGGTCTTTGGGGTTTCCTTTTTGCATGCGCGCAATAAACCCCCGCGGGACTTTGAGCGGAAACTGTGCAAGGGCCTTTTCCGGAATTTGGAGTGTGGCAGGATCTAAATCCAGCAACCGATATAACTCGCGAGGATCAGTGACGGCCTGAATTAACTCTTGCTGCCAGTCCAGTTTGGGGTTGGGTTTGGTGGTTATCATAGCTGCTGTGGCAATGGCACTTTTCAAACAAAGCGATTATTATATGCCGATTTAGAGCGGAGTAAACCATAATGAGCGTACTGGGGATGAATGAAATCAGAAGCGGCGCCAAAGTCATGATTGACGGTGACCCTTGTGTTGTTTTGGACAATGAGTTTGTCAAACCCGGGAAGGGCCAGGCCTTTAACCGGGTTAAAACCCGCAATTTAAAGACAGGCCGTGTGGTTGAAAGGACCTATAAATCTAATGATTCTCTGCCTTCGGCGGATGTCTCTGACATTGAAGCACAATATCTCTATAACGATGGCAACCTCTGGCATTTCATGTGCCAAGATACTTTTGAGCAATATGCCGTCAATGAAACCCAAGTGGCGGATGCAAAGCAATGGCTGAAAGAGCAAACTGAATGCATGATTACGTTGTGGAATGGAGAGCCGATCATCGTCAACCCTCCGATTTTTGTGGTGCTCAAAGTTGTTGAAACCGATCCCGGTATTCGCGGGGATACCTCTGGTGGCGGCTCGAAGCCCGCTAAACTCGAAACCGGCGCGATTGTTCGTGTTCCTTTGTTCATTTCGGAAGGTGAGTTGTTGAAAGTGGACACGCGGACCGGTGAATACGTTGCTCGGGTCAAGGAATAAGATGTGTCTCTAAACTGGCGGCCTTCCGCCAAAGTAGAGTTCTTAAAAAAACGAGCGGCGCTGCTTGCTCAAATTCGCAGTTTTTTTGCTGAGCGTGGGGTACTTGAGGTTGAAACGCCCTTACTCTCTCACGGAACGGTGACAGATCCCTTTATTTTGAGTATTTCTGCGGCCGTCCGTAATCCGCGGTCTTCGCAGGACCAAACTTGTTATCTCCAAACCTCGCCGGAATATGCCATGAAACGTTTATTGGCGGCGGGGTCAGGCTGCATTTATCAAATCTGCAAAGCCTTTCGTCAAGATGAGTTGGGGCGTTTGCACAATCCTGAATTCACAATGCTTGAGTGGTACCGTGTGGGCTTTGATCATCATGCTTTAATGGATGAGGTGGATGCCTTGTTACAATTTCTAATGCGGACGCAGCCAGCGGAGCGGTATAGCTATCAGCAAGTTTTCGAGCGGTTTTTAGGAATTGATCCTCATGAGGCTTCACTTGATGCGCTTCAGGCTTGTGCCGAGCAGCAAAAGGAGATTCAGGTGGCGGCCACCTTAGAGCGGGACGGCTGGCTCCAGCTTTTATTGAGTCATTGTATCGAACCGCAGCTAGGCGATGAACGTCCTGTGTTTATTTATGACTTTCCTGCTTCGCAAGCAGCCTTGGCGCGCCTGCGGCAAGGCCTGCCACCGCTTGCTTCGCGCTTTGAAGTTTTTTACCGAGGGATTGAATTAGGAAATGGTTTTCATGAATTACAGTTTGCCGAGGAGCAGCGGGCCCGTTTTTTGCAGAATTTAGAAGACCGCAAGAAGCAGGGGGCACCTAAGGTCCCTATAGACGAGCGTCTCTTGGCTGCGCTCGCGCAGGGCTTGCCGGATTGCGCGGGCATTGCGATGGGCGTGGACCGCTTGGTGATGTTGGCGGTGGGGTGTCAGCGTATTGAAGAGATTTTGAGTTTTGAGTTTGGGAGGGCTTAAAAACCAGAAGGGACAAGCATGATGGATTTACTTCAGTCTTTCTTGGGCAATCCTTTCGGTGATGTCGACGGTGGGGATGTTTTCTTTTTTAGACCTTTGGAAGATTTCCATGAGGGTGTCGTAGATATTTGAGATTTGTTCGTGGGCTTTGTTGATGTCGCCGTGGACATAAAAGGCGGAGGCTTGGATAAGGCCGCCAGCATTTACGACAAAGTCAGGCACATATAAAATGCCGCGGTCGTGCATGGCGAGACCGAATTGCATATGGGCCAATTGATTATTGGCGGAGCCGGCGACGATTTTGGCTTTTAAGCGTTTGATGGTGTTTAAGTCCAAAATGGCGCCGAGGGCGCAGGGCGCGAAGACATCGACTT
This sequence comes from uncultured Coxiellaceae bacterium, assembly GCA_964449835.1. Taxonomy (GTDB): domain Bacteria; phylum Pseudomonadota; class Gammaproteobacteria; order DSM-16500; family DSM-16500; genus JABDGC01. Next base: position 56,767 of record CAYVBZ010000003.1, on the reverse strand, counting down.
TGAGGTCATAAATTTCATCTGGGGAGCAGAGGTCGGCGTCAAACTCTTGAACACAGCGGTCCAAAGTCTGGTCATTAATATCACAGATCGTTAGTTTCGCGCCTCGCTCACACAATTGTTTTGCCAGTTCATAGCCAACATGGCCCGCGCCTTGGATGGCAACGCGCAGACCTTGTAAATCATCCCGGCCCAATTTGAATTTAACGGCCGCTTCAATGCCGCGCCGCACACCCAGAGCAGTATAGGGGGCAGGATCGCCGTCTGCGCTGGTACAGGTGACGAATTTGGTCTTGCGCGCCACAATGTCCATGTCATTCGGATCGGTCCCGCTATCCACCGCCGTGATATAGCGGCCATTCAGTTCATTGACGAACTCCCCGAATTTTTCAAAATAGGCTTGCCGGTCTTTGATGAGCTTGGGTTTAATCAGTACGGCTTTGGCACCGCCATGCGGTAAATTTGAAATGGCCGCCTTAAGGGTCATCATGGAGGCGAGGCGCAAAGCATCCTCTAAAGCTTTCGCTGTGGCCTTATAAGGCACCATACGGCAGCCGCCTAGGGCAGGGCCGCGCTTGGTGTTATGAATCGCTACAATCGCTTTTAAACCGGTTTCTTTGTCGAATTTGACATGGAATTCGCCGAAGCCGAGGAGCAGAGCATAACGGAATAAAATGTCGTTGGAGTCGTGGCGGCGTCTTTTGATTTTTTTGGCTGGTTTTTGAATGTCCATTTTCATTCCAAACAATAAACGCTTATTTGGTGCGTTTTCTCAGTTGTTGTATTGCGCGCAGCTGGGCAATGGCTGCGGCCAATTCGCCGGCTGCCGAGGCAAAGTCAATTTCGGAAGTTTTTTCCGCAAGCTTTCTTTCAGCCCGTGCTTTGGCTTCCAAGGCAGCTTGTTCGTCCAAATCTCGCGCACGCACAGCCGTATCCGCCAAAACAGTCACGATAAAGGGCTGGACTTCCAGCATCCCGCCATTAATGAAAAACACTTCTTCAGACTTGTCCTGCATGAAAGCCCGCACATTGCCGGGCTTGAGCGTCGTTAAAAGCTGTGTATGGCCGGGATAAATGCCGAGCTCCCCCATATCGGCGGTAATAAAGGCCGCTTCGATGACCTCGGAAAAAATTTCCTTCTCGGCGCTGACAATATCGAGGCGCATGGTTGCTGTCATGGGTGTTACTCCCCTTCCGCCGTTTAATGAATGCCTTTGGCTTTTTCGACTGCTTCATCAATGGTGCCGACCATGTAAAACGCCTGTTCGGGCAAGTGGTCGTATTCGCCGTCCACGATGCCGCGGAAACCGCGGATGGTTTCTTTGAGCGGCACATATTTACCGGGCGACCCAGTGAAGACTTCGGCCACGAAGAAGGGCTGAGACAGGAATTTTTGGATCTTTCTGGCCCGCATGACAGTCAGTTTGTCTTCTTCGGACAGTTCATCCATCCCGAGGATGGCGATCAAATCTTTCAGTTCCTTGTAGCGCTGCAGAGTTTTGCGGACCGCTTGCGCTGTTTCGTAGTGGTCTTGGCCCACGATTAAAGGATCCAATTGACGGCTAGTGGAGTCGAGGGGGTCGATAGCAGGGTAAATACCCAATTCGGCGATTTGTCTCGACAAGACGACGGTCGCATCCAAGTGCGCAAAAGTGGTTGCCGGCGAAGGATCGGTCAAATCGTCGGCAGGCACGTAAATGGCCTGTACGGACGTAATGGAGCCGGTCTTGGTGGAAGTGATTCGTTCCTGCAAGATGCCCATTTCTTCGGCCAGGGTAGGTTGATAACCGACTGCGGAGGGAATACGTCCCAAAAGCGCCGACACTTCGACGCCGGCCAGCGTATAACGGAAGATATTGTCGATGAACAAAAGTACATCGCGGCCTTCGTCGCGGAAACTTTCGGCAATGGTCAAACCGGTCAAAGCGACGCGTAAACGGTTGCCCGGCGGTTCATTCATCTGTCCGTAGACCAGAGACACCTTGTCCAACACCTTGGATTCTTTCATTTCGAGGTAGAAGTCGTTGCCTTCACGTGTCCTTTCACCCACACCTGTGAATACAGAGTAACCGCTATGCTCAACGGCGATATTACGGATTAACTCCAACATGTTGACGGTTTTGCCGACGCCGGCGCCGCCGAACAAGCCAATTTTGCCGCCTTTGGCAAAAGGACAGATGAGATCGATAACCTTGATGCCGGTTTCAAGCAATTCTTCGTTGGCCGCTTGTTCGGCAAAGCTGGGAGCGGGCCTGTGAATGGGAAGCAGGTCCGCCACAACGGGGCCTTGTTCGTCAATCGGCTCGCCCAAAACATTCATAATGCGGCCCAAGGTAGGCTTGCCCACGGGCACTTGGATGGGGTGGCCCGTGTTCAGCACATCCAGTCCTCGGCGCAGACCATCAGTTGAACCCATGGCGATAGTGCGGACCACGCCGCCGCCCAATTGTTGCTGGGTTTCAAGCACGAGCTTTTCAGATTTCACATTTAAAGCATCATAAATCTTCGGCACGGCGTCATGTGGAAATTCCACGTCGACGACGGCGCCAATGACTTCAACAATTTTTCCAACTTTAGTTAGGCTGACCACACTGCTCATTTGTCTTACCTCTTTCTGTTTAATCTTCTAATACGGATGCACCGGCCACGATTTCGGACAATTCACGGGTGATTGTCGCTTGACGGGCCTTGTGATAAATCAGCTCCAGTTCTTCGATCAAGTACGCCGCGTTGTCCGTGGCATTTTTCATTGACAACATACGGGACGCTTGTCCACAGGCTATATTTTCAATGCCGCCCCGATAAATTTGGGACTCAATATAGCGCGTGAGTAGGTTGTCCAGCAAAACGCTGGCTTCATCTGGCTCATAAATATAATCCCAATGGTGTTTCAAGGCTTCTTCTTCCCCGGGAACTAAGGGCAGAATTTGCTGTATGCGCGGTTCTTGGCGCATTTTATTAATGAATTCGTTAGAGCAAAGATATAAGGCGTCGATTTCGTTTTTTAAGTAAGCATCGAGCATAACTCTGACCACGCCAACTAAGTCTATGACCGAGGGTGCATCACCTAAACGGGAAGCATTGGCTACGATATTGCCGCCAAAGCGTTTGAAAAAAGCCATGGCCTTATTGCCAATGAGACAGAGATCCAAATTGATATTGGCCTCTTTCTGCTTTTTGAGCTCGCGCAGCACTGTTTTCAATAAATTATTGTTTAAGCTGCCGCATAAGCCGCGATCGGTGGTCACAACAATATAGCCTGCCTTTTTAATTTCGCGTTCTTGCAGAAAGGGATGATGATATTCAAGATGGCCGCGCGCAACATGGTTGATCACTTGCAGCACCTTCTTGGCGAAAGGTTTGGCTTTCGTCATCCGCTCTAGCGCTTTCCGCATTTTACTCGCCGCCACCATTTCCATGGCGCGGGTGATCTTTTGCGTATTGCGAATACTGCGGATCTTTGTGCGTATCTCTTTGGTTGCAGCCATTGCTCACCTATTCCCAACTGTGGTTTTTCTTGAACCCTTCCACGATGGACCGCAAGGTTTTAGCGATTTCATCGTTATAGTCGCCGGAATGGCTGAGCTTTGTCATGAATTCACCATGATGGGCATGCGCATAATCTTGCAGGCCTTTTTCAAAAGCAGCGATTTTGTTCAAGGGCACTTCGTCCAGAAAACCTTGATCGGCGGCATACAACACAACAGCCATGTCCGCGATGGAAAGCGGCATATATTGTTTTTGTTTCATGACTTCCATAATGCGTTGTCCGCGTTCGAGCTGCTTGCGGGTGGCTTCGTCCAAATCGGACATGAACTGAGAAAAGGCCGCCAATTCACGATATTGCGCGAGCGCCAATCGCACGCCACCGGCCAATTTCTTAATGAGTTTGGTCTGTGCCGCACCACCAACACGCGACACCGAAAGACCGGCGTTGATGGCGGGGCGAAAGCCCGAGTTAAATAAATCGGTTTCTAAAAAGATTTGTCCGTCTGTGATGGAAATGACGTTAGTTGAAACAAAGGCGGACACGTCGCCTGCCTGGGTTTCAATGACTGGCAAGGCGGTCAAAGATCCGGTTTTGCCCTTCACGCGGCCCTCGGTATGTTTTTCAACATAGTGGGTGTTCACGCGGGAAGCGCGTTCCAATAAACGCGAATGTAAATAGAAAATGTCGCCGGGATAAGCTTCGCGGCCCGGGGGACGTCTTAAGAGCAAGGAAATTTGACGGTAAGCCCAGGCGTGTTTGGTTAAATCATCATAAATAATCAACGCATCTTCACCCTTGTCGCGGAAGTATTCGCCCATGCTGCAACCAGCATAAGGAGCGATATATTGCATAGCGGCAGTGTCTGAGGCAGGTGCTGCGACAATAATGGTGTGTTCCATGGCCTTGTGTTCTTCTAACTTGCGCACGACAGAGGCAATGGAAGAGGCTTTTTGTCCGATGGCGACGTAAATACATTTCACGCCGGTGCCGCGTTGATTAATGATAGCGTCGATGGCCACAGCGGTTTTACCGGTTTGGCGGTCGCCGATGATCAATTCGCGTTGTCCACGGCCGATTGGCACCATGGAGTCAATGGATTTGAGTCCCGTTTGGACAGGCTGTGAAACAGGTTGACGATAAATGACGGTGGGCGCCACTTTTTCAACGGGAAAATGACCTTGCGCTTTAATCGCGCCTTTGCCATCCACGGGATTACCTAAAGCATCCACCACACGGCCTAATAAAGCTTCGCCGACGGGAACTTCCAAAATACGGTTGGTACATTTGGCGGTTTGTCCTTCCAAGAGTTCGCTGGAACGCCCTAAGACCACAACGCCCACGGAATCTCTTTCCAAGTTCAAAGCGAGACCGTAAGTGTTACCGGGCAGCGCAATCATTTCGCCCTGCATGGCATCATTTAAACCATGAACGCGTACAACGCCGTCTTTCACGCTGACGATGGTGCCTTCAGTGCGTACTTCTGGCTTTAAATCGAAGCTCTGAATTCTTTCTTTAATGAGTTCACTAATTTCGGAAGGGCTGAGTTGTTTAAGTTCCATAGCTATTTACCTTATTGCAAATTCAAGTAATCGAGTTAGCTGGCCGCGGACTGAGCCATCAATGACCTTGTCCCCCGCGCGAACAATGACGCCGCCTAATATATTCTCATCAACCGCGCAGCGCAAGGTAACCTGGTGTTTCAAAAGCTGGGTCAGCTTGTCTGCAAGTTGCTTTTGACGCGGGTGATCGAGGGGCAGGGCCGTAACGACTTCCACTTCCGCCGACCGATTGTCTCGCGCTTCGAATTCTTTGAAGAGCGAATAAATCAGCGGCAGGGCGGCAAGGCGTTTGTTTTCTGTTAATAAGCGAAGAAAGTTTTTAATGCTTTCATTTAAAAAAGAAGATAACACATCGCTCATTAACAAAAACCACTGCTCCGGCGTGATGCGGCTATTACTGAGGACCTTGGAAATATCCTGCTGCTGGACCGCCTCTGCGGCGGTCCCGAGCATCATTCCCCATCGGGACAAATCCTTTTTAGCCCGCGCAAACTCGTAAGCAGCTTGTGCATAGGGCCGGGCAATGGAATTAATTGTTGCCATTAAAGTACCTTATTCGATAATCCTTGTGTTTCAAATTTCAGCGACAAACTCATCTAATAAAGCCATTTGTTTAGCGCTATCCAGGTGATGACGGACAATCTTTTCAGCACCAGCAATCGCTAAGCTTGCCAACTGGGTTTTCAGCTTTTCTCTGGTTTGATTTACTTCTCGCGCGATTTCTTCTTGCGCCAGGGCAATAATGCGCTTTTGCTCTTCCAAGGCCCGCTCTTTCGCTTCCTCGAGCACCTGGGCAGAACGCTTATTGGCTTGTTCAAGAATTTGAGCAGCTTCTGTCTTGGCCTCGCGGACCATGGCCATGACTTTCTGGGCGCCTTGCTCTAATTCATGTTTGCTGCGTTCCGCGGCTTCTAACCCTGCGGCAATTTTCTTTTCGCGTTCATGCATTGCCTTCATAATTGGAGGCCATACATAGCGCATCGTAAACCACACCAAAATGGCAAAGGTAATAAATTGGCCAAGTAGAGTGGCATTAATATTCATTGGCTGTCCTCAAATAACTTAGCTAACGGCGGCTTTCGTGACGGAGGTCACAGCAGCAATAAAGGGGTTTGAGGCAAAAAAGAGATATAAGCCCATCACGATGGAGATTGCGGCAAAAGCATCGACTAAGCCTGCCATCAAGAACATACGCATCATTAAAATGGGGGCCAATTCAGGTTGACGGGCGACGCCTTCTAAAAACTTTCCACCCAATAAACCGAAGCCAATGCCTGTGCCCAAAGCAGCCAAACTAATGAGTAAGCCGGCGGCGAGAGCGCTTAAGCCTGAAACAAGAGCTAAGTTTTCCATTGTATCTCCTAAATATTAATTAAAAACAAAACCGATCTTTCTTAATGCGTATCATGCGCCATGCTCAGGTAAACGATGGTCAGCATCATGAAGATAAATGCTTGGATCGAAATTACCAGAATATGGAAAATGGCCCATATACTACCAGGTAACCATTGTGACCACCAGGGCAGCAACGCAATAAGAATAAAAACCAATTCGCCCGCGAACATGTTTCCAAAAAGTCGGAGCGCTAGTGAAAGAGGTTTAACGCCTTCCTCGATGCAGCGGAAGATAATGTTAAGCGGGAAAAGATAAGGGCCGAAGGGTTGGGTCAGAATTTCTTTGGTCAGATGGAAACCTTTGACTTTAATGTTGTAGAAAATAATTAAAAAGAAAACGCTGATGGACATAGCAAAGGTGGCATTGGGGTCCGCTGTGGGTAGATTTTTGAAATGGTCTACGTCGGCCAAGCCAAACAAGCGTGGCAGTAAATCGACAGGGAGGAGGTCCATGGCGTTTAAGAGAAAAACCCAGAGGAAAATCACCAAGGCCATAGGAGCAATGAGTTTGCTCTTGCCATGGTAAGACTCGCTGACTGATTGTTGTACAAAATTAACGATCATTTCAACAAAGTTTTGCAGTCTGCCGGGCACACCGGCGGTCGCGCGGGCGGCTACAAAACGCATGAGGCCAATAATGAGAAAACCAATGAAAAGGGAAACGGCCAGTGTATCCACATTGAGCACCCAAAAGCCTGCGTCACCGGCACCGAATTGCCACGTTTTTAAATTCAGCGTGAGGTGCTCTAAATGATGTTGAACATATTGTCCTGCCGAAATGCTCTGTTCACTCATGCGCTTGCCCTTGTTGATTAATGGTCATAGATGACTTTCCCCGACCAAAGTGCCAGCCGCAAACAAACCAAAATGAAAAAATGGCCAAGGCATAACCAAGCATGACAAAAATCATGTTCACGGGCAGATACTTGACGATCAGGATGAAGAAAATAGCACTTAAGACGAGTTTGGTAAATTCTCCGAGGAGGAAATTGATCATAAAACGATCTGAAATACGGGAACCGCTGTTGGAAAATACTCGCCAGGCGAAAATAAAATTGGGGAGAACATAGGCGGCGGCACCTAAGAAAGTAGAGTAGCCATTGGAAAGGCCTTTGATTAGCACAATAGCTAATGAAAGCAAGATCGTAATGATCAGTTGCCAAAATACGAGCATAAGGGCTTCGTGTTGTAACTTTTTTTGTACAGTCGTCAAAAGACGAGGTCCTTCGGGTTTGGGACGATAGGTTGGCGGAGTATAAGGGCTTTTTTTTGGGGACGCAACTTGGTTAAGACGCCCCTCCCTCTGCATTGAGGGAGTGGGGTTAAACTAGTTATCCAAGATTTTGTTTTTTCCGGCACTCTATCATTAATATCTTTTAATATATTTTTTAAAAGCTTGTTATTTTTACTACTAAGAGAGGATTTTTTGTGGACAATGGTTATTATGCATTATTATTCATATAGTTATACAGATATAAAGCTGTGGAAAACTTAGGGGTAAGCGGGGTTTAAGCTGGGGGTGAGTGAGGATAACTTAGAGTGGGGATTGGATGAACAGGTTATCACGAGGTAATTAGCTGAGTTATCAACAGGCTGTCCACATGGGGGTGGGTTGATGGGGGAAGAAAAGCTAGGTATTGTCCCGCCGGTGAAATAGTAGTAAGAGGGAAAAATGATACTTAACGACTGGCTAATGCACATTGCTCAAATCCAACCGCAAGAAATCATCTTGGGGTTGGAACGAGTCCATGCTGTTGCCGCGCGGTTGAATTTTTCGCCGCCTTCCTGCCCCATCATCCTGATTGCCGGAACAAACGGCAAAGGTTCTTGTGCCGCGGCTTTGGAAAAAATTTATTTGTCTCAAGGCTATCAAACGGGTGTTTTTACTTCGCCTATTTTGTACCGCCATAATGAGCTTTTGCGAATTCAAGGCAAAGAAACGGCGGATTCATTTTTTGTGGCAGCGTATGAAAAAATTGAAGACGTCCGGAAAGAAATAAAGCTGACGCCTTTTGAATATCATACTTTGGCTGTTTTGGAAGTCTTGCATCAACACAAGCTCGATCTGTGGATTTTGGAAGTCGGACTCGGCGGACGTTTGGACGCTGTGAATATCATGGACGCGGACCTTGCCATCGTTACGAGCATTGGTCTCGATCATGTTGAATGGTTAGGCCATACCCGTGAATTGATCGCTCAGGAAAAAGCAGGCATCTTTCGTCGGCAGCGCCCGGTGGTCTGCGGCGATTTTGGTCCGCCGGTTACTTTAATAGAAGAGGCAAAGAAGCTGGACTCCCCATTTTTCTGCCAAGGCCAAGATTTTCATTTTGAGTTAAAAGAAACGTCCTGGGATTTTCACGGAAAAAATTCCGCTTACTCTGATTTACCATTTTCACAGTTGGCTTTTCAAAATCTTGCCGCGTCGCTGATGGCGGTTGAATTGCTGCAAAAAAAGTTGCCGGTATCAGAAGAGGCGGTGCGTTGTGGAATAAAAACGGTTTCGCTCCCAGGGAGAATTGAAATTCAAACGGAAGAGATCACGACCATTTTCGATGTTGCGCATAATCCAGCAGCAGTTGCTTTTTTAGCGGAGCGGCTGCGAAAAATGTTTTGTCCAGGAAAAAAAGCAGCGATCTTTTCTATGTTGGCGGACAAAGATGTGGCGGGAAGTCTGCGAGAAATAAAAGATCAGATTGATGAGTGGTATGTTGCTCCGCTCAAAACGAAACGCGCGGCTAGTCTTGCGCACTTGCGCGCGGCTTTTCAGAAAGAAAAAATTGCTGCGGTTTATTTTTATGAATCAATTGAGGAAGCGCAGGTTGCGGCGTGGGAAGCGGCAAAAGAAAAAGATTTTCTGCTTGTTTTTGGCTCGTTTCATACTGTTGCAGAAGTTAGAGCTAGTTTGTTAGAAAATTTATAAAAGAATGGACGGTCCATAAGTGCTTCTATGAAATTTGTAAGTCTAGGTTACAAATTTCATACTTTTAAAAGGGGCAATCAACTGTAAAATTTTATTTAATTTGATGCGCTTAGGAGCTGTTGACAAATTAACCATTAATCAATGCATTACATCTTAATTGTCAACAGCCCTTATAATGCCATGGCTAAGCGGAAGCTGCGGCTGCAGGTTTCGGGGTTGTGGACGCGTAAATAATCCACGCCTTGTTTGGCTAGGTGGATGGCTAGGATGGCGGTTTCTAAATCGCGGTCGGCGGGGCGGGCGGGGGTGAGGAGGTCCATAAAGGATTTGCGGGAGTGGCCGATGAGGAGGCGGGTTTTGAGGGAGTGGAAGGGGATGAGGTTTTTTAGAAGGTCGAAGGAGTGTTCTGCGGATTTTCCGAAGCCGATGCCGAGGTCGAAAATGATTTTGTCGCGGGGGATGCCGCAGGTTTCTAGCGCTTCGAGACGCTTTTCGGCCCAGCAGTGAATTTCTGTCACCGGATTTTGATGGAAAGGGAGGACGCGGTTTCTAGCTGCGGGGATGCCTAAATTGTGCATGACCACACAGTCGCTTCGGGAGGCAGCGACGAGTTCGCGCATGCGGGGGTTTTCCAGGCCGCTGACGTCGTTGATCCAGTCGATGCCTTTGCGAAGGGCTTTTTCTGCGGTTTCTGGGTGTCGGGTGTCGATGCTGATATGGGGGGGAAGCAGCATGTATTTCAATTCATTTTTAACAGCATCCAGGACGGGTTCTAATCGCTCCCATTCAGTTTCAGGATCTAGGGGTAGAGCATCTGGATTTGTAGCTTCCGCGCCCAGGTCGAGAATTTCCGCGCCGTTGCCAGCCAGTTCATAGGCTTTTCGCAAAGCAGTTTGAATGCCTTGTGCTTGCCCGCCATCTGAAAAAGAATCCGGTGTGAGATTTAAAATGCCGACCAAGCGCGGTGTGTCGATGCGATGCAAAATTTGTTTGGTGTGGAGCGGCGCCTCACCGGAAAAACGGGAGCCCCAGCGGGCGCAGATTTCAGCCGCGGTTTTTCCGTGATAGGGCCCCTCGCCTGGATAGATCCAATTTGGCGCGAGATCTGCAAGAGGCCAGAGTGCAAAAGGCCGCTCTGGAAGCTGAGTGTGCGGAATGCGCAAGGTCTCATCTTCGTAGCAAAGGTCGTCCCAAATTAAAATATCAATATCGATGGCCCGCGGTCCCCAGTGTCTTTTCAGCGGCTTGCGACCGATGGTGTATTCCACATTTTTTAATTGATGGAGCAAATCTTGCGGCTGCAAACGCGTTTCGCATTTAATGGCGAGATTGAGATAAGGCCGGTCCCAGGAGTCCGGTGCTTGGTCTGGCAGAAGGGCGTCCGAAATATAAAGTGGGGAAACTTGCTGTAAGGTCAGCTTCGGGATGAGAGAGAGTAACTCGCGGGCTTTGCGTAAATGGGCCAGGCGGTCGCCGGTGTTTGAACCTAGACCCAGGATCACCATGCTGAAACCCCGTCTCCATATTCAAAGGTGACTCCCTGCGTTAACTCTGGAATGCTGGGTTGCTTTGTGGCGCGGACTGAAAGGCTTACACCTGCTGGAAAATAAGCTTTTATGAGACTATAGAGCGTTTTTGTAAAATTTTCAATGAGTTGAAACTTTTGCTTGTCTAACTGGACTTTCAAATATTGGATGAGGGCCGCATAGCAATAGGTGTCTTCGATCTGATTAGACTCACAGGCTTTCGGAGGCTCTGCAAAGCGAATATGCGCATCAATGGTGACCGTTTGTTTTTTCCGCTTTTCCTCAGGATAAATTCCCAAAAATACCGACAAACGGAGTCCGTTTAAGGAGAGAGAACTTGTGGCTGCTTGTTGCGTCATGCTCTTGCTATAATTAGTACAAACATGGTACCGTATACCCCGCTCAAAAGAGCTTATGGCGGGATAAGGTATCATGTATGCTGCGGATTAGTAAACTTGCTGATTATGCTACATTAATCATGAGCCATTTGGCTCAGGACGAAGGCCAACTTTGCAGCGCTTCGCTGCTTTCTCAACGTTTGGGCTTGTCTCTATCGGTTGTCAGTAAAATCCTGAAAATTTTATGCCAGGCCGGTCTTTTGACTTCCGTGCGCGGTGTTGACGGCGGTTATCGCTTGGCGCTTTCTGCCAAGGACATTACGCTGGCCGCGGTGGTTTCCGCGATTGAAGGGGAGTTCGCGATGACAGAATGTTGCAGCAAGCGCGGTGCTTGCGCCTTGGACGCGACTTGTGCGACCAAGAAAAATTGGCAGTCGATTAATCAAGTGATTTATTCAACGCTGCAGAAAATGACTTTAAAAGACATGCTGGGGAGAGAAGGCGGATAAGCCATGGCAAATGACTATTTAAAAAAGGTGTTGGAGAAAAACTATCAATACGGATTTGTCACCGCGATTGAGTCGGACTCGATTCAGCCCGGGTTATCGGAAGAGACCATTCGTTTAATTTCTCAGAAAAAGAACGAACCGGAATTTATGCTGCAATGGCGTTTACGCGCGTATCGACATTGGTTGACGCTAAGCCCGCCTGCCTGGGCCAAAGTGCATTATCCTAAGATTGATTTTCAGGACATCATTTATTATTCAGCACCAAAGTCGCAGTCCGAGAACACAGGCCCCAAGAGTTTGGATGAAGTTGATCCTAAGCTGCTTGAGACTTATCAACGCTTAGGCATTCCTTTGCATGAACAAGGCCGGCTGGCGGGGGTTGCGGTTGATGCGGTCTTCGACAGTGTTTCAGTCGCGACCACTTTCAAGGCCAAGCTGACGGAAGCGGGCGTGATTTTTTGCTCCTTTTCAGAGGCGGTGCAAAAACATCCGGAGTTGGTTGAAAAATACTTAGGCACGGTTGTGCCCTATCGCGATAATTTTTTTGCGAGTTTGAATTCGGCGGTGTTCAGTGACGGCTCTTTTGTCTACGTTCCCAAAGGCGTGCGTTGTCCGATGGAGTTGTCCACCTATTTTCGAATTAATGCCGCGAAGACGGGGCAGTTTGAAAGAACTTTGATTATCGCTGAGGAAGGCAGTTATGTGAGCTATCTTGAAGGCTGCACGGCGCCGATGCGGGATGAGAACCAACTGCATGCCGCGGTTGTGGAGTTGGTGGCGCAGGACCACGCGCAGATTAAATATTCCACGGTGCAAAACTGGTATCCCGGTGATGCTGAAGGGCGCGGGGGCATTTTTAATTTTGTGACCAAGCGTGGGCTTTGCCGCGGTGTTCGTTCCAAAATTTCGTGGACGCAGATTGAGACCGGGTCGGCCATCACTTGGAAATATCCGAGTGTGGTTTTGCAAGGAGACCATTCTGTCGGTGAGTTTTATTCGGTGGCCTTGACACATAACCGGCAGCAAGCGGATACGGGAACGAAGATGATTCATATTGGGAAAGATACCAGCAGCACGATTATTTCGAAGGGGATCTCCGCAGGATATGGGCAAAATACTTATCGCGGATTGGTGCGGGTGTTGCCGACGGCGGACCGGGCGCGTAATTATACGCAATGTGATTCGCTGTTGTTGAGTGATACCTGCGGTGCGCATACCTTTCCTTATATTGAGGTGAAGCATCCGCGTGCGCGGATTGAGCATGAGGCATCCACCTCGAAAATTGGAGAGGAGCAGTTGTTTTATTGCAGGCAGCGGGGGTTGAGTGCGGAAGATGCGGTGTCTGTGATTGTGAATGGGTTTTGTAAGCAGGTATTTAAGGAGTTGCCGATGGAGTTTGCAGTGGAAGCGCAGAAGTTGTTGGAGGTGAGTTTAGAGGGAAGTGTGGGGTAATTGGCGGTGTGGGTTGATAATCAAACTGAAACGAGGTTTTTATGTTGCAGATAGACAAGCTTCATGTGTCCGTGCAGGACGATAAACAGAAGACCAAGCAAATTCTGCGCGGTTTGACGCTTTCAGTCGCGCCTGGTGAAGTCCATGCGGTCATGGGGCCGAATGGTTCGGGTAAGAGCACGCTGGCCAATGTCTTGGCGGGCCGTGAAGGTTATGAAATCAACCAGGGCGCAGTGCGTTTTGGAGAGGAAGATTTGCTGGGCTTGTCCGCGGAAGAGCGCGCGGCGCGCGGGCTTTTTTTGGCTTTTCAATATCCGGTTGAAATTCCAGGTGTGAACAATACTTATTTTTTACGCACTGCCTTGAACAAAGTGCGCGGCCAGCGCAACTTGAAGCCGCTTGATGCCGTGGACTTTCTCGCCTTGGTCAAAACTAAAATTAAAGAAGTCGGCTTGAACGAAGCCTTTTTAAATCGCGCCGTGAATGAAGGTTTTTCCGGCGGCGAAAAGAAGCGCAATGAAATTCTGCAAATGCTCTTGCTGGAACCGCGTTTGATTATTTTAGATGAGATCGACTCTGGTCTTGATATCGACGCGCTGCAAATGGTCGCGCGCTGCGTCAACAGTCTGCGGGATGCTGGCCGAAGCATTATCATGGTCACGCATTATCAGCGGCTTTTGGATTATATCGTGCCTGATCACGTTCATGTCATGGCCAAAGGGGACATCATCAAGTCCGGCGACAAAGCCTTGGCGCTTTCCTTGGAAGAAAAAGGGTATCGTTGGTTAGAGCAGCAAAATAAAGAGTCCGCGTCATGACGGAAAGACCAACGACAAACAAAACAGACACGCTCTCTTGGTTGAAGACGGCCTTTGAACAAAGTCCGTCTTCTTTCCAGAGCGGCGATTTTTTGGAAAAATTTCGGCGAGAACAATTTTCTCAGTTTGAGCGCCGCGGCTTGCCTTCGCGCCGGGAAGAGGCTTGGAAATACACCGACGTTTCTTTTTTGGGAAAAACCGCCTTTCAGACGCCGCAACAGGTTGCGACGAATTTACTTGAAAAGGGAGCGTGGCAGACTTTTTTTGCAGAACGCAGGCGCGACAGTTTGCTCGCGGTCTTCGTGAATGGCCAGTATGCGCCGCAATTTTCCACCGTTTCTAAGTTACCGGAAGGCGTGATGGTGAGCAGTATGCGTGAAGCTATCGCAACGCATGCGTCTTTAATCAGCGCTTATTTACTGAAAGAAATTGACGCGCAAAAGCATCCTTTTGCAAGTCTTAACGCCGCTTTTTTTTCCGATGGGTTGTTTGTTTATTTACCTCGCGGCGCGAGCTTAGCTAAACCGCTGCATATTTTGTCGCTTTCGCTCGGCCAGGACGGCTTTATAGCGCATCCACGCCATTTGATTATTCTTGAGAACGACAGCCAGCTTACTGTGACGGAAGAGTATCGCAGCGCGGGGGCCGACCATTATTTTATTAACGCGGCGCTGGATTGTTTCATCGGCAGAGACGCGCAACTGAATTATTACAAAGTACAAAATGAAGCGCCCGCCGCAAAGCACATCGCCAATCTTTTTTTCTATCAAAAACAGAACAGCAAATTAAATGCTTGTTCCTTTGCGACCGGCGGTCAACTGTCTCGCAACGAGCTCACGGTCCTTTTGCGGGAGCCACATGCGGTTTGCCGGACGAACGGCTTTTATGGTTTGGATGCAGACGGTCAGGTGATTGATCATCATGTTTACGTGGACCATGCTGCTGCGCATACGCAAAGCGCCATGGATTACCGCGGTGTTTTAGCCAAGCAGTCCCGCGCCGTGTTCAATGGCAAGGTGCATGTGCGGCCAGAGGGCAAGAAAACGCAGGCGGAGCAAGTCAACCATAATTTACTTTTGTCGCCGTTTTCCGAAGTGGATACGAAGCCTGAGCTCGAGATTTATGCGGACGAGGTGCAGTGTCGACACGGCGCGACAACAGGACAGTTAGATGAAGACAGTTTGTTTTATCTTTGCGCGCGCGGCATTGACCGTGCAGAAGCGGTGACGCTTTTGTTGCAAGCTTTTGTGGAAGCGGTGTTGCGTGGTGTGACGCTACCGTGGTTGGTCCAAATGATGCATGAAGAGTGGGGGAAGCATTTGAAGCCATGTTAAAGCATAATTTGATTCAAACAGGGGGCCCCGATTTTGATGCGCTGCGAGGTGATTTTCCCATCTTAGCGCAGAAGGCCCATGGCAAGCCGCTAGTTTATCTGGACAGCGCGGCTTCAAGCCAGAAACCGCAGGTTGTGTTGGACGCCTTAGTTCACTATTACACAAACGACCATGCCAATGTGCACCGCGGCGTCCACGCCTTGAGCGAGCGCGCGACCCGCGCTTATGAAAACACGCGCGAGCAAGTTCGCCGTTTTATCAATGCGAAATCAAACCAGGAGGTGATTTTTGTGAAGGGCGCGACAGAAGGTATTAATCTGGTCGCGCAGTCTTATGGCCGGCGCTTCATTCAAAAAAACGATGAAATTATTTTAAGCGTGATGGAGCACCACTCCAATATTGTGCCCTGGCAGTTGCTTTGTGAACAAACCGGCGCGGTCTTACGCGTCATTCCGATGTCTGACCAAGGCGAGCTGGATTTAGAGGCCTATCAAAATTTATTGAATGAGCGCAGCAAGTTGGTCGCGGTGACACAGGTGTCCAATGTCTTGGGCACGATCAATCCGATTCAAGAAATTACGCGCAGGGCGCATGCGCGGCAGGTGCCGGTTTTGGTGGACGGCGCGCAAGCCTTTGGCCGCTTGCCAGTGGACGTGCAGGCGCTCGGTTGTGACTTTTATGTTTTTTCCAGCCACAAGGCCTATGGCCCAACCGGGGTGGGTGTTTTATACGGCAAAAAAGAATGGCTGGAAGAGCTGCCTCCTTACCAAGGCGGTGGTGACATGATTGAGACGGTTTCCTTTGCCAAGACAACTTATCATCAACTGCCTTATAAATTTGAGGCGGGCACGCCGAATATTGCCGGCGTGGTGGGTTTTGGCGCGGCGCTTTCCTATCTCGAAGCAGCCGGTCTTGAAAATATTTTTTCTCATGAACAAGCCCTTTTAACGGAGGCGGCTGAAAAGTTAAGCGCCATCCCAGGGTTGCGTTTGATCGGAATGGCTGAACAGAAAGCGGGTGTGCTTTCTTTTGAGCTTGAAAATATTCATCCCCATGATTTGGGCACGGTCTTGGACCGGGAAGGCATCGCCATTCGCGTCGGTCATCATTGCGCTATGCCTTTGATGGAGCGCTTAGGCCTGCCCGCTACCGCGCGGCTGTCTTTGGGTTTGTATAATAACCAGGAAGATATCGAAGCCTTGGTGGAAGGGCTTTTATTTGCGAAGAGGTTTTTTGCCTAAATGTCAGACTTAAGAGATTTATATCAAGAAATGATTGTGGACCATGGCCGCTCGCCACGCAACTTTGGCGTTTTGGCCGGCGCGAAGCATTGCCGTGAGGGGCACAATCCTTTATGCGGTGATCGAGTGACGCTCTATGTGGATGAAAAAGGGGGCGTGATTCAAGCGCTGCGTTTTGAAGGGAAAGGCTGTGCTATTTCCATGGCGTCGGCATCTTTGATGACGGAAGTCTTGGAAGGCAAGACGCTTGCGGAAGCTGAAAAGTTCTTTGAGGACTTTCATTGCTTGGTGACGGAAAACGATCATCCGGAAGATTTAGAAGTGGGTCTAGGCAAGCTTGCAGCCTTTAAAAATTTGTCTGAATTTCCAGTGCGGGTGAAGTGTGCGACCTTGGCTTGGCATACGCTACGAGCGGCGCTAGCTGAGGATGATAAGCCAGTGAGTACGGAGTGAGGAGAAGAGCATGAATGAGTTATTGCGTTTTACAGAGGCCGCCGTAAGGCATATCAAAGGGATGCTGGCTAAGGAGCCAGGCTTAGGTTTTCGGGTCAGCGTTAAAAAAACAGGCTGCTCTGGTTATAGTTACGCACCGACGATTGTTTCCCAGGAGTTTGAGGGTGATTTGCAGTTTCAGCTGAAAGAAGCCTTCACGGTTTTTGTGGACCCGACTTGTGTCGATCAGGTGAAGGGGCTCACGGTCGACTTTATCGAGGAAAATAAAGAAGGCGGGTTGAAGCAGAAAAAATTAGTTTTTATTAATCCAAATGAGAAAAGCCGTTGCGGCTGTGGTGAGAGTTTCCATGTTTAAAAATGAATCCATTGAAGTGAAACGGGATTGTGAGGCGGCGCTGATTCCTTCTGGCGCTAAGGTGTCGGTGAAGCAGGGTAGTTTTGTGATGGTGACGCAGGCCTTGGGAAATTCCTATACGGTTTATGTGAATGGGAATTTGGTGCGGATTGCGGGAAAGGATGGGGATGCTTTGGGGTTGGTGATTTTGGAGGAGCCTGACATTAATGAAATGGAAGGCAGCCTGGAGCAGAAAATTGAGGCGCAGTTGAAGACTTGCTTTGATCCGGAGATTCCGGTGAATGTGGTGGATTTAGGGTTGATTTATGAGACGGTGGTTTTGCCTTTGGGCAGAGAGGCGTATCGGGTTGAAATTAAAATGACGCTGACTGCGCCGGGTTGCGGGATGGGGCCTGTGTTGGTGAGTGATATTCAGGAGAAACTGAAGGCGATTCGGGGTGTGATGGAGGTGCAGGTGGACTTGGTGTTTGACCCGCCTTGGGACCGGGAGAAGATGTCAGAGGTGGCGAAGCTGCAGTTGGGGCTTTTGTGAACTAATATAATTTGAATTTATTTAAAGAGGAAAAAAAATGTCTATCTTAGAAAACATCAAGCAACAAATTGAAGCAAACCCAATTATCATATTCATGAAGGGAACGCCGGATGCACCGCAGTGTGGGTTTTCTGCGCGAGCGGCGAATACTTTGAAGGCTTGCGGGCTGCCGTTTGCGGCGGTGAATGTTTTAGAGAATCCTGAAATTCGGCAGGGGATTAAAGAATATTCCAATTGGCCGACGGTGCCGCAGGTTTATATCAAGCAGCAATTTATCGGCGGCAGTGACATCGTCGCGGAAATGTTTGAAAACGGCGAATTACAAACGCTGATTCAAGATTTGATTGCCTAACTTTCCTCAGGCCCTCTGAGGCGGTGGCGGCGGGGATGAGAAATCTTGTGCCACCAAGTGAGACGGGGCAAGTAGAGTAAAAGATAAATGAGGATGGTTGTGCAAAGGCCGATGAGATACATGCCATAGGCAATGGAAAGACCGATAGCGGCCGCGGCCCATAAGGTGGCGGCGGTGGTGACGCCGGCGATATAGTTGCCTTCCTGACGGAAGATAATGCCGCCGCCGAGAAAGCCGATGCCGGTGATGACGTTGGCGGCGACGTGCGTCGGGTCGTGGGCGATATAAAGTGAAATGATGCCAAAGACACAGGCGCCGATCGAGATAGCGCTGTAAGTGCGGATGCCTGCGGAGTAGATGCCATGACGCTCGCGCTCCCAGCCAAGTAGGCCGCCTAATAAACAGGCGAGGACGATGCGAAGGACCATTTCCATTTCAAAATGCATTGACCAGGCGGGCATGTATTGTCCTTAAAAATTTTCCCTAGAATTTTAGAATATCATATCTGTCTAGCTTGCCATAATCCATTGTTGTAGCTGCAAGCAGACCGCTTGCATCACATGTATATTATGGATGCAGGCGAGATGGGCGTAGCCGAGTTTCTGTTCTTTGAATAAATAGTGCAGATAGGCGCGGGAGAAATTTTGGCAGGTGTAGCAGCCGCAGTCTTCAAGGATGGGGCGCGGGTCTTTGGCATAGATGCTTTTTTTGATGAGGATGTGGTCTTTTTCTCCCTCAAACTCGAAATGGGGCCGTCCTTCTTTTTCCACAGTCCGTCCGTGATAGAGTGAACCATGTCGCGCATTGCGGGTCGGCGCAACGCAGTCGAAAATGTCGACGCCTTCTGAGACAACATCAATTAAGTCTTGGGGCCTAAGACCGACACCCATGGTGTAGCGAACTTTATGCTCGGGCAAGAGCGGGCGCAGCCAGCTGATGATCTCCACAGTTTTTTTCATGTCGAAACCAATCACTTCTCCGCCGATGCCGATACCTTCAAGATCTAAATCTAAAACAAAGCGCGCGCTTTCTTCGCGTAAATCAGGATAGCTGCCGCCTTGAATGATGCCAAATAAAGCTTGGCGGTGCCCGTAAGCCGAGCAGGGATTTTTTTCTTGTTCCTCTTTGGAGAGCAGCAGCCAACGGTGGGTGCGTTGCAGCGCGGCGATAGCAGCATCGCGTCCGCCGGTCTCTGGCGTGCATTCATCAAAGGCCATAATGATATCGGCGCCGATTATTTTCTGGGTTTGAATCGAAGTCTGTGGCGTGAGATGCAAAACCTGTCCGCTGATTGGATGCTTGAAATGCGCGCCATCTTCGTCGATGCGGCACAGGCCGCCTTTTTGCGCCAAGCTCAAAACTTGAAAGCCGCCGCTATCCGTTAACATGGCGTTTTTCCAGCCCATGAAAGTATGCATGCCGCCGGCTTTTTCAATGACTTCGAGACCGGGCTTCATGAGCATGTGATAGGTATTGCCGCCTAAGATTAATGGGCTGCCGGTTTGCAGCAAGTCTGCTGGCGTTAGATAATTAACAATGGCATGCGTTCCGACTGGCATAAAAGTGGGTGTTAGGACCTCGCCATGGGGCGTGTCTATTTTCATGACCCGGGCAGGCTGGTTTTTATGCTTTTTGACCAGTTGGGAGTGGTAGTGTTTTGAGACGCCCACGCTGTGAGTCCTTTTAAATAGAGGATGCTTTTTTTCGGGCCTTATCTTACACTTTTTGGCTTTCTGTGGCTATTTCGGATTTAATTTGTTGTAAAATAATGCATAAATATATAAAAAAAGGCAGGCTAACCATATGAAGAGTACAGATAGTAGAGCATTAGCGGACCAAGAAGAGATAAATCAAGAGCCTGTTTTCAATCAGGAGAACCTGTCCGTTTTTGATCGCCTCCCCATAGCGCTGCAGCGGCATAGTCTCTCTTTTTTGTCTCATTTGCCCTGGGACAAAAAGGACAACATGATAGAAAAACAGAAAGAAAAAAGTAACTTTAGGTTTGGTTTTCCTTCAAAAGGTTCTTTCTTTTTTGAATGCAGAGCATCCCTTGTTGCTTCAGCCGCCACGAAGGCCTTGCATAATTTAGCACATCGCATCAAGGTAAATGAAACCTTGGCCTTCATAGAGAAAAACCCGAATATTTTACAGACACTGCCGTTTCCGATAGAAATAAAAGATCGCTCTGGGCGGCGAATTAGAAGAAGCTCTATAATCGGAGCGTTGGCTGCACTAGACGAATTTGAAGTGGTCGAGGTGCAAGAGGGCGCTAAACCCTATGCTTTGATTCCGATGGTGTTTTCCTTGTTTAATGGTCCAGAAAACCATTTTATTAAAAGCCAATTACAACAACAATTAGAAGAAGCATCGGAATATCGCCATAAACGTGCTACAGAAGAGCGAAATGTCCGTTATCTGAATGAAATCGAAGTATTAATTAATGAGGTGACTAGCTGTGCTGAGATATCAAAAGAATCTGATGATGAATCCTTTGAAGAGCGATTAAATCTGGGATTCATACAAGACTTTATAAAAAACGCCTTTAAGCCAGACCCTCAAGACAATGGAGAAGAGGGTATTGTTTGGGACTGTTGGCAGCTTCATCTTGATTACGTTCATTTATTGAGAGCCTATGCTAACAATGATGATGTCGAAGATAAGTCGCGCCCGACCTTGGGTAGTTTGTGGAGCCAAAAAACGGATGTGGTTGATACGGCGGTGTACTTGGCGTTGCTGCGCTGCAGTCAATTCTGTCATCTCGAAATTTCTGCTGCGGGGATTCATCATGTGGCGAGCAGGCGGCGGGGGCCTGTTCGTTTTGATTGTTCTGAAGGCTTGCCGGATTATTTATCTGGTATTGGCACGACTCATTTCTTCGGTTATAACGGTGGTAAATACGTGGCCGCGCAGGACCTGGGGGGGGACCGGCTCTGGGCGGTGGCTGGGGCGGGCACGCCTTACAACATTTTTCTCGAACAAAAATATCAACTGTACTCAGCTTATGCAGCCAGAGCCACACAGCACGAGCTGTGATGGCAGCGAGACAATAATTCCTGCAGGATTTATCACAGTATAATAAGCGAAACTGAAAGGCGGCCATTCATGAAAATCGAAAGACACTATTCTTTAGCGGACCAGCTTTGTTTGGGTTTTGATCAATTATTGCGTGCCTTGGGGGACAACCCTAAGACAACAGGCCGCGACTATCCGGGCGGCGAAGAAAAAGGGCCTGAGCTGAGTCCAAAGGAAAAGAAAGAGGCAGCGTCCTTAATGCGAGTGAATCATGCCGGCGAAATTTGCGCGCAGGCGCTTTATCATGGGCAGGCTTTGGGTTCGCGTGGGAGTGAGACCGGAGCGCAGTTGCGGCAAGCGGCGATTGAAGAAGGGGACCATTTGGCTTGGTGTAATCAGCGTTTGGTGGAGCTTGGGAGTCATACGAGTTATTTGAATCCGCTTTGGTATGCGGGGTCTTTTTGTATTGGTTTGACGGCAGGGTTAGCGGGCGACCGGTGGAGTTTGGGGTTTCTCGCAGAGACTGAGAAGCAGGTGGTGAAGCATTTGAGTGGGCATTTGCAGCGTTTGCCGGAGAAGGATGAGAAGAGCATAAAAATTTTGCGGCAGATGCAGCGGGATGAGGAGAGGCATCGGGAGGAAGCGGTGCATCTTGGCGGAGTGACTTTACCGGGGTGGGTGCGCAGGGGGATGAGTTGGGTTTCTAGGATTATGGTGAGGACGGCGTATTGGCTGTGACCGAGGAAGAAGCATATGTTTATATTTTTTCCATTTTTTGATTATTCGATCTATTAACTGTATGTATTTTTGTAATTTTTAATATTAAATTTCTCTATCCGAGTAAAAAGATAAAAATAAAACACACAACTAATTGAAAAAATACAAAATTAATGTTTACACATTTCACATGATCTCTTATTATCATTTTTCATGAAAATACTAAATATTGAATTGAATTTCATAATATTTCCTCAATTTTCATGCTAAACTATGTTATATGAAGAAATTTAATTGGTATTCACATAAATGAATCAACCCACTCAGTTTCCACACATTGTAAGTACTTTTCATGACAGGCATATCCCGTTGCCCGATAAAGAAGCTATGCTTGCCGGTTATGCTGCCCTAATGAAAACTTATAATTTAGAAATGCCACTACCCGATATATTATGTGCAATTAGTAAAAGACATAAAAAATATCAAGCAAATGGCTGGATGATGTTTACCCCGCGCCATGAACCAGCAGCTACCTTATACGGGCATCTTATATTTGCTCTCAAATATGAAGGGGTAAATTTATCTTTTTTTAAAGCATTATTTGACACCATTGATGTACAAGAAATTATCCAAATAATAAAGAATGAACCTACGGGTTCCTATAGTCGTAGAATCTGGTTTTTGTATGAATGGCTCCAAGAAGTAAAATTAGAATTACCCGATGCAATAACTGGAAATCTAGTGGACGCTCTAGACACCAACTTACAATATCCAGGGCCTTCAAAACTTTCCAAAAGACATCGAGTTCGAAATAATCTGCCTGGCGTCCCCGCTTTTTGTCCTACTATCCGAAGAACACAAAAAATAGACAGCTATATTCAAGAAAACTTTAGAGAAAAAGCTCGAGCAGTCCTGGGTAAAGTACATCCTGATATTCTCATGCGGGCTGCCGCATGTATGCTACTAAAAGACTCAAAAGCTTCATATGCTATAGAAGGAGAAACTCCACCCCAAACTCGCACAGAAAGATGGGCTTATGCAATTGGCCAAGCTGGAAAGAACCCCCTCTCACATGATGAGTTTCTTAGATTACAAGAAATCATCATTTCAGATTTCAGATTTATTCATTTTGGCTATCGCAATGAAGGTGGATTTATTGGAGAACATGAGAGAACAACAGGCATACCTATTCCTGATCATATATCAGCTCGCCCTCAAGATTTGTTTTCACTTATGAATGGGTTAATAGAAGTCAATCAACTCCTAAAAGAAAGTGGAATGGATCCTATTTTGGCAGCAACTATCATTGCCTTTGGGTTTGTGTTTATACATCCATTTGAAGATGGAAATGGCCGAATTCATCGGTATCTAATACATCATGTACTCGCTGAGAAAATATTCAATCCACCTAATATTATTTTCCCTATATCCGCAGTCATTTTAGACCATATAACTGAATACAGAGAAACCTTAGAATCATTTTCACGCCCTCGCCTTCAATTCATTAGCTGGCGCCCAACAGAAAAAAATAATGTTGAAGTTATTAATGACACTATCAATTTATATCGTTATTTTGATGCTACTAAGCAAGCTGAATATCTATATGCGTGCATTGAAGAAACCATCGAAAAAACGTTACCAGAAGAAGTGGATTATCTAGAAAAACATGAAAAGATGAAACTTTTTGTAAAAAACTATATTGATATGCCTGATAGACTAATTGATCTCTTAATTAGATTTTTAAATCAAGAAAATGGTGTAATATCACAACGAGCACGCAGAAAGGAGTTCAACTCATTAACAGAAGATGAAATCGAAACCTTAGAAAAGAAATATGCCGACATCTTCTTTCCACACACTACTTAGGCTTAACAAGTAACTTTTCCGGTGGCGGCAGAAAATCCTCAACAATCCACCTAACTCTTCCGATAGGTTCATGTGTTAATTTTTTATATTTGCGCTTCATTATATATATTTTTCCCCTTGAATGTCATTATAAATTAAGTTCATAGCGAACGCTGCGGCCGCCGCCTGATTGTTTTAATGCTTTGACGATGAGCAGGTGTTGTAAATCTCTGGTTGCAGTTGCTTTAGAAGTGCCTGTTATGGACATGTATTTTTTTGCGCTCATTCCTCCTTCAAAACCTTTTATGCCTTCTTGCAGCATGCGCTTAATTACTTTGGTTTGACGTTCATTTAAAACATCTTTGAATTGATCGAAGAAATTAGATTTTTTAAGAATAAAATTAATTATTCTCTCGACCTCAAGCTGAGCTTTTACGATTAAATCCCCAAAATACTCAATCCAAGGAGTCACTTCATTAGATTTTGAGGCGGTCTTTAAAGCCGAATAATAGGCTTTTTTATCCGCTTCAATCGCCGCAGATAAACTGATTAAGACGGGATAACCAAAGCCTTGTGATAAAGCTTTTTCAGCAATCGCTCGACCGATTCTTCCATTACCATCATCGAAGGGATGAATACTTTCAAAATATAAATGCGCGATAGCGGCGCGCACGGGAGGGGATTTAATTGCCTTTGGCTTCTCAGGTGAGGTTTCATTAAACCAATGAAGGAATTTTTCCATTTCTTCTGGAACAGCCTGAGAAGGAGGAGCTTCATAATGAACAAGCTGTTTTCCAAGAGACCCTGAAACAATTTGCATCGGTTCTTCATCGGTCCGCCAATATCCCATTCTTAAATTGGGATTAGATGATCCGGACATGACCATCAAATGCCAGTCGAATAATTTTTCTTCTGTAAGCGCTTGCTTAAAACTCTTGCGCACATCAAGCATTAATTCTGCAATGCCTTGGGCCCTTTTATCACGCACGGGGGCCTGTTTTGGATTGAGTCCCAGTTTATTTTTGATGGATGATCTAATATCGATGCGGCTAATATGCTCTCCTTCAATTTCAGAAGTATTAACCGCTTCTTCAACCAGGAGGTCGATGGTCGTTTCGGACTGCAAATTTCCATTCAAATGTTCTAACTTACCAGCAATTAAGCCCATTTTTTCTGAAATAAACAGCAATTTTTCATATAGTTGAGTGAGGTCGTAGCGAAAGTGAGGCCAGTCGGGCTGCTGCCAGTTGTAGAGTTTCATGAGCCAATTATCATCCATAATCGGCTCAAAAACAAGGCTAAAATGAGCCGGTTAATGAGTGTAATCGGCTCATGGAAAGAGGCTGCATAAGCCAAGATTGAAGGAAAGATTGGACCCCTTACTTCTCTATGCTGCTGTCAAATAATTTTCAGTGACTTTTTTTACAATTTCCTTATATAACTCAGGCCTTACTGACCGATGCAAATCAATCAGCTTACGAAGAAACGCTGCCGATGGACTAGCATTACGCCCCGTCATCATCTCCTCAATAACTTCTTCATGAGTATCGGTATAATGGGCAATCCCTTCAAGGTTATACTCGCCTGTTGCTAGGATATCTTGGATGATCAAACGTACAAACTTAGACTCAAGCATTATGTTCTCCATTTCTATGGTAAATTTCATTAAATAAAAATATTCCCAGTGTTGTTTCCTAAAAATCTCCCTAAGTTCTTCGCAGATGCGTGCAAAAATTTCGGCCTCTAGTAAAAGGCTCTGCTCTTCGGTGAGTCGGGAGGGAATAACTCCCACCAAACGGTACAATGGCTCCATTACAGACATAGCAACTTTTCTCCTTGAATCACTATAATTTAATATTAATAAGGTGATATGAATGGAGCAATATACGGCGTGACATCTTGGAGCCAAGTCCAATGTTTTGGGGTCAAGTCCAATATTTTTTTATTTCGGCTCTTTCTAAAATTCGTCCAGATTCAAAATAATTTTTTTTGGAAATAATAGATGCTAAATGGATGATAGTTTCAATTGCTTTACTCTCTGTGCCATTCATTCGCGCTAAACTTAACCACGGAACCAATACATATGGCACATCCTCAGCTAAATATCTATTATTAAAGCTTCTTGGACATAATTTTTGTATATTTAGAACAGAAGATGCAGAAAATAATTCATGTATAGAATTAAATTTTTCCTCATAAAAAATATTCATAATATCTAAAAAACTAATATATTCACTACCAAGGCTAACTGCTATGCGTTTTCTTTCATCCTCAACAGAGTCCATGAAATTAGCAACACCTTCAGTAACTCCATCCCTATTGAAATAAAAATCTTCCTTTCCAATTCTTCCTGCATTTAACAATAGTATAATTGGATGACAAATTCCGTTCACATTATTTAAGCCAACTTCTATAACATCCCTGCATTTCAACAATCTTGAAGGAAAGTACGGTTTAATTTTTTCGATGATTTCATCTGTCCCAGCAGGATCATATGATGAAATAAATAAATTACTCTTAACGCCAAGTATATCAATTCCATTTTCACTTAAGCGACATGCAAATGGAAAAAGATTAATTTCAGATAAATTGCAATTTAGTTTTTTGTATTTTCGTTTAATAACAATAGATGAAAAATTTCCTGTGACAAAAACTAAATTATGCTTTTTTTCCAAAAAATGATGGATATTATCCATGATTTTTTCATGTGAATATGTTGGTGAGACAACAAATATTACATCATTTTTATTAAAAAATTTAGATGCGTCTCTTGTTAATTCATGGATATTAAAAAACCCGCTAATTTTTCCGCTTAATTGTACCATATTGCCATTTTTTATTTTTTTGATTGCTCCCTGATGCTCTTCAAAATATAGAATTGATGAATATTTTCCATTTTTTGAAAAAAATGCAGCTAGCGCGATAGCTGCCTGACCGCTACCTATTATACCGATATTGTTGTTTATCATACATTAAATGGATTTTTGTATTCCCAAAAAACTTCATTGCTTCTGGTAATACCATGACGCCACCCTAGTATTCCCCTTTCATGTAATGCTGTCATGGCATGTTTGACAGCCTTTTTAAAATCACTTTGATTCTTGTAATTTGAACCAGAATAATCATGCAATAAATCTAAGCAAATCTGATTTTTATCTGGAATTGTACATATAAAGCCATATAGCCAGCTTTGCAAGCCCAATTGCAAACTTAAAAACATGTCAATATTTATATTAAAAACATCATTTTCACAATAAGCCATAGAGAGATAGTCAGTGTTAAATGCCACTTTAAAGTATCCAGGACAATTTTCTTCAAATTTGTTTAATCTATATCCGTCAAATGAATTGCCATTTCCAAAATCAAAGCATAAATGAAATTTATTACTCCTTTTTAGCGCATCTAAAATTAATGCTCTCGTTTTTCCACCTTCATGTCTGTTAAGAGCTCTTGAAAAATCAGCGATAGAAAATCTAATATCTTCAAATGAAACATGATTGTTTATTATTTTCTTATACGCCAAGGATACTGCCAGATCAAATTGCGTAAACCCCTCCTGCATTACAAGTATCTCGTTGTTGCCATACGTTTTTATGAGCACATCTCTATTCATATTCTTTTTGTTTGATACAGGAAACAATGATCCTTGAAAAAGATATTTAGGAACTGTTGTTTGATTTTTAAAACGCTGGACTTGCGATACAGCTTCCATAATTAAATTCTCCTAAATTGCGTCTCACGGTTAAATTTTGGATACCCAAAAAAAACCTCAATTTCATTATTAATTTCATCGCCAGCAGATAGCGGCAGCATATGACCCGAATTTTTTATAAGTTTCAATTTCGCTGTAGGTATTTTGTTGACAAGCTCAATATATGCTTCACATGATATGAATGGGTCATTGTCAGAGCATATAATTAAAGCAGGCATTGTAATATTTCTAAGATCTGGCGGGGATTTATTGTACTCATAAATGACTTTCATTTGCTGATAAAAAACACTCGGATCAATTGTAGTAAGCATGTGATTTATATCATTAAGTATATGAATATCATCCATTGAAGTATAAGAAGAAGTTAGCTTATCAACAAACATAGAAAGCCCAGACTCGTCCTTAGAATCATTATCTTCGCTTAAAAAAAATTTTCTTCTTACTTGTTGCTTTTCAGTATATTTTCCGCCTGATGTACTAATTAGAATAACTTTGTTTATTTTATCTGGTGAAAGCCTAATAATTTCCTGAGCAATATATCCACCAGATGAAAAGCCAACAATATTTATTCGGCCTTCAATGGAAGATGCAATTTCAATTGCCAATTGCTCTACTGTTTTTTCCTGCAATATATCTGGAGTTAACACATGAAGGTTTCCAGATGAAAAACGTTCAATCTGTCTTGCCCATAAATTTTCATTGCACATAATCCCTGATATAAGAACTAATGGTATATGTTTTTCACCTTCGTTTGCTTTATAAGGAGGCATAAATAACGAGTGTCCCACAAACATATTTCCACCTATCAAATTTATGAAAATTTTTTATTTGACTTATTTTGACGTCAGAAAATCCATAGTTTATAAAAATATTTTCCCACTGCTTAATGGTGAGTCTTTGCATATTTAATCCAACCTCATGAGGCCAGGTAGCGCTTTTTTCATTTTCTTTGTAAAAATCTATCCCAACAAGCAATATACCATTTTCCGTTAATAAGCTTTTTGCTTTTTCAATTGCGTGATAAAGGTCATTGAAATAATAAAAAACCTCCATTGAAAAAACTAAGTCAAATTTCCTATCGCACTTAAAGCTAAGGAAATCTGTAGCTATATATTCTTCTATATTTCTAGCACATCTGCTCTTTGCTAGTTTTATCATTTCATCCGATATGTCTATACCACAGCAATATCTGGCTCCATTTTTTTTAGAAAATTCGCGAACAGCCCACCCATTTCCACAGCCAATATCAATAATGCTTTTTATTTCTTTACCATCTAATAGCTTAAACATTTTTTTCATGGATGCTATATGGCCATTAGCCATTGCATCAGCCCTACCTGACAAAGCCCATTCATTAAATTTCTCTTTGACATTTTGAATGTTATTTAGCATCTTACTTTCTCTTCAACATTAAATTGCTTATCCTTACTTACTAGTTTTGTAAAACACAGATATATGCCTATCGTTAGACAAATATAAAGAATTGAAATTGATAAATTAGATCGTGCGCTTAAAAAACTGGCAGCTATTCCAATAATGGCTGTGCCTAGTATTGTAATAACACCCATTACAGCGCTAGCAGATCCCGCCATCTTAGGAAACATGCTTAAACAATACGCAGAACAATTTGGGTAAATAACACCAATACATGCGAACATTATAAATGTTGGAATAGCTAAGGTAAGAATGTTAAATATTTGAATGCTCAATATTAACATCAGCAAAGATGTAAGTAATATTATGGCAATACCACAATTTATTAAATTGTTTTGACTATATTTAGTTGTCAACCACCTATTCAACACACTACCTCCAAAACAACCAAATCCCATTGCCAATGCAATGTCTCCATACGTAATCACGCTAAATCCTAACTCATTTTGAATAATGAATGGGCTAACAATATTGAAAGCGACGATGTATGCATAGCCAATCGCCAAGCATAATACGCTACCCATAAAAGCATTTGAGGTAATTATTTCAGAATAGTTTGATATTATGATTTTAATTTTTATTTTTTTATTTTCTTTATTTGTTTCTGGCATATAAATAGTTATTGTTAACAGCAATATTAAAGAATATAAAAACAACCATATGAAACTAGCTTTCCATCCAAAATACTGTTGGGAATAGCCTCCTATAACAGGCGCGATGATCGGCCCCAGTGACCATGCTGTCACTAGGTTTGTTGAAATTTTTTTAAGCTCACTGCCTACAAAACAATCAGTTGCAACTGACTTTGCAATTACCACTGGAGCTGAAACAGAAACACCCTGTATAAGTCGTGCCATCAAGAGAAGTGTGGCTGATTTAATAACTACGGCTAGCAAGCTTGAGCTAGCAAAAAAAAATAATCCAAGTAATACGATCTTTTTTCTACCTAAACAATCGGATAAGGGCCCTATAAATAACTGTCCAAAACAAAACCCAAAGAGGTATATAATAATTGATAACTTTGATGTTGAATGGCTGATATGAAAAGCGTCAGATATTAGAGGGAGAGAGGGGGCACATATATCGATACCGACACCGCTTAACGGTATCATAGCCAATATCAGTCCTGAAATGAGACGCTTCTCTTTCGCTGTATAATTCATGATGTGTTTCTACTTATTTTAGTCAATGAATTTTATTCTTATTTTATAAATTAAGTCTACTCTCTTGAGTTAGTTTGGGGTAAAGTCCAAGATTTGACCCCCTTTGACCCGTACGCGACAGGTTAAAATTTATTTACGATTTGCCCGCAAGGGTGACTCATTAGATTGTATACATATTATATAGGCCGCGCTAATGGTTGACTTTAAAGATCAGCTTATTACAAGCTCTTGAATTACTTTATTTTTAAATTTTTCCGGCACTCCCCCTGATTTTCTGATTTTTCAACTTTCTCGCCTATACTTAAAAAAGGATTCTACGCAAAGTGAGGAGGCGCCATGAAAAGCCGAGTCAAAAAAATGCTGAATATTCCTTTAGAGGTCGATCTGGAAGATTTGCAAGACAAAAAAAATAGCCGGCTGTTTAATGAGGAAGCGGCGAGTGATTTGGAGAAGGTTTTGTCAACATTACCAGCTGGGCGTTATTCTAAAGAAACGATCAGGGAAGAAATAAAAAAATCCGGACTTGATTGGCCTAAAGAATGGCCAGTCTACACCATGATAAAAGAACAGAATGGTGATTTATACGCTGTTTATAAAGGAGTGAAATATGGAAAGCATCTCGGCCAAGGATCCTATGGCAAGGTCAAATTAGTGCAAAATATAAAAACAGGGAGCTGGGAGGTTGTTAAAGTAAGCAATCTTAAACGGTATAAAAAAGAGGATGAATCTTATATCAGAGTTGAAAACCCGAATATTAGGGCAGAACTTGAACTACTGTTGAGGGCGGAACATCGACTGCTAAAGGATATAAAAGTAAGCCACGGCAATTTTATAGAAGCAGAGAGTAAAACTTATTTCATCATGGACTATGCGAACGGAGAAAATCTTGACTCCTATTTACTTAATCATCAAACACTATCTCCAATGTCGCAGCTTAATATCGCACTACAAGCACTGGAGCGCGTTCAAGAGGTCCACGAAAAAGGCTATATACACTGTGACATTAAGCCGGAAAATATGCGATATGACGCACTTAACAATAAGCTAACAACGCTTGATTATGGACTTTCCTTGGTCATGGACGAGGACAATGCCGCTGTCAGCATGCATCCTCGTGGTACGAAACCCTATAGGGCCCCTGAAACCGATAAGAATAATGAAAAAATTCTTTTTTCACCCGCGGTCGACGTTTATGCGTTGGGCATTCTATTGGCTGAATTATTTGGTTTTGTTCCGTTCCGCCAGGTTGAAAATAAAAAATTATACCTGAATAAACACTCTCCGTTTAAAGACAATGTAATCTTAACCAGCTTGATAAAAAAAATGATTGATAAGAACCCCGAAAAGCGTCCTTCACTTGACGAAGTTATTATATATTTCCAAGAGCTGCGCGAAGAGGAGGCCTCTCTTTCCGCAAAAACAACGGGTATCCTAAACATCGCGGATTTTACAAAAGAGAAAGCGCTATGCGCCGCTTTAAAAACAGTGGATGAGGTGATTCTGGTGGGTGAGTTGGCGGATGGAAAAGAAGATGATGATTTTATGCAAACCTGCGTCGAAGCCAGAAATTATTTAAAAAATATGGGCGTTAATGTTAGAAGTGAGGTTCTTATCTCGAATAATTTAGATACGCTCGCGAGCGATATTCAGAAATTGATTGAGGGTGATAAGACGTTTGAAAATGGAGAGATATCCATGAAGGAAGAATTAGAGGATAAGGATGAGGATGAGGATGATGAGTTAGAAGATAAAGAGGAGAAGGATGAGGAGTTAGAGGATAATGAAGAGGAGGATGAATGGTTAGAAGAGAATGAGGAGGAGAGTCTTGAGGTCGTTCCTTCACAATTGTTCTATTTCCATTCAAAAACAAATGAGGCCCGCCCGAAAGAAATAACCTGTGTCGAAGTTATCACAGACGGAAGTAAAAATTACCAAAAAGAGATTGAGGACAAAACACTGATCACTGATTTACGATTTAAAAAAGTATGCAACGAGTTAATCCATACAATGGATGAAAAAAAAGAGGAGGTGAACGGGGACCATGATCATGATGAAAATCTATTGAATCAGGTCGATCATTTAGCGAAAACTCTGAAGCATTTTAGAATGATGCATGAAAATAAGGAATCTACCATTACAACAGCAAACGAAGTGGAAAAACAAATGAATTGGGATCCCAAATTGTTTAAACGGCCACCCGTTGAACAAACAACAGCAGGAATGGGAACTGTAGCATCGAAAGAGGAGCCATTACAGAAGAAGAGTAAGTTATAGAACAATACTGGAATTTGTTGCACAAATAGATAATTTTAATAATAATTTAAAACCGTTCGTCCTGAGGAAGTGCGTAGCACTGTCTCGAAGGGCCTTCCTTATCGGGTAGAATGTTTATGATGCCGATGTGATTTTATCCAAGAAAGTAACGCAACACCTATTTTTGTTTGCCACCCTGCGCCCTCTGACTTGAAATATTCTACAACTTCTCTCGGTAGGCGTAAATTTAAAGCAACTTTAGTGGGTGCTTTTTGGGTACCACGACGCCGTGGTGCTGGCTTTATAGCACCGCCCACTTTATAAGTGGCCTGACTAAACATTTTATCTGTTAATTCAGGCAGCTCATCGTATTCATGCTTTTTAACGCGATGAGCATCAACTTTCTTCAAATTGCTTTTGATATTTTTTGACTTCGCGCGCATTTGCTTTCCTCATTGAAAAAATGTGTTTTGTGCTACCACGCTTAACATACCCAACAATAACCATACGCCCAGCCAGATGACCTACTGTTATAATACGTTTTTCCTGATAATTTTCCCTAGTATCTTCAAACTCGAATACTGCACCATCAAAAATAAGCGATGCATCGAGGAAGTCTAAGCCGCGTTCATCGAGCGTTTTTTTTCGCTTATTAGGATCGTATGTAATTTTCATGTTCCATCCTAATTGTATATACAATTTGCTATAGTGTCAATAGCAAAGAAATTATAAAAACTTCTCACCTGCATGGTTCTCGAACAGCTTTGGCTCCCGCACATAACCCATAACTGTTTCTGGCTTCTTGTGCCGTGATACTTCCATCAGCTTAAAAAAATCAGCACCTGCGGCAGCACCAGAAGTGATAAAGCCAGATCGCAGGGAATGACCACTAAAATTTTCTATCGTAAGGCCGGCTTTCTCGGCATATTTCTTATCCGGTGAAAGCCTAATAATTTCCTGAGCAATATATCCACCAGATGAAAAACCAACAATATTTATTTGGCCTTTAATGGAAGATGCGATTTCAATTGCCAATTGCTCTACTGTTTTTTCCTGCAATATATCAAGATTGAAGGAAAGATTTGACCCCCACAACAAATCAATGATGCAAAATAATAATAGCAGTCATCTGGACCAGCCAGACGATCCAGACAATATGCATGAAATAGGGAAAGCGGCGTTGTTTGGCGAGCCAGTAGATGCAGGCGGGGATGGCGCCGATGAGAAGAGGAATGGCGATGACTGAGAGGAGGTTGCGGATGGCAGAGCCAAGTTCGCCGCCGGCGAAAATTTGGAGGAGAAGTTGGGAAATCCAGTCTCGGGATGAAACTAAGAGGAGGATAGTGGGAAAAATATGGGCGCTGCCGTAAATGACGCCGAAGCTGAAGAGGATGAGGACGGTGAGGTGTCTAATGGGGGCAGTCAGAATTTTATTTAGCATGACGAGAACTCCTTCGCTTTAAAAAATAAATGAAAAGGCCGAGCAGGGCGATGACGCCGAGTTGTTGGGCGGTGTCGGTGTTCAGCAGTGTATTGAAATAATGGCCGTTGGTAAAGAGCGCCGCAGCGCAGAGCAGTAAAGCCGCGACGGGCAAAATGAGCGAGCGGCTGGCGGAAGAGAGCAGCTCAAAGGCGACGATAAATTTAAGCGCGTAATAAATATAAAAACCCCATTCAAAGAAAAGATAAAAGTTGATCATGGCGTAATAAATGCCGATGCAAACCGCGATAATCAAAATTTGCGGCAAGATCGGCAGCAAGGGGTTTGAAAATTTGACCAAGGGTTTTTTCGCCATGGCGAACAGTTTCACTTTCGGCAATTTGATATATTGCCGAGAGAGAAGGTTTTTTCTTTTTCTGGGCATACCCTTCCTCCTTTCAATTAGCGGAAAGCAAGATACATTCCCGCGGCATACAAAGGATCTACGCAGAGAATGACAATGAGTTGCAGGCCAATGAGTGCAGGGATTGGAGAAATGTCAAAGCCCTGCACGGGGTGAACATAACGCCGGATGGGCCGCATAATTGGCGCAGTGATGATGGCCAACAGATTATAAACTTCCTGATGTGAATAAGGAAACCAACTTAAAATAACTTGGAGCAAGATGGCATAGAAAAAAACATTAATGGTGAGCTTCAGGGTTTCGGCCAAGGCAAGCAGCACTAAGCCGAAAACATTAGGCAGGCTATAAGCGATAATGCCGATCAAGAAAAATTTGACAATTTGGACGGCGAAAATTAAAACCACGCTGGCTAATTCCACGTCTTTAAAACTCGGAATAAAACGTTTGATTGGGAGGACCGCGGGGTCAGTTAACTTTGCGATGAACTTCGTCATGGGGTTGTAATAGTCGGCATGTACCCAAACCAGGATGATGCGCGCAATCAGAATAAAGACATACAGATCGGCGATGGTGTTAATTAAAAAGACCAGGGCATTGACGATGGCGTGCATCATTATTTTTTCTCCTTTGCCAATTCTTCAGAGCGCTCCTTTGCGGCCTGAAGTGCGTTCAAAATTAAAGGACGAAAGCCGCCCTCTTCTAAAACAGCTAAAGCGCGTTCGGTGGTGCCCTGTGGGGAGGTCACGCGCTGACGCAATTGTATGACCGTTTCTTCACTTTCCAAGGCAAGCATGACAGCACCATAGGCGGTTTGAAGCGAAAGTTCGCGCGCCGTTTCTTCCGGCAGGCCCAGGGTCTCTCCCGCGGCTTGCAGCGCTTCGATAAATAAAAAAAAGTAAGCAGGCCCAGAACCGGAAAGGGCCGTGACGGCATCCATTTGCTTTTCATTTTTCAGCCAAACCGTGGTGCCCACCGCGCGCAAAATGTCTTCCGCCATTTGGCGTTGTACTTCTGAGGTAAAGTCATTGGCATAGAGCGCGGCGGCGCCGCAGCCGATGAGTGCCGGCATATTTGGCATGGCGCGCACAATGGGGACTTGTCCGCCAAGCCAGGTTTGAAGCTGTTTTTCACGGATGCCGGCTGCGATGGAGATAATTAAAGGTTTTTTGTTTTGAATCAGGGGCACAAGTTTTTTAACCATGGCTTTCATGGTCTGCGGTTTCACCGCGAAAATTAATACGTCGGCCTGCTGGACGGCCTCTTCATTTTTGGAGGTGACGGAGACTTTGAAGTGCTCATGTAAGTCACGCCGCTTTTCATCGGAAGGGTCGCAGGCCCAGATCTGCTTTGCAGGGTACTCTTCCTTGAGCAGGCCGCTAATCAGCGAGCTCCCCATGTTTCCGGCGCCAATGACGGCGATTGTCGGTCGGCTTGCAACCATAGTGCTTGTGGTCCCTGACATAATATGTTTGATGTTACGCGAAGACGGGCATATTTTAAATGGTTCTTTATTCAGTTAAGCTTATAGATAGGGACAGGGATAGAGGATGCTATCCACATGTTTGACGCAGACCGGCCAATATTAAAAAGTGAACAAGACAGGCTAAATAGGTCAGTTTTTGCTAAATATCTGGCGCGTTGCTTGCTGGACCATCAGGATACACAGAGTTTGGTCGTGGGTTTATATGGCGGCTTTGGTTCTGGAAAGACTTCTCTGGTTAATCTGATCCTGGAAGAGCTTGAATTTGCCGGCACGAATATCGAAGATCCTCAGAAGCCAATTGTATTAAATTTTAGCCCATGGAGCTATTCAGGACAAAACCAGCTCATCTATAGTTTTTTCAGACGTTTGTCTTCCGCACTGCGTTCCGCGGCTTATTTTAAAAATTCCGCGAGAATTATTCATCTTCTGGAGCTTTATATTTCTTTTTTCACCCATCAACCGGTACCCAAAGCCTTGCGGCCTAAACAAAATTGGCTCAAGCAATGGCGCAACCGAGAGGATGCTTATGGTTGGGAGTCGGGGCGTGATTTGACCTTGGTGAAAGCGGAATTGAATGAGCTTTTGCGTAGGCAGCCGCACAAAATTATTGTGATCATCGATAATATTTCCCGGCTTTACGATCCTGAAATCAAGCAAATGTTTCAGATTGTGAAATCGATGGGAGATTTTGCGAATACAGTTTATTTGTTGGCCTTGGATAAAGAACAGGTGGTGAGTGCTATTAATCGTTTGGAGGGCGGGGCAGGCGGCGCGCTTTTAGAAAAAATTGTGCAACTGTCTTTTGACGTGCCAGGGATTACGCGCCAAGACTTGGAAAATATTCTGCTCGACAAACTGAAAATGCTGATGCCCTATCTTGAGGGAGTCGATTGGAACAGCGCAGATTGGGCGGACCTTTATTATTCTGCTTTACGTTATTTCTTTGAAAATTGCCGGGACATTACACGCTACTTGAACGCGCTCAGCTTTGGTTATCCGCGTGTAAAAGAAGTGGTTTACGCCGTGGATTTTTTCGCGCTGACCGCGATCGAAGTTTTTTTACCGGAGGTCTACGCCGGGATCCGCGATAATAAAGATTTATTTACAAACCTGGTGGAAGGCGTCTATCACTTTGACCAAGAGAAGTTGAAAAAAGATAGGCTGCGCTGCGATGAAATTTTGGGCCGCACGGGGCGCATGGACCGTGACATTTTATTGCGCTTGATGAAGTATTTATTTCCGCGCTTGCGGAAAATTTATCAGATAAATGACGTTGCTTTCCATTCCGAAACGCAGGCGAGAAAATTGCGCCGTGTTTGCAGTCCGGATTGGTTTGAGGCTTATTTCCGTTTGTCGATGCAGCCGGGTGATATTTCAACGGAAGAAATGGAAACAATTTTGCAGTTGGCTTCGAATGAAGAGGCTTTTATTCAAGCCCTGACGCGATTGAATCAAGACAATCGTATTGTCAAATTTATTGACTTGCTGGATGCTGCCGCCATGACGCAGGTTCCTGCGGAAAACATCGGCAACATTATTAATGCCTTGCTTGATAATGGCGATCTTTTTCCTGAAGGGGAAAGTTCTTTGCTGCGGTTTAATACGCCTATGCGCATACACCGTATTATTCATAATTTTTTGCGGCATTTTGAAAAAGAGGAGCTGCGCTTTACTTTGTTGAGGCACGCCGTTCTGAAGGCAACGAAAAGTGTCCACATCATTGTGCATGAAGTGGAGTCGCTGTCGCAAGAACATGCGGGTGAGGCGGAAACCCTGTTGCCTATGGAGTTTCGGGAGGTGAGTGCGGAGCACTTGCTAGTGCTGCGTAAATTGGCGGTCGAGCGCATTCAATTCTGGGCGCGTACGGAAAGATTGGCTGAGCATCCTAAGCTTTTGCCGATTTTGTATGCTTGGAAGGACTGGGGGACGGGAGAGGATTGTAAGCGCTATGTTCAGAAAATTACTTTGGAGGATGTTGGCTTGTTGGCATTTTTGCGCGCGATTTTTCAAGAACCAATAGAACAAGCGCTGCGGCATTATCAAAAGGATGCGTCCTGGGATGAGTCGTTGAAGCGGATTGGGGATTTTTGTCCGCCGAAATGGTTGGAACAGCATGCGAAGGCGATGTTTGAGGATTTGGAATTTGAGAAATTGCGGGAGAGAGAGCAATTGGCATTGATGATTTTTTTGGATTTGATGAAGACTGAGACGGCGAAGGAGATGCCGCGGACGGTGTGAGAGAAAAACCCAAAACCAAAAAATCCCTTCGTACAGGGCGAAAACCTAAATCGCAGGTTCCATAAAATATAGTAGGTAACCTAGCTTAGGTTACAACTGTCATTCTGAGCAAAGCGAAGAATCGCTGGAAATTTTAACAGGCCCTTCACTTCGTTCAGGATGACTTGTAACCTAAGCTAGGTTACCTACTATATATGCAGTAAGGCATGGGTACGCCGCCGTGGGGAAGGGGAAACTTCGTGTATTTGCAGGCAACGCTTCCTTTTTGATATACATGAAAAATACCAACCGGAGCAAGCGAGCAAAATATGAACAAGAAGCGATTTAGCTTATTAAGCCGAGGCTTAGGGTTATTTTTCTATAGCCTGCTTGCACAGGCGGGTCTTCCGGAGGACCTCAGCCGGCTGCAACAGGCTTATCCGGAGGCCATCTTAGAAGTCAGTGAGGAGTCTATTCTCTGGAAGGACGGGACGCGGATGGCGGTCCTAGAAGGGAAACCAGATAAAACCCAACAAGAAAAACTAGTTGATCCGGATCTTTTGGACCAAATTGATAATGTACATTATCTTCCGGGTCTACCGGAGGACCTTTCGAGTTTTAATCCGCAGCAGGACCCTGGACGCGTTCGCTATGGACCATTTTTTAAAAAAATGTATGGCGCGTCTCCTTCGGAAGTGGAAGCGCAGCTCACTTTGATTTTCTGGCTGCCGAAATTTTTTGGGTCACGCTATCCTTTGTTGGTGACGACGGTAAATGGCATTGATGAAAAATTAAAAAGAATCTCGGCTGAATTAGAAGTGCTCTGTGCGGCGCATCCGAACTATCTTCCTTTTTTAGAAAATCCAGGCGGGACTTATCAATGGCGAGTCATCGCAAATACCGAGCGTCTCAGCCCACATAGTTTTGGGATGACGATTGATATTAATTCTTCTTTATCGAATTATTGGCAGTGGGATTTGGAAAAAGAAGGTCGGCCTGTGAATGAAGAGGCAACGTTGGATTACCGGAATGATGTTCCTTGGGAGTTGGTATTGGTTTTTGAGAAGTACGGATTTATTTGGGGCGGGAAATGGCATCATTATGACACAATGCACTTTGAATACCGGCCGGAAATATTTTAAGTGAGCTTTTGATAAAGAATATTTATTTGTTCAATGACCTCATATACAATTCACGACAACCTATATTAAGGTAATTTGCATGCTATTTAAGCAATCAAGGATATTTCAGCTAAATGATTCTCATTTGACGCCCGATACTCTAATAAAGAAATTGGAAGCATTGGAATTTAGGCCCTGTAGACCAACCGCACATCAAGGTCTGGGTTGGGTATCGCCCCTTGACGAAGAAAATGCGCCGCTTGTTCACACGGTTAATGGCTATTTAATAATTTGTCTACAAGTAGAAGAAAAAATTCTACCCGCCATTGTCGTTCGGCAAGAGTTAAATAAGAAAATAAAAGAAATAGAACAACTTGAAAATCGAAAAGTTCGACAAAAAGAAAAATTTGCACTCAAAGACGAAATCATCCTGACCTTGCTGCCTCGGGCCTTCTCAAAGCTAACGCGCGTTTATGCCTACCTAGACCTTCACAATAACTGGCTAGTACTCGGCACTAATAATGAAAAAAGAGCCGAACAATTTATTTCACTTCTGAAAAAATCCTTGGAGGCTATTAATCCAATAGAAATTAACAAACTTTCTTATACGATGACCCACTGGCTAAAAAATAAAAGTTACCCCACCTATTTGTCTGTCGAAAAATCATGCACACTACAAGACCCTAATCAACAAAATAGAATCATTCGCTGTCAACATCAAGACTTGTTTGCCAACAGCATACAAGCCCTTATCAAAGATGGGTGCGAAGTGAAGCAGCTTGCACTACTCTGGCAAGACCACGTTAATTTCGTCTTAGCAGACGATTTTTCATTTAGTGGCATACGGTTCAATGATGAAATTTTATCTGAATCACAGGACATAGAAGCAGAAACAACTCGGCAAAAATTCTTTTCTGATTTTTTTATGATGACTGAAACTTTTTCTAAGCTTTTTAAAAGCTTACTAGAGACACTCTCTGTTGAAACAGCTAAACTACAGCTGGAAAATAATAAGATAGTCAATTTAAAAAGTAAAACCGGCTAAGTATAGTAGGTAACCTAGCTTGGGTTATAACTGTCATTCTGAGCAAAGCGAAGAATCGCTGGAGATTTTAACAGGTCTTTCACTTTGTTCAGGATGACTTGTAACCTAAGCTAGGTTACCTAGTATATCCAATGCGTAGCTGGCTTCCTCAGGATATGAAGCGAGTGTATTAATGCAGAAGCGTTCCAAAAATGTTGGTTGAGTTTTCAAATGAGGGATAGCTATGTGCGGAATTGTTGCGATTTTAACCAAAGAAGAACCTGTAAATCCAGAAAAGTTGGCAAAGGCGACGCAAATTCTCCATCATCGCGGGCCCGATGGACAGCGACAGTGGATCTCTCCAGGCCGCAAAGTTGGCCTTGGGCATGCACGTCTAAGCATCATTGATCTCATCACCGGTGAGCAGCCGCTCAGCAATGAAGACAATCAATTGCATGTTGTCGTCAATGGTGAATTTTACGATTTTGAAAAAATTCGCTCTGATCTTGAAAAACGCGGGCATCAGTTTAAAACACAATCCGACAGTGAAATTGTGCTTCATTTATATGAAGAATACGGCACGCAATGTTTACATCATTTGCGCGGCGAGTTCGCCTTTGTTTTATGGGATGAACGCAACCAGTCATTGTTTGCTGCACGGGACCGTTTTGGTATCAAACCTCTCTATTATGCAAAGATAGGTGACAGTCTCTGCTTTGCATCTGAAGCAAAAGCGTTGTTCACGCTGGGTCTCAAACCGCGCTGGGACAGAGAGTCTTATTACGACAGCCAATGTATGATTGGCATTCCGAGACAGGACCGCAGCTTGTTCGAAGGCGTCAATCAATTGCCGCCTGGCCATTTCATGCTGGCCTCAGCAGCACAAACTAAAGTCATTCGTTATTGGGATTTCAATTATCCCAAACAAAATTCATCTGCGCCTCTCAGCGATAAAGACTATGCGGAAATCGTGCGTGAAAAATTCAACGAAGCTGTCAAATTGCGCCTGCGTGCCGATGTTCCTGTCGGTTG
The DNA here is from genome assembly GCA_964449835.1 of uncultured Coxiellaceae bacterium. Classification (GTDB taxonomy): domain Bacteria; phylum Pseudomonadota; class Gammaproteobacteria; order DSM-16500; family DSM-16500; genus JABDGC01. The sequence continues at coordinate 15,640 of CAYVBZ010000003.1, read as the reverse complement.
TTATTTAAGCGGCGGACTGGATTCCTGTTCAGTGCTCGGCTTTGCTGCACAACATGTTTCACAGAAAATCAAGGCCTTTACCCTGAGTTTTGAAGACCAGGAATATGATGAAAAAACACTGGCAGAAGAAATGTCGCAATTTTCAGGCGCGGAATTTCACCCCATTCCCCTGGGCCAATCACAGCTTGCAGATTATTTTTCTGATGCAATCTGGCACAGCGAAGCCCTGTGTATCAATTCACATGGTGTCGCTAAATTTTTATTAAGCCGCGCGGTGCGCGATGCGGGCCATAAAGTTGTGTTGACGGGCGAAGGTTCTGATGAAATTCTTGGCGGTTACCCGCATTTTCGCCGCGATATGCTGCTGTATAATCATCAGGGCCAAAATTCTGAAGAAGTAAAAAAAATGTTGCAGGAACTGCAGTCGGGGAACAAGGTTTCCAGTGGATTGTTGCTGCCGCACGGCGAAAGTCTGCCGATGGACAGCATCCAAAAAATGCTGGGCTACCTTCCTTCTTGGTGCGAAACATTTTCCACACGCGCCGTCACTTTCATGTCTCTTTTTGCAGACAATTTTTCTAAACAGTTTGAAAACCGCAATGTTTATCAGGCTTTTTTAAATGATCAGGATATTGCGGGACAATTACAAGGGCGTGATCCTGTCAATCAATCACTTTATCTCTGGTCAAAAACGATGTTGCCGAATTATATTCTGACCTCACTTGGCGATCGCATGGAAATGGCACATTCCATCGAAGGCCGCGTGCCCTTCCTTGACCATCACCTCGTTGAACTAATAGCATCGCTCCCGGTTTCGCAAAAAATCCGCGGGTTGACAGAAAAATTTGTGATACGCCAGGCCGCAAAACCACTGATCACAAAAAATATCTATGAGCGGCAAAAACATCCCTTTCTCGCGCCTCCAGCTTTACTGTCGCCCAAGGGGAAACTTTACCAGTTAATGCAGGACACGCTGCGCGGCCCACAACTTGCTGCACTGCCCTTTTATGACGGTAAAAAAGTCATTAACATGCTTGATCAAATTCCGAGTATGAGTGCCACAGAAAAAACGGTCAGCGATCTCATCCTGACCATGATTTTAAGCGCCTGTGTCCTGCAGGAAAGATTTAATCTCGGAACATAAACACACTTCCTCCTTCTTCAATTTGTCGCACTTTCACCAAGAAGCCCTTATTATCGGCTACAGCGGCGGGGAACGAGCAATGCGACTAGAAAAACTATCCGATGAAGAATTAATTGAAAAAACCATACATAATTTCAAGACAATTTATGGCACACAAGTGCTTGAACCAATATCTTACATCAATACTCGCTGGTCTTCGGATCCATTTAGCTACGGCTCCTATTCCTACATTCCAGTGGACTCTAGTAGCCACGATTATGATTTAATAGCAGCTCCCGTTGATAATCGACTGTTTTTCGCAGGTGAAGCAACTCATTCAAAGCATCCCAGCACCACACATGGCGCCTATTTATCCGGAATTCGTGAAACAGAAAGAATAAAAAAAATCTTGAGTTAGGTATGAATAAGTTTTCATTAAAAACAATTGTGCTTGGCAGCTTTTTAATCATTCCTTCTATCATATTCCTTGTGCCTGATATAAAAGATATTACCATCGCTTGCGCCGAATTTTTGAGTGAGTCCTGGCTATTATCACGACTAATTATCCTCTGCATTAAACCAAAAAATAAACCTCATCCGGGTTAATTTAATTAATTGTATTTTAATGAAATTTATATTTGATAACAGGACATAAATGTCCTATAATGTAAATAGATAAGGATTTGATATGAAATCAAAACAATTTATTCAAAAGCTTCGTAGAATGGGTGTCGAGATTATTGAAGGGAGAGGGAAGGGTGGTCATGTCTTAGCTAAATATGAGGGGAAGCAGACGACTATTCCTATTCATGGCGATGTTGATCTGGGAAAGGTGTTTCTTAAAAAGATTTGCAAGCAGTTGGGAATAGAATTTGAGAGTTTGTAATTGGAGGTATCTATGCAGCAAGCATATCCAGTAATTTTAACAAAAGATGGAGATAGTGTTATTGCCGAGTTTCCCGATGTTCCTGAGGCTTTGACCGTCGGGACTGATGCTAATAATGCTTTGGTTCGGGCACAAGATGCTTTGGTAGTCGCCCTGTCTGGTTATGTGGATGATAGACGGAATATTCCTAAACCTTCAAAACCAAAGACTGGCCAGAAAGCTGTTGTCTTGCCGCCATTGATAGCATCCAAGCTTGTTATTTATCAGGCAATGCGTGACCAAGATGTTACACAGGCTGATTTGGCAGCTAAACTACGGTGTGATGCAAGGCAGGTTCGTCGTCTTCTTGATTTGGATCACCATTCAAGGATGGATTTGATTGATGATGCACTGCATGCGCTGGGTAAGAAATTGATTATTGATATTCAGCCTTTAGTATCATCGAAATCTGGAACATTGAAAAAATCACGGGCAGCAGCTTAATTGGAGTTTATTTGCATCACCCCATAATTGACGGCTCCATTTTTGTTATGCCGAGTCAGGCTATTGTGGCCGGCCTCTTGTAGGTTTTTGATTATATGTGACAAAATTGCTTGACAATTTATTTGTAACTATATATAGTTACAATATGAGCAAAAAAGAAAAAATATTGGATAAAGCGAAAAACAATCCGGGTGGTCTTTCAATAGAAGATTTTTGCACTTTAATGAAACACCAAGGGTGGATTTTAGATCGCCAGAGAGGAAGTCACCAAATCTGGTATTCGCCGAAATAGTTTCGGATTTCTGTGCAAGATAGAAATGGCAAGGCTAAAGGGTATCAGGTAAAACAGTTTTTAGCGAGATTAGAAGAGGAGGGCGAAAACGATGCGTGATGAATTTGACGGCTTTAGTATTCATCTTCTTCAAGATGATGACGGCGATTTTATCGCACACTTTGTGGAGTTGCCTAACGTATCTGCATGTGGTGCAACAACTGAAGAGGCGCTGGCAGAATTGAAAGAAGCATGGGAGGGTATGAAAGAAAGTTATCGCAAACATAAGGAAGCAATCCCAATTGCGCCAAGCCGCAAGGAGTATAGCGGGCAATTTAATATTAGGATTGATAAACGAGATCACAGGTCTTTAGCCATCGAAGCTGCAAGAGCTGGTCTTAGCCTGAATGCTTTAGTTGCGCAGAAACTCCATCAGTCTGTGATGTCACAAAAAGATAGTGATGCAATTTAGTCATGCGATAGCTGTCAATATAGATTTAATCTCGGAACATAAACACACTTCCTCACAAAGACGAGTTCGCATTTTGAAGTGCGACTGGTATAGCTTAATTAAACTGCGCTGTTAAGCTGAAGAAGATTCGGGGCCTGCGGCCTTCGCCGATGATTTCTAAGGCGGCGACTTGTTTTGTTAAGGGTTGGGTGAACATGAGGTTGCCGAAGAGATATTTGAGCATGGAGAAACGGGCGCCAAAACCGGTCGAGGTGGCGCTGGATTTCATTTTGATGCCGGGGTTGAATTTAATGTTCCAGATAACACCGGCATCGTAAAAATAATAAAGTTCCAAAGTTTGCAGGAGAATTTTTCCAGGGAAAAAGTCCATGCGCATTTCCGCGCTGCCCGCGAAACCACGATCGCCAATGATTTCCGCAGAGTCATAACCCCTACCTAATTGGCTGCCGCCAAAACCAAATTGCTCCGAGGTTAATAAAGGATTAAAGGCGTATTGTCCTTGGAGCACACCAAAGAGAGAAAGCCGCCAAAACAATTGCTGTAAGCGGCTGGCCTGGAAATTCATTTTTGTGAAATCACCCCGGCCACCAGGGCGCGAGGTGGTTGCGGTTGGCGAGGTATTGGTGGTTGCGCCTAAAAAGTTGAGACCTTTTTTAAAGTGGAAACTCAATAAACTATTCCCGCCATAATGGTCGATGAGGGTGGCTGAGCCGCCAACTTGAATGGGACGCAAATGATCGCGATATAAAAGCGCGTCGAGAATGGTCAAGACTTGGCTGTCAAAGTAGCTGAAGGCCGCATCCAAGGTGACGGAGGCTGTTTGGGTGCGAATGACGGGGTATAGAAGGTTGGTATAAAAAGTTTTTGCATCGCCGTTAATTTCCAAGGGGGCCAAGGTAAATAAAGGACGCGTTCGCGAATCGTTGCCGCCAAAAATCCAGCGCAAACCATCTGTGCCGAGCGGCGTGTTCATGTTCATGTCAAAGTAGCGCAGTTCGCGGCCTTTGGGTGTTGTACCGTAGGTGACCTGTGTGCTGTCACCTGAGCGGAAGATGGAATTCGCGGAAAGCGACAGCGTGTCTTCTTGTGGGCCGACATAGCGTGTTCCGTAGTTGTCGTAAGAAAAATAACCGGTGATGATTTTGTTGTAAGTTGCAAGGCTCAAGTCAGAAGCGCCCACGGTCGTTTTGGACGGCGCTAACACAGCACGCGAAGTGGTCCCCGGAACTTCATTCGCGAGCAGCAAATAATATTCCATGGTTTGCACGCGGATGGGACGGTCCGCCGCAATGTTGCGTCCATAAGCACTAATCAAATTTTTAGCGCCGCGTGGATTGCCAATGACATTGATGTTTTGAATAAAGCCCTCGATGATGCGAATCACGACAATGCCATTTTCAACATGCTGCGGCGGCAGAATGGCGCGAGATAAAATGTAGCCGTGATTACGATAAAAGTTGGTGATGTTTTCGACGATTTGGAAAAGGTCGGTGACAGTAATAACTGTATTAACCTTATTTATAAAAAGAGGAGAGAGCTGCGTATAAGAAAAAACGGTATTTCCTTCCAAGACCACGCGCGTTAATTTAAATTTGATGGCGCCCGATTGATCGCCCGCAGGCTTTTGGGCTTGCGGTTGGACGGGGAGCGCTTGGGTGTTAGGGGTGGCTTCCAGTTGCTGGGGTTTGAAGGTTTGTCCCACAGGCCCCGGTTGGGCTGAGGGCGGCACAACTTCAGCAGGAGAAAAGTCAGCACGATCGGCAGGAATTGGGTTAGGGGTGACCGCAACGGCATTCAAGGCAATGCAAGTCAAAATGCCCAAAAAGACAATGCTAATCCCCTGCCGCCACTTTTTCATTCGAGGTGTAAGTCCTTGTAATAATGCGTAGCTGACCTCTGTCTGCCCTATTATAACGGGTGCTGGGGGGTTTTGCTATGTGATGTTTTGGTGGATTGGAGGAGAGGGAAACAGGGGCAGGAAGGAAGGGTGTAGTTTTGCTGAAAATAATGAATATTGTTGAACTTTAATGAAAAATGAATGCAGATAGAGGAAAATAATGAAACTAACCTAAGAACGCGAATTCCGGGTAAAGGATTCTGTCATGCCAGCTAAAAGCATGCTGGCATGACAGAATCCCTTATCAGGAATTCGCGTTAAGAAAACCGGAGCCCCCCAATCCTCCCCCTCTCCTCCACGCTTTTGGTGGAGGAGAGGCCTGGGAGAGGCGGTTTAATATTTTTACCTCTCAAGGAGTAAGCCCTTGTTTTAAAGAAGAATATATTTTGTGAAAAGAGAGGGCCCCGAAGAGAAACCAGAAAAGCCATTTTTGAAGCAAGAACTTGAATTTTTTGACTTTCTCCTCTTAAGGCTGAAGAGAGGAAGAAGCTTGTCAAGTTGCGGAGAAAAAAATTTAAAATTCAATCAGTTGGAGGGGAATTTTGGCAATTTTTATTTTTGCAAAAGCTACACTTAAAGAAATGTTAAGAGATTCTTAACAAATCTTTAAGAGGTCTGGATGGAAGGACAAGCGGATAAAAAGCAGTGCCCAAAACAGTGTGGACCCTGGGGTGCTGTTTTTGCATTTTTAGGGATGTTCCTTTTTTCGGACGGCGCTTTTGCGAACCCTGTTTTGGGTAATGTTGCCTCCGGGGCCGTGACGGTTGAGCAAACGCAGACGACCACCACCGTGCAGCAAAGTAGTCAGCAAGCCATTTTGAATTGGCAGAGTTTTAATATTAAGCAGAATGAAACCACTCAGTTTCAACAACCTCAAGGCGGCATTGCTTTAAATCGTATTAATCCCGGGCAAGGGGCTTCTGAAATTATGGGGCATTTATCGGCCACGGGACAAATTATTCTGATTAATCAAGCGGGTATCTATTTTGGCCCCGATGCTTATGTGAATGTCGGTGGGATTATGGCCTCAACCTCGGACATGTCGGACCAAAACTTTTTGAATCGAAATTATCAATTTAATCAATCGGGTGGCTATAATGGGTCTGTCATTAATGACGGCCATATTGCTTCCTTAGATCATGGTTTTGTGATCATGATGGGCCATAGTGTTGTGAATAATGGAGAGGTCGATGCTCAAATGGGGCATGTTGTGTTGGCTTCAGGCGAGACTTTCACGGTGAGCTTCTCTGGTAACGATTTGATTAATTTTGCTATTTCAGATCCAACGCAAAAGGCGGGTGTAGACCAAAATGGGAAACCGCTGCAAGATGGGGCCACGAATAATGGGATTATTGAGGCGGACGGCGGGACGGTACTGATGTCGGCCAAGGCGGCCCAAGGGGTTTTGGCCCATGCGGTTAATATGAGTGGGGTTGTAGAGGCCAATGCCATTGCTAATGATCCGAACGGCGGTCTTAATTTGAACAACGGAAAAACCATCGAGCTAGATGGCGGAACAGGCGATGTTCAGGTTTCTGGTAAAATTATAGCCAATTCTGCTCCAGCGACTTCAAGTGGCCCGGCTGTTGTACAAGGTGAAGGAGCGGTAGTCCAGGTTGCGGGCAATACCATTGAAATTACCTCTTCGGGTAAAATTCAGGCAGATGGGCCCCAAGGCGGCCAAGTTATTCTTTTAGGTGGAGAAAGTCCGGGTGGGGCTGTGACTGTAGCGGGTAAAATTAAGGCTTCCTCACGGCATAATCCCCAAGGTCAAGGCGGAGAGGTGCTAATTGCAGCAAATAGCATTGATTTGCAGTCAACTGCGTCGATCAAAGCAAATGGCGCTAAAGGCGGGGGAACGATTTCTGTTGGTAAAGAGGGAAGCGGTGCGCAAACTGTCATGGTGGCCTCAGGTGCCAGTCTCTCGGCGGATGCTTTAGTGAATGGCAACGGCGGCTCTATTACGATTTGGTCTCAAGGCGATACACAAGTGCATGGCAGCTTGAGTGCACAAGGGGGCCTTGAAGGCGGCAATGGCGGTTTCATTGAAACCTCCGGTAAGTTATTGGATGTGGCGGGGATGCAAGTTAATTTGACTGCGCCGCATGGCTCGACTGGCACTTGGCTCTTAGACCCTGAAAATATTTTGATTCGGGCTAGCAACCAAGAGGGCCCTGTTCCCGCAGATACTTCTGTGGTTGATGTGGCAAATTTAGAGAATGCTTTAAATTTCAGTAATGTTGTCATTACAACCGACAGCAGCGCTGCAGGTCTTGGTGATATTACAGTGGCTGATGCTGTCACTTGGACTGCGCCGACTTCTCTGACTTTGCAAGCCAGTCATAATATTCTCTTAAATTCAAATGCCCAACCCATTCTTTATGGCCAAAGCCAAGGCTCGAGTGTGGTCTTGACTGCAAACCAAGGCCAAGGACAAATTCAATTTCAAGCGGGCAGCGGACAAGCTGCTGTGACAGCAGGCCAAGTCACTTTGAATGGCAACGCGCAACTCGCACAAAATACAACGTTGACTGCAACGAACGGCGATGTGGTCGTCAAAGGAGATGTGTCCGGCGGATTTAATTTAACAATCAGTGGCAGCGGACAAGGTTCTGCTATTACGGGTTCGATCACAGGGGCTGATACTGCGATTACTAATGCAGGCAGCGGCATTTTAATTGTCTCAGGATTAGGCAATAGCTATGGCGGTGGGACTTATTTGAATTCAGGTATTTTAACTGTCGCAGATGGTTCTAGTCTTGGTGTTGGTCTTGTGAAAGTGAATGCGAATGCAACGCTGCAATTGAATAACGTCTCCTTGGCCAATGCGATGCAGGTTGAAGGCCCTGGCGCGCCCGGCACCAGCGGCGCAATTGAAACGACGAGTGGCAGTCAAGCGGCCTTAAGCGGCGCTGTGACTTTAACGGGAGCAACGGACGTGGGCCTAGAGAGCGGGTCTTCGCTGGCCTTTACGGGCACGATTGATGGCCCTTATTCCTTAAGTTTCAATGGCCCCGGCACTTTGGCTTTGAATGGTACAGTCGGTGGGTCGAGACCGTTAGCGAGTTTAAGTACCTCTTCGCAAGGGGCGACGCTTTTGGGAGCGGACATTACGACCTCAGGAACGCAAACCTATAATGGCCCTGTCACTTTAACGAAATCAACAGTGGATTTAACGGCCCAAACGGTGGCCTTTAATAGTCTTGTGGATGCACAAGTGGCTGGGGCGCAGGGCCTGGAAATTATTGGCAATGTTATTTTCAACCCGGGTGCTTTTCTTGGCAGCAAGCAGGCCTTGAGTTCCTTGGCGGTCTCAGGGGCCTCTAACCTGAATGCTGGTACCCCTAAGACGGGGACGAATTTACAGACAGTCACAACGGTTGCCAACCAAACCTATACAGGGGCTGCGACGGTGGGGGCGGACACCAGTCTTTCCTCAAGCCAAGGGCTGATTCAATTTGAGAGTACGGTTGACGCGGCAGCAGGCCCCACGCCCCCTGCCTTTTTGACTTTGACGGGGAACGTGGAGCTTGACGGGGACGTAGGCCCTGGCGTGGCCTTAGCAGGGTTGGCGATTGCCGGGAACAGCATTGCGCTGAAGTCGGTGACGACCACGGGTGGACAAAGTTATACGGGAACGGGAGAGGCCCCAACCTTAGCGTTGGGCGGAAACTATTATACCAGTGGGGGTGCGTTCGTGAGCTCTAATGAAAACATGGGCTTAACGGCAACGACCACCATTGATACCACGATGAATGGCGCAAGCGGCGCGAACATTGGCTTTGGCGACGTGAACGGTGGGACGAACTCTTTGATTTTAAATGGGGGCAGCAGCGGTGCGATTACAGGCGGCTCCTTTAGAAGTACGGGCAACCTTACAATTGAGAATTCTAACTTGACCAGCTTCAGTGGCCCAGTTGCGGCAGATACAGTGGCCGTGCAAAATACGGCTTCCTCGGTTGCTTTCAATAATACCTTGCATGCGAACAACTTTGATACCTCGCCCCAAGGCTATCGTTTATTGATTGATAGCGGTGGTGGGTCCTCCCTAGTCAACCCAGTCAGTTTCAACAACTTAGGTGGTGTGTTCTTAGGCGGTAACAGCCAGTCGGAGCTTGTCTTTGAAAATGGTGTGACAAGTACGGCGAGTACGACGACGGTAGCGGGGAGGATCAGCACAAACGATCAAGCGCTTGTCTTTGGTGCAGTTGTTTTAGCGGCAGATACAGTTTTATATAGTGGGAATGGTAGTCTAGAGTTGGGGGCAGTGAGTGGGGCAGGCCATAGCTTGGCCCTCAATACAGAGTCAGGCCCCGTCCTTTTCAATAGCATCGGAGCATTGGGCAGCCCGCTGGGTGCTTTGGTTCTTTCTACTTTAAGCAGCGGCGTTTTGAATGTTCAAGGCGCCATCTATGCTTCAAGTGTCTATTTATCTGCAGTTAATGGTCAAGTCAATCTCGGTAACTTAATAGATGCCTCAACCCTTGGCGGCCTAGGCGGCCAGGTTGTGGTATTGGGGCGGTCTATATATATGGAGGCGCCAGCTCAAATTAGCGTGAATGGCGATTTAGGCGGAGGTACGGTCAATATCGGCGGAAGCGCCCACGGGGCAGGTCCTCTGAGCAATGCAGAAACTGTGACCGTTAGTCCTGGTGCCTCCATTTTGGCTAATGCGCTGATGGATGGAAACGGGGGCCTGGTAGTTGTTTGGTCGAACCAGGCCACCGAGTTCCATGGTTCCATAGAGGCGCAAGGGGCAGGCCGTGGAAACGGCGGGTGGGTGGAAACCTCGGGGGGGTATTTGGATGTGGCGGGCGGCAGGGTCACGACGGCGGCCCCCCATGGGCAGGTCGGGACTTGGCTTTTGGACCCGGTCAACATTTGGATTGCCGGCACTTTGGCAGATGCGCAAGCGCAGGGGATGACTGGGTCAGATAGCTCAGTGGATACTTCTTGCACCAGCTCAGCGACGACTTGCCAGACTTCGGGTTCAATTTCAGATTCTTATTTATCCACGGCCAATTTAATCACGGCCTTGGGCAATAATAATGTGACGGTGACGACCACCGATTCGAACGGAACGGGGACAGGCAATATTACGGTAGTGGATTCCTTTAGCTGGAGTTCCGCGAACTCTTTGACCCTGAGCGCCACGAAAAACATTGTTTTGTTTGGCATTATCTCGAATACCGGCGGGGCCTCTGTCAATCTGATTGCAGACAATATTGCTTCTTGGAATGTTTATACGGGCCTTGGGACCAAAGGCAAGGTTTGCGGTTTGGGCAACAGTAATTGCGGTGGTTCACCCATAGGCGCAGTGTCGCTTTCAGGCGGCAGCGGCACGGTCTCTGTTTTTTATGATCCAACGGTTTTTGGCAGCGCAGAAACGCCTTACATAGGCAGTACAACACCGATCAGTTACATGCTGGTGAATGAATTGGGTTCTGCTTCGGATGCCGCGACAATAAATAGTTTAGGGGCCATTAGTAATAATACCAGTTTATGGTCTGGAAATAATTTTGCGTTGGGCACGAATATTGATGCCAGCATTACGAACCCGAGCAATGGTTCGCCGGTGTCGGGATCGGCTTGGACCACTGCGGGGTTTGTGCCGATGGGGACCATAGGGACGCAATTTTCCAGTAATTTTAACGGGAATGGGTATGTCATTAATAATCTTTATATTCATACCAGCCAACAATATGCGGCCTTGTTTGGCTTTGTCACAGGGGCTATTTCGAATATCGGTGTTTTGAATGCTTCGGTTGACTCGACTCGGGTAGGAAGTGTCGTGATAGGCATTCTTGCGGGAGAAATCTTGAACAGCAGCATCAGTAATGCGGTTGTCAGCGGAACAGTCAGCTACGCCGGTTCGACCAATGTGACGGCCTTCCTTGGAGGAATAGTTGCTGCGGATAATAATAGCGCGATCAAAAATTCATATAGCACAGCTGCCATCAGCTCATCTAATACTGCGGGCACGAATGTTCTCGGAGGTCTCGTGGGCGAACTCTGGGGTGCAGGCGCAGGTTCGATCACCAATTCATACAGCACGGGCAATGTAACAGGGGCGGGCTCCATCAATTATCTGGGGGGCCTTGTCGGTGACCTGAGTACAGTGCAGAGCAGCACCGGCGCCAATGCAATCTCGAAGTCATATAGTATCGGCAGGGTGAGCGGCACGGCGGGCACGGGGGGTGTGGGTGGCTTCGTCGGTAAAAATGTTGGCGGGACAACTGGCGTTATCACCAATAGTTTTTGGGATACAGCGACTTCAGGTCAGTCGAGCGGAGTAGGCAGCGGCACAGTTGGGAGCGGCGGGAGTTTAACGGGCGGGACGTTTAATGGCAACAACTCTGGAAGTTTGGCCTTCCTCACGACCTTCTCGAATGCGAGCTGGAGTATTGCAGCGGCGCCGGCTTCGGGTTCGACTTGGGGCATCCTGTCAAATGGTTCTTCCTATCCTTATCTTACGATTTTTTATCCCTTAACACCGCGTCCCATTTCTGGGACCGCGACGGCAGCGAACACCGTGGTGACGCTTGCGGTTAGCGGCGTGAATGTTTCTTCTCCATCAACGTACACCAATCTTTCCATGGCGACCACAACGTCCACAGCGAATAATTTCTATTATTTCTTCGAAGGCAATGGCGTGATTGCTGATAGTGCCCCCATTATTGCCTATATTAGCTCTGCATCAGCCGCCGCTGTTACGCTGACGCCAGCCTCGGGCGGCAGCATTACAGGTTTGAACCTGACTGCCAATCAAGTGACAGTCGGAGACAGTAACACCAATACTTTATCCAATACTTTGTTAGGCACTGCTAAAGGAAATTTGTCCACCAGCAATGCCCAGTATTCTGTCGGGACTTCGCCCAATGTTAACTTGATACTGAATTCAGGCATTAGCCTCAGCACGACAGCCACGACCACTTATACAATCGATGCCGCGATAACAGCCAGTGGCGCTGGTGCTTTGACTTTTGGCGGGCCTGTCACGGTGAATAACAGTGGCAGCGCGGTGACAACGGCAAGTGGTGCGCAGACGTATAGCGGCGTGGTGAGCTTGACGAGCAATGGTGTTTTCACCTCAAGCGGCGCAAGTCTTGTTTTTAACAGCACGATTTCGAACAGCGGCGCCACGTCGGAAAACCTCACACTGAGTGCCAGCACCGGCAATATTTATTTTAACGGGGCTTTAGGCACTTCTGCGAGTCCTTTGGGCTCGATCAGCTTGACTGCGAAAAACACAGGAACGCAAACCTTTGGCGGAACGAACCCCGCTTCGATTGGTAGCGGAACGAGTGGTGTACCGACGACCATGGCCTTTAATCTCTTCGCAAACAATTTTGTTTTACAGCAAGGACAATGGTTCCAGAGTTCGGCATCCTTGCCAACTTTTAGCGTGACCGGTAATTTCCAAATTGCTACTGGCACGGCTTTTAACAATGCTTTTGCGGGCCAGTTTACTCGTTTTGGGTCCACGACAAGCCCTTATCAAATTGCGGATATTTTTGGCTTGCAAGGGATTGCCACAGGTCCTATGACCAGTGTGAGTTATTGGCTTACAAATAGCAGCAATATTATTAGCGCGGCGGTGACCGCTAACTGGGGGTCAAATGGTTGTTCGGGCACAGGTTGCAGTGGGTTTGTGCCGATTGGAAATGGCAATGCGGTTTTTCAGGGTACGATTAGCGGCAGCATTGGATCTTTTGTCACAACTTCTAGCCTCGATAGTAATTCACTGAGAATCGGGAATACCAGCGCTTCTATCGCAATCAATGATCTTTACATTTACCAGCCAAGCGGTAGTCAAGTGGCGTTGTTCGGGAATGTCGGCAGTGGCGGCAATTTCACAGCCGCAAATATTATATTTAATAACGTGAATATTACAGGAAGTTCTTTTGTCGGCGCTCTCGAGGGTAACAGTGGTCCAGGTGCTTTAATTACCAATATTGCTGTGTATGGTACGGTCACGGGCACCAGCAATTTTGTCGGCGGCATTGCAGGCGTTCTCAATTCTCCAATGGCTGCTTCTTATAATGGGGCAACGGTTACTGGCAATGACTATGTGGGCGGTCTTGTGGGGCAAACTTATAATACTATTACCAACTCCTATAATACCGGTACGGTTAATGGGACGGCTTCTTCTATCACGTTTGGCGTGGGCGGGCTGGTCGGAAATAATACCAGCGGCGTTACCCTTGCCTTTAGCTATTCGAGTGGCTTTATCCAACATAACGGCACAAATGTTACCACGGCGACTTCGAATATTGGGGCAGTCATTGGTGTGAACAATGGCAGTAGTACCAGCACGGCTTGCAGTGGTGGTTGTCTTGTTTATGATACGGATGTGACAGGCACGCTGAATCCGGTGGGCAGTGGAACGACGCTGAACACTAATTATCCGAGTAGCACTTCAAATATGATGCAGGGGACTCAATTTTCAGCCTATAACGTAGGAAGTTTTAATACGTCGACTTATCAGTTGCCGAAGACGGCTGTGCCGACAGGGCCTTGGGTCAACATTCCAGGAGCAACCTTTCCCATGTTGGTTTCTGAATATAATACGACGATCACAAACTTACATGAATTGGAGCTCATGAACGCCAATGTCACAGCGAGTTATACGCTGAATACCAATCTTGATTTTTCCACGGCGAAAACGAACATCGCCGATGTCTGGGGCGGTTCAAGTGCGAATACAGGTTTTTATCCGGTAGCTGTAAGCACTTCAATGCCTTTCTCGGGTGTTTTTAACGGAAATAACTTTGTTATTGAAAATCTTTATATTAACAATAGCAGCGCGGACTACGTTGGTTTGTTTGGTATAGTTGCTCTTGCGGCCAGCAGCCCGACTAATGTTTTAATCGAGAATGTGGGTGTCGTCAATGCCAGTGTTGCTGGCAATAAAAGTGCTACTGCGTTTGCGGTCGGTATTCTCGCGGGCGAAGTTTGGGGCAATAATGGCGGCGCGACGATCAATGTAACAAATGTCTATACGACCGGTACGGTGAGCGGAGCTGGGACCACTCAAGAGGGAGTGGGCGGCCTTGTAGGCGTGCTGAATGGAAACGCCCATGTCACTGCAACGATTAGCGGAAGTTTCAGCACAGCGTCTGTGAGTTCGACCGATGCTGGCTCGTCTGGTAACTTTGTGATGGTTGGCGGGGCGGTCGGCTTTTTATACGGCAATGCTTTACTACAAAATTCTTATGCCACGGGAAATGTGACGGCAGCCAATAGTTCATTTACTTATGCCGGCGCTTTGGTCGGCGGCATCGCTAATAATGCCAATACAACCACGAGTCTTGGCTCATCTAATACAATTAACACTTCTTATTCTTCAGGCAGTGTGAGCGGCACGGCCGCGGGCCATGCAGGCGGCTTATTGGGTTTCTGTACCAATGTCGCGAGCACTTGTAATTTCACAAATAATTTCTTTAATGTTTCCACGTCTGGTATTGGCAGTAATGGGTCGACTAGCAATAGTACCGGTACAGGCAACGCCAGTGCGACGGGCGAGAATACCACGAACATGATGACGCAAAGCACTTTCACAGGGTGGACGTTTAACAGCAGTAACTGGGGGATTATCAGCGGATCATCTTTCCCTTATCTCACGACTTTTTATACTGCAACACCGCGTGTGATTTCCGGTACGTCAAGCACTTTGGGGGCGACAGTTACCTTGGCTGCGAGCGGCGTGAATGTGAGTGCGTCCACAAGTTACACCAATCCTTCACAAGCGACAGCGGTGGCCAGCACGAATAATGGGTTCTATTATTTCTTAGAAGGCAATGGCGTGATTGTGGACAGCACGCCAATTCTTGTCTATCTGACTAGCGCTTCGGCAAATGCTGTGACGCTCACGCCGACCAGCGGTGGCAGCATTAGCGGCCTGAGCTTAACTTCGAACACAGTGAATGTAGGTGATAATAATACCAATACCTTGTCCAATACAATCTTGAGTACGGCCAAGGGCAGTTTGTCTTCTAATATTCTTTACACGGTCTCAGGGTCGGCACCTAGTGCCAATTTGGTTTTGAATAATAACATAAACCTGAGTTCGACTGGCACGACGACCTACACCCTGGACGGCAATGTGACAGCCAGTGGTAGCGGCACTCTGACCTTTGGTGGTCCTCTGGTGCTCAGCGCGAATTCAACTTTGACTGCGGCGGGTACTATTAGTTTGACTTCTGTCACAGGTGATAACACGAGTAATAATCGTGCACTCACGATTAGCAATGCAGGTTCTGCCTCGATCACCGGTTCAATTGCTAATGGCAGTGGCTCGGGTGTAACGAGCTTGACTAAGACTAGCAATGGTACTTTAACCTTGTCAGGAACCAACAGTTACACCGGCGGCACCACTTTAAGTGCAGGTGTGTTGGATGTGCAAAACAATACAGCCTTGGGCACAGGCGCTGTCGCGGAAGCGAGTGGTGCAGCGATTCAAGTTGATGGTTCTGGTTTGAATATCGCCAATGCGATTACTAATTTAA
>CAYVBZ010000002.1:4294-79119 GCA_964449835.1 uncultured Coxiellaceae bacterium | reverse complement strand
GACATCACTCGCTCTCTAAATACCTGGGTTTTACGTTTACCTTCTGCAATGGCGGTCCTACTGGCGGTTTGGTCAGTCTATAGACTCGGCTTGCGTCTCAAGGATAAAACCTTCGGTCTACTCTGTGGCTGGCTACTTTTAACCACTTTTTACTTTATTTTCTGGTCACGGGTGAGCAGTGCAGACCTACTTAATTTGGCAGGCTCCCTTTTTGCGGTCTATTGGTATTTCGAAAAGCGGGATGAAATAAATGGGTTTAATTATGCTGTTTTCTATTTGGTCCTCGCTGTAACCTCGCTTTGTAAAGGGCTGGTCGGCGCCGTTGTTCCGCTCCTGGTTATTTTGCCTGATCTCTTGTACCAAAACCGCTGGAAAAAACATCTCAATTGGCGCATTTTGTTTGCGCTCATTCCAGCCGCCCTCGTTTATATGCTGCCCTTCTGGATCTCTGCTTATTGGGATGGAGGCAATTATGGTCAAAATGGGCTCTATCTTGTTTATCGTGAAAACTTCTTGCGTTACTTCCAGCCTTTTGATCATAAAGATCCGATCTATACTTACTTCCTCTTTTTGCCCATCTACCTTTTACCCTGGACCCTCTTCTTTGTGCCCGCTTTGCTCAGTCTAAAAAAACGCTGGAAGGACTTGAGCTGGAATTCAAAATGGATCGCCTGGGCCTTGCTGGTGCTCTTTGTTTTTTTCACCGCCAGTGGCTCACGTCGCAGCTACTATGTGTTGCCTATGCTCCCCTTTGGCATTTTGCTGACAGCGGATTGGCTCTATGCTGAAAACCAAAGAAAAAAATGGTCTGGCCGACTGGTCGCTTTCTTTTTTTTAGTCTTCTTCGCTTTTTTCGGAATTTTGCAGCCTTGGTTTTATGCCAACGGCGGTCATCGCTATTTCGCCGAGCAACTACAGACGGTCCTGTCTGAAACCAAAACAGAGCAGGCCTGGCAGTTTGTCTTATTGGATCCAGAAAGCAAAATCAGTTTTTATTTACATTTACCGCCACAAGTCCCCTTTCTGGGTGTCGAGGGAGAGCGCGAGCAGCAAACCTTGGCCTCACTTTTGCGCGCTTGGCCGCTTTTGGCTGAAAAACCCAAAAATGTCATTTTTATTAGCCGCAAACGTTACTGTGCTTTGCTCCAACAATTATTGCCAGATTATCGCTTTGTGGAAGCAGAACCAACCTATGGTGAACGCTTGTTTCATCTGGATGACTCGGATGCGGCAATCGCTTTTATCCCAAGACCTAAGAATATAATTTGAATTTTCTAAAATATTGATTAAGATGATCTAAACATTCATCATAGATAAGGAAAAAAGGTATGACGGAAACTCTTTTGCAAAAACTAGAAGAAAAAACCATGAATCTCTTGACCGAAATGGAAAAGCTGCGCAACGAAATGAAGCAATTAAGACAAGATAATCACGCGCTTCGCTCTGAGAAAGACAATAACTCCCGGAAACTGCAAGATTTAATGGCCCTGCTGGATGCCACCTTCCTTTCAGATTCTTCCTCCTCTGAACGTTTTCTTCAGGAAGAGGCAAACGCCGCCTAGCCTTGTTTTCGTGACCTTGTCCCGCGGCAGGTCCGCGGGACAAGAAAATATAGAACATGGGGTGGCACCCCGTATTTTTTTACGCGCGGAGCTTGCGAGCACGAAAAAAAATACAGGGTGACAGGGCCCCGACCTAATCCGACCAAGGATAAAAATTGCTAAGGAGAGCAAACATGCCCCAAAACTATCAAATCTTAATTAGTCGTTTAAAAAAGAAAATCACGGTCCTGCGGCGCAAGGAAAAAGCCGCTGCTCGGCAGCTTAAGAAAATGTTTCATAAGATGACGGCCCTCGGCCGGGCTTATGAAAGGAAAGCGGCAGCTAATCTGAAAAAGATGAAGAGCAAACAGATTATGGCCCAAGCCAAAGCCTACCTCAAGGCAGCGGGGGAAGTGGAAAAACAGGTCAAACAAAAAGTCATCGCCAAGCAAAAGCTTCTAGGTCGTGCGCTGTCCCGCTTTGAAAAGGAATTTGGCGCAAAACTTTCCAAGGTGCTTCAGGGGAAAGCGAAGCGGTTGGTTAAAACGAAAAGAAAACGTAAACCTGCTAAGTAAAGGAAAGGGTCAGGGACAGGACTTAGTGAAGGGAGAGGTTTATTCGACCAAACAGTCCAGAGTTCCTTTTGCCAATCGCACATTGATCTTGTCCCCCTTCCGCACTTCCTCTGCCGACCGCACAATCTTCCCATCCTTTTGCCGCATCGTAATCGCATACCCACGCTTTAAGGTATCCAAGGGACTCAAAGCATCTAAGGTGCCAGCTGCTTTGCTCAGTTGTAATTGTTTTTCATGAATGACCATCGCAATTTTATTCTTGAACTGCGTTTCTTGCAGCCTAAGCTGCTGTAAATGCTGACGAATGAGATGGGCCGGTGTGAGTCCAAGCAGTTTTGCAGAACAAGTTTTTAAGAGGGCAGAGCGTTGCTGTAAAGCCTGGGTTTGCAAGCGTATTAAACTAACTTCATAAATATCCAACAACTGGGCCTGCTCAGCTAATTTTCGCTTCGGATGCTGTTGCTGCAAGCGTTTTTGGGACCAGTCCAGCTGTTGTTTTAAAGGTCCTAGCACGGCTTGCGTTTGCTTTATCAAATGTCTCTTATTTTGCTGCAGCGTCAGCCATAATTCTCTACGGTCCGGCGCGACCTGTTCTGCTGCTGCAGAAGGCGTGGGCGCCCTTTGGTCCGCTACAAAATCCGCGATGGTAAAATCAATTTCATGACCAATGCCGCTCATGATTGGCAATTCGCTTTGATAAATAGCCTCTGCTACCACTTCTTCGTTAAAAGCCCATAAGTCTTCCAGTGTGCCGCCGCCCCGAGACAAAATTAAAACGTCACAGTCTTTACGCCGATTGGCGGTTTGAATGGCTTTAACAATACAGGGCGCCGCGGTGCTTCCTTGGACCAGAGTGGGGTAAATGATCACAGGAAGGCCGGGAAAGCGACGCTTTAAGACACTTAAAATATCGCGAATTGCGGCCCCTGTCGGCGAAGTAATGACGCCGATGCATTGAGGAATCAAGGGCAGCGGTTTTTTATGGGCTGAATCAAAGAGCCCAGCTTCAGCCAGACGCTTTTTTAAAGCTTCAAATTTTTTTTGTAACTGCCCGAGGCCGGCTTCTTCCATGGTATCGGCAATAAGCTGATAATTGCCCCGTCCTTCATATAAACTGACTTGACCATGTATTTTGACATGTAGACCGTCCTTGGGTTGAAATTGTATCCTGCGATTTTGTCCGCGAAACATCGCGCAGCTGATTTGGGCTTGTGCATCTTTCAAGGAAAAATACCAATGACCGGAACTGTGGGCTTTGAAGTTGGAGAGCTCCCCCTCGACCCAGACAGAAGCAAAACTGCCCTCTAAAATTTGGCGGGCCTTTCGGTTGAGTTGGGTGACTGTGTAAATATTTTCCTGAGCTCCCAAAGAGCGGGTTGTTTGCGGCGGGTCCAGCATGGCAGGTCCTTTAAAAAAATATTATAAAAATCAAATACTAGCGAATATTTTTATTTTTAGGTTTTCTTAGTTTGCTTCTAGTATATTAATCATGATCTAAAAGCATCAAAATTATAAACTTTATTCACAAAACAAAAAAGAGACTGAAAACGCAATGAGATCCAACTCCAAACTCCCGGTTGCGAACGCCAAGGAAGCAGAAATATCGGACCCAACTCTTCAGTTGTTAAAAACCTATGGAAATTTTCAAGATTCTGCCGCTAAGCTCGAGGCTGAGCTGCGAAAATTACTCGAAGATTACCTTGATCCTGAGGTTTATGAGGCAGTGTTTCTCGATTCCAAAAACATGGACGAGGAGGGCCGCTATATTAATATGAACGAAGAACAGCGCGACCGTCTTTATTTCTACCAGGCTATATTGAATCTATTAATTAACTTTCAACGGGTGCTCGTCCCGGTTCATGATCTCAATGAAAGCTTCTTTAATGTAATTGGGCAGAGTAACTTTCTTGGCAAGACGAAATCGGTATGGGGGGACAGCACTAAAATTAAGACGAGTCTTGCTGAGTTTAATCGTCTTTTTCAAGATTTCATGAACTACGTGCACATCCTCGAGGTGGACACCATTTTAAGCCGCTTGCCCACTTTTGAGAAAATAAAAGCCTTAGTGCTAAAGTTTGCGCCTGTTGAAATGGCACAAGCACAGTTTGAAAATAATTCTTTTAGCAAGTCTTATCGAGAGAACAACTCTGCCTGGCGGGAATTTCTTAGTTTGCCCCCTGTTGAACATTCCTTTCAAAATGAGATGGATGATGAAGAAGATGATGATGAGGATGAAGATGAAGATGTAGAATACGGAGAGTATGAAGAAAATGAGGAGCTGGAAGAAAAGGAGGAACGGGAAGAAGAAAAAGTGCCTGTGGAAGAAGATGAAGCAAGCTTAAATCTCGCTCCAGTGGAACCTCAACGTGGCCGCATGCAAAAAGCTTACATCGCTCTACTTCAAATTATGCAGGATTTGACCGATCCCAATGTTTCGGACTCCATAGAGCAATATCAAGAAACCATAAACTTGCTTAATGCCATTTTGGGACAACTTGAAGCCTTCTCAAAAGGGAGCAAGAACTGGAAAGAGCAATTCAAGTTGGTTATTAAAGCACGTCCTTTAGTGATGGACTTGCTAAGCTCTCTGCCGCAAAGTTTTTCCTATGGCAATCGTTTAGTGAAAGAACAGCTATTAATCGCCTTGCGTCAATTTAATTTAGTGATCAAAGAATGGTATTTGTATGCGAGCAAGCGCAATAGCGATTTATATTTTAAACACGGCTTGCTGCCAACCTTAGGACAGGGACGACAGGGCTGCGGCTTTTTTGTAATGAACACGCCGCCTAAGAAAAATCCAGAAGAGCTTGATGCACTGCTTGGAAAGGACAAAGATGCCTATGTCCTGTCAGGAGAAAAGCTTTATTACGTGACTCGCTTTATTTCAAAAAAGACCGGAAAACCGTTTTTTCGTGGATTAGAGTTGCCCTTAAAACCTTTCGCTCATTTGAGTGAAAATCAGATTACTTTGGAGCGGGTAATCGGAGAAAACGGCAGCGGTGAACGCTTAAAACCACATCAACTGCAGTTACTCTATTACCTGACGGGACACAGACGCAAGGCCAAAAAATATGATGATTATAATTTGTCCCTGGCCAATTTTGCCGGAGATCTTGATAAATGGGCCGAGGCCTTGGGTTATACCTTTGGGCCCAATGAACGACCTCCTTACACTGAAGCCTGTCTAGCGCAAGCCGAAATGAGACTGAGTGAATTTACTGAGTCCAAGGTTGAACATCCAGTTAAAGAAAAATATTTGACTCAAGACGTAGAAATTTTGAGAAAACGTTTGGAGGATGAAAGGAAAGAAGAAGAGAGCAGCCAACGTACACAGCGGTTGTCGCTCATGATATATCGCCGAAGGGTAATTGATTTGCAAATGGATAAACGAATCAGTGAGCTTCGGACTGAAATCGCAACAAACTGGATTTTATTTACAGACACCAAAGAAAAAAAAATTGCGGCTTTGGAAAAGTTAAAGTCAAAATTGGAGAACGACCGGAAAAGAGATTATGACACGGCGTTTCAGCAAATGGAGCCGCAAGAGAAGGATTTATTAGAGGAAGGGCGAACCGGAAAGTTAATGCAAATCTTGCGGCTAGTGACTTCCAAGCCTGGCGATAGACTTTCCCTGATTGAACAGGCCTTGTGTGAGCTTCAGAAAGAGCAAGATCGATCAAATAGCTATTGGTTCCGCAAGGCGGCCCGCCAAAAGCGTTTAGCCAAACGGCTGGCTGCAGTGCAAGCTTTCCAGGCGGAATATTTAAATCATCCCGAGTATCGTGCGCAAGAAATTTTGGATAGGCTGAAGCACGAGGACTACGCAATCTTGACCCAAAAAGAAGGGGACCTCTTAGAAAGCATCAAAGAAATTGACAGCTATCTTCCCGATTTTGTGCTGGGCAAGAAGGTGGTTAATTTTGGAGAGGAAGTCTTGAAGGAAGCTGCAGAGGGGCTAAACCAGAAGCGTGCGGCAAAGCTGGCAGGCCCCGGGTCTCCGGGTTTTTTCCACCCCGTGAAGAAAAAGAACGGTTTTATGGTGGAAGCACTCTCTGACGATACTCCTGTCGAGCCGCATGGAAGAAAACTTCAAAAAAATTGATAGAGTTCACCGCACAATCTCGGTACAATGAGCGGTCACTAATCGTGAAGAATGACGAGGTGATTATGCAAGTTGTTCAAGATGCGTTAACTTTTGATGATGTTTTGCTCCTGCCCGCGGAATCTGTTGTCTTGCCGAAAGATGTCAAGTTAAAGACCCAGCTGACCAATAAAATTTCCCTTAACATTCCACTTGTTGCAGCTGCGATGGATACAGTCACTGAATCCCGTCTTGCGATTGCCTTGGCCCAAGAAGGGGGCATGGGCATGATTCACCGCAACATGCCGATTGAACGGCAGGCCGCGGAAGTCCGGCAGGTTAAAAAATTTGAAAGCGGGGTGGTGAAAGATCCGCTGACAGTCCCCCCCCAAATGCTGATTCGCCAATTGATTGAACTGGGGCAAACGCACAACTTTCACGCCTTTCCGGTCGTCGATGACCAGGAAAAACTGGTCGGGATTGTCACAGGCCGTGATCTGCGTTTTGAAACCAACTTAGACCAACCTCTTTCCAAGGTCATGACCCCGCAAGAACGCTTGGTGACTGTCAAAGAGCCGGCATCCCGGGCTGAGGTGATCGAGCTGCTTCGCAAGCACCGTATTGAAAAAGTGCTGGTTGTAAATGATCGCTTTCAATTAAGAGGCATGATCACTGTCAAAGATATTCTTAAAGAGCAGGAAAAACCTTTTGCCTGCAAAGATGAAGCAGGACAGCTGCGCGTGGGCGCGGCGGTTGGTACAGGGCCGGATGTGGAAGCCCGTGCCGAAGCTTTAATAGCCGCAGGCGTTGATCTTCTGGTGGTGGATACGGCGCATGGTCATTCCAAGTCAGTGATTGAGACCGTCCGCTGGTTGAAGAAACAGCATCCCCAATTAGCAGTCGTGGCCGGTAATATTGCAACGGCGGCAGCGGCAAAGGCTTTGGCGAATGCGGGTGCGGATGCTGTCAAAGTGGGCATAGGTCCCGGCTCCATTTGTACCACACGCATTGTGACCGGTGTGGGGGTGCCGCAAATTACGGCCATCGCTAATGTGAAGGAAGCCTTGAAGCGTACCGGGGTCCATGTGATCGCAGACGGCGGTATTCGTTATTCAGGTGATATTTGCAAGGCTATTGCGGCGGGTGCCGATGTTGTCATGGTGGGTGGTTTATTTGCTGGGACCGAGGAAGCGCCTGGCGAGGTCGAACTTTATCAAGGCCGTTCCTATAAAGCTTATCGTGGGATGGGTTCATTGGGCGCAATGGCAGAACGTCAGGGTTCAAGTGAGCGTTATTTTCAGGATAATACCACCGCTCTTGAGAAATTTGTGCCAGAAGGCATTGAGGGCCGCGTACCTTATAAAGGAAAATTGCTTCATATCATTAACCAACTCATTGGCGGACTTCGCTCAGGCATGGGCTATACGGGTTCTGCGGATATCAAAGCGCTCCAAGAAAAGGCGGAATTTGTTCGTATCACTGCCTCCGGTGTCCGTGAAAGCCATGTGCATGATGTACAAATTACCAAAGAAGCGCCGAACTACCATAGTGGCCAAAAATAATGACAGATCTTCACGCACAACGTATTTTAATTCTTGATTTTGGTTCTCAATACACCCAACTGATCGCTCGCCGCATTCGAGAAATTGGGGTTTACTGTGAAATTCATCCCTATTCTGTTTCAGACGATTGGCTGCAACAGTTTGCACCTAAGGGAATTATTTTATCCGGCGGGCCTGAAACCGTGCTGGATGAACAAGGCCCACGCACGCCTGAGGCGGTTTTTAAGCTGGGCTGTCCTGTGCTCGGTATCTGTTACGGCATGCAGACGATGGCGCAACAGTTGGGCGGCGTCGTTTTTTCGGGGAAGAAACGTGAATTTGGCTATGCTGCGGTGAACGTGGTTTCGCCCGGTTTGTTATTCAAGGGCATCCGGGACCGCTCCGAAGCCAAAAAACCGGTCCTCGATGTTTGGATGAGTCATGGCGATCATGTCTCGCAGTTACCTGCGGGCTTTACCGCGCTAGCTTCGACCAAAGACTGCCCTGTGGTGGCCATGGGAGATGATCAGCGGCATTTTTATGGACTGCAATTTCATCCAGAAGTGACGCATACCCCACAAGGACAGAAAATTTTAGAGCGTTTTGTTCTGGACCTTTGCGCCTGTCGGCCCAATTGGACCCCTTCTCACATTATTGAAGAGCTGATCGGGGATATACGCGAAAAAGTTAAAAATGATCAGGTTATTTTGGCCCTTTCCGGAGGGGTCGACTCTTCCGTTTTAGCTGCCTTGCTGCATCGTGCCATCGGCAATCAACTGACCTGTATTTTTGTAGACACGGGTTTGTTGCGCTTAGAAGAAGCCGAGCAAGTGAAGGCTTTGTTCGCTAAACATTTAGGCATTCACTTAATCACGGTGCCCGCGGAAAAACGCTTCTTGGTGGCCTTAAAGGGCGTGACCAACCCAGAGCAAAAGAGAAAAATCATCGGCATGCTCTTTATTCAAATTTTTGAAGAAGAGGCCTTGAAAATTAAAGGTGCCCATTGGTTGGCCCAGGGAACGATCTATTCCGATGTTATTGAATCGGCCGGCACGCAAACCGGAAAAGCCCAGGTCATTAAGTCTCATCACAATGTGGGCGGGTTGCCAAAAACCATGCGGCTTAAATTATTGGAACCCTTGCGAGAACTTTTTAAAGACGAGGTGAGAAAGCTGGGTCTCGAATTGGGCTTGCCGGAGGAGTTGGTCTATCGTCATCCTTTCCCAGGACCAGGTTTGGCTGTGCGGATATTGGGTGAGGTGAAAAAAGAATACCTAGATAAATTGCGTCGCGCGGACGCAATTTTAATCGACGAACTTTATCAGGCGAAACTCTATCAGCAAGTGAGCCAAGCCTTTGCTGTTTTTTTGGCCGTGAAATCAGTAGGCGTGATTGGGGACCGCAGACATTATGATGACGTGATCGCCCTGCGCGTGGTGGAAACCACGGATTTTATGACAGCCCATTGGGCTGAGTTACCGCATGTATTTCTCGCGCAGGTTTCAAACCGCATTATTAACGAAGTGCCCGGCATTTCCCGCGTGGTTTATGATGTGACGGGTAAACCGCCGGCAACGATTGAGTGGGAATAACGGTGTTTTCTGAACGTGATTATTTCTGGATGCAAAAGGCGCTGGCACTAGCTAAAAAAGCAGAGCTTTTGGGTGAGGTGCCGGTGGGCGCTGTGTTGACGCTGAATGATGAACTGCTCGCAGAAGGTTGGAATTGCCCGATTGCAACAAACGACCCCACTGCGCATGCTGAAACGATTGCGCTGCGGAGTGGCGGGAAGGCCTTGAATAATTACCGACTGCTGAATACGACCTTATATGTAACTTTGGAGCCTTGTTTAATGTGTGTTGGGGCTTTGGTCCAGGCGAGAATCAGTCGTTTGGTGTTTGGGGCTTATGATCCAAAGGCAGGAGCGATTCAAAGTGTTTGCCGGGGGTTGGAAGTGCCAGCTAATCACCGGATGACCTGTGCGGGCGGGCTTTTGGCCGAGGATTGTGGTGCTTTGTTAAAGGTTTTTTTTCGACGGAAAAGATAATCTCCCCTCCCTCCACGTTTTTTGTGGAGGGAGGGGTTGGGGGTGGGAGGTAAAATTAATACCTCCTACCACTTGTCTGCCTCCCAGTTGCCTCCCTCCCTCCCCTCGATTAGACTGTAAAGAGCACTCTGGCCTCAGGAAGGGAAACACCCGTGGTCCATTTACCCAAATCTTTCTCTCGTTGTGTGTCCTACTGCACAGCTGGCAGTTATAACCTGACTGGAATCGCCCACTTTTTTAAAAAAAGAGGGTATAGTGTACGCATGTCTCGCGATCTAGTTCAGGTTTCACACACTCGCAGGCCAGTTGAATTGTTTTTTTTCATTCACGGCAGCTTTGTGAGTTGGGGCTTGACCAAGCACCAAGAGCAAAAAATTTCAGAGCAAATTCAAGAGCTTAGTTATTCGCCCTTAGAGAAAATTGAAAGCGATTTCTTTTGCTATACCTTAGGCGAAGAAACCTCGATTGATGCCGATGAAAGGCTGAGGATGGATGTCATTACCTTAGATACTGAAAACCCACTGGTTAAATTAGCGATTTCCTATGCCTTGGCCCAGTCGACAAAACTCGAAACCTTTGAAGAAGCCATTCAAACCGCCATTCGCAAGAATAGCTATCTTCCCCAAGAAATCGCCTCACATGGCATCATTTCCTTGTCGCGCAGCGCGATCTTCAAGCGCATCGGAGAAATCTTTCTCGTCCGCTCTTCGATCAACTTGAATAGTGAATACCTGGATGCGCCCGAATTTTTTTGGCGCAACCCGAATTTGGAGCCGATTTTTGTATCCGTCAAGAAGTTTCTGGATGTACCGAGCCGGGTCATGGCCCTCAATCAAAAATTAGATGTATTGCAAGAATTGCTGCACATTTTGAATATTCAAGTGCAGCAGAGCCATTCTAATCTCCTCGAGAGTATTATTATTATCTTGATTTTGGTGGAGATTATGATCAGTTTGTTTAAATTTCATTTGTGGTAAAGGAATAAGCGTATATGAAAAAAAGAATTTTATTGAAATTCTTCGCGCTGGGCTTTCTCTTTCTGTCCTTTTGCTTCTTTCAAGCGCATGCGGAAGTTGTCCCCTCTTCCCCTGGGCCTCTCTCCCCCTTCCAACCCAACCAATGGAACAAAAGCCTCGATTTAATTGAAGCAAAACTCAGCCAAAAAAATTGGACGCCACAAAGAATACACACGACCTTGGCGGTGTTAACGGACCTGCAAAAGAACGCCCGGGAATGTATCCACTCCAACCAAGCTGAACTCGACCGAATTAATCTGGCCCTAGCTCAACCCCAACCCCAAGGCGCGGCAGTGAATCCGAACCAACCCCAAGCAGCACCGGCTGTTTCCTTGAGTGGCCGTGAAATTGGGCTCAGTAATTTGCGTGCGGAATGCCGTTTGTTTTTGATTCGTTCTGAAGAGGTATTGTCGGAAGTCGATAAACTCAACGAGCGTGTTGTTGCAACCGAAGTATTCTCAAAAGGCATGACCTTGGTCGACAATCTTCGCCATCTTCCGCAATGGAGTGAACTTTTTAAAGCGGCGGATACTTCTCTTTTGCTGCAAAAAATAGGTTTTCCTTATTTTACTAAGGTTACTGTGGGCCTCCTGGGTTTTTTCCTGGTTGCTGGTTTCATTTTAGGCCGTTGTTTTTCTGCTTATAGCGCTAATAAATTAGTCCAAACCAAGAGACTTTCTCTCACATATACAGTAATGGCTTCGTTCGCGCGTTATTCCTATTGGCTGTCTCTTTCTTTGTCCATGTCGGTATTTTTCATTTTGTATAGCTGGCCCACTTTCTATACTTTTCTAGGCCAACTCAGTAGTTATATCTTTATTTACTTTTTTTTATTGGCTTGGCTTCAGGCCATTTTTCATCCTCCCTTAGGTGCCAAAGCCATGGTCTCTCTGCCCGAGCCTATTCCCGCGAAACTCGATTTTCGCTTGGTTTTTTTATTGACCCTGGTTTTACTGTATTACGTCTGCAGCGCTTGGGTCTACGGTCAGAATTTGCCAATCAGTCTTCTTGAATTGGGCATGTCACTTTATCTTTCACTTTTGAGTATTGCTGCAACCAGTATTATTTTGCTCACCCTCAGGTTTCCCAAGCTCAAAAAATGGAACAGATATCTACATAGTCCTTTGAACCTTGCGATCATCGCTATTCTTTTGACGGTGCTGTTTTCAGAATGGCTAGGGTATCACTATTTTTCCATCTTTCTCGTCAAGAATATTATCCTGACTTTCTTACTGGTTTGTTTGGCCTTCTGCTTACATTTTCTCATTCGACAGCAAATTGAACGCTTGGAGCAGCACCCCGGTTTTCGCTACCATCTTGGCGTCCGCATGCATCGCTCGATTCCTGAGCTATCTTTTTTGAAATTTGTTTTATGGGTGGTGATGTGGGGTGCTTTGCTTGGCGTTTTATTAAATTGTTGGGTGCTTTCTGCCTATTATTATACGCAATTGATGCACGCTATCATGGACGGTTTTCGCATCTTCGGTATTTACTTGGTGCCAAGCCGCATTCTTTTCGCGGCCGTGATCTTTGTTGTGTTGATGCTGGGCAATCGGCTGGTCCAAGTTTATATTAGCCACCATAGCCCCCATTATGTTGAGGAGGGCGCGCAAGTTGTCACGGCGTCGATTGTCGGCTATGTGGGTTTTGCTGTTTTTCTAGTCATTTCCTTAGTCATTGCCGGAGTGAATTTTACCGGCCTTGCCATTATCGCAGGCGCCTTGTCCGTGGGTATCGGTTTCGGCTTACAGCATATCGTGAATAACTTTATCTCCGGATTGATTTTATTGCTAGACGATAATATCCGCCCCGGAGACCGCATTCAGGTGGGAGATATTGAGGGAATTGTGAAGCGTATTCGTTTAAGGGCCACCCATATTTACACTCCCCGCCATGCGGACATCTTCATTCCAAATTCAGAGCTCATCTCCAAAAGCGTGACAAATTTTGTTTTCCACGATAAGACCTGGAGTATCTTTTGCACGGTTGGCGTGGCATATGGGAGTGATGTGGTGAAGGTCAAGGAAATCCTATTAAAAACCGCGGAATCTCATCCAGAAGTGATACAAGAGACGGGCAAAAAGCCCGCTGTATTTTTAAAGAAATTTGAGGAGAGCCAAATCGTGTTCGAGTTGTGGTGTCTGATTAGCGATATTAATAAAAAGGGGGGGATTGAGAGTGACCTAAACATCGCGATCTATGAAGCCTTCACGAAAAATCAAATTGCTATTCCCTATCCGCAGCAGGATGTTTACATTAAAAATTGGCCAGGCCGGTAAAATGAGGGCGAGGGATTTACTATTGTTTGGTGGATTAGGCGCTCTTTGACATAATCCACCAAAAAAATTGCCTACTCTTTCTTTTATTCTTCTGTGTTCTGGCCCGCATCATCAGCTGGCGCTGCAGAAGAGGCGTCGCTTTCAGCGGCCGCTGTTCCCTTTAAAGGTAGCTTTTCGCGAATACGCGCTGCTTTACCACTCAACTCACGCATGTAGTAGAGCTTGGCGCGCCGCACATCGCCACGGCGTTTGACTTCAACGCTTTCAATGATGGGACTGTAGGTTTGGAAAACACGCTCAACGCCCACGCCGTGAGAAATTTTACGCACAGTAAAAGCAGAATTATAGCCGCGGTTACGTTTGGCAATGACAACGCCTTCGAAGGCCTGTACACGGGCCCTTTCACCTTCCTTCACTTTAATGTGAACGATAACGGTGTCGCCGGCTGAGAATTCCGGCATGACCTTGGCGGCTTGGTTTTCGCCGGGTTGCATGAATTCATTCTCAAGCATTTTAATTACTTTATTACGCATGGCACAGCTCCTGTTAAAATTCGTTGGATCACTCTTCTTCATCTATAAATTCTTGTAACAACTTTTGCTGCTTCGAAGTCAGCTTCTTTTTTTCTAATAAATCTGGCCGTTTTAACCAGGTCTGGCCTAAAGCTTGCTTTAAGCGCCAGGTTTCAATGTCCTGGTGATGCCCGCTCAATAGAACGTCAGGCACTTTCTTATTCTGGTACAGCTCTGGTCTAGTATATTGCGGATACTTCAGTAAGCCGGAGCTTAAAGAGTCCTGTGTGACCGAGTCCTCTTCCTTAACAACCCCTGGGACCAAGCGGCTGACCGCATCAACCATGACCAGGGCGGCCAACTCGCCACCGGATAAAATATAATCTCCGATGGACCATTCTTCATCCACTTCCGAGCGGAGGAGCCTTTCATCAACACCTTCATAACGGCCCGCAATCAAAATGAGGGCTTTTTTTTCCAGAAAGCCTTCAGCGGCTTTTTGGTCAAAGCGCCTTCCTTGCGGCGACAAATATACCACGGTTGGTTTTTGAGGGGCAGCTTTTCTTGCTGCCTGAATGGCGTCCGCTAAAGGCTGCGCCATCATCACCATTCCGGGCCCCCCGCCATAGGGTTTGTCGTCTACGGTTCGATGTTTATCCTGCGTAAAATCTCTGGGATTCCAAGTGCTTAAGCTTACTAGGCCGTTTTTTAGGCCTCTTCCCGTGACCCCATATTCCAGTGCGTTTAAGATTTCTGGAAAGAGGGCGATTATACCAAACCACATGTTAAATAAAATCCCAATCGACAACCATGCGCTGTTCTTTGAGGTCAATTTTCTTAATCACGGTTCCGGGAAGGTAGGGGATAGCCCGCTCTTTTCCGGCTTGATCTCGGATGACTAAAACGTCGTTAGAGCCTGTTGCAATCAGGTAAGCAATTTGCCCCAAGATCTGCCCGTTCTGGTCAAGCACCGTTAAACCTTCTAAATCAGCCCAGTAATATTCGTTTTCAGGCAAGACTGGCAATTGCTCGCGCTGAATGGCAATCGCTCTGCCCGTTAATTTCCGGGCCTCCTCCGGCGTTTCAATGCCGGGAAACTTGACGACGATGGCTTTGCCATGCTGTCTGCCATCCTCAAGTTCAAAAGCTTGCCAATTTGGGCCTTCTGCTAAATACCAAGGTTTGTACTGCAGAATTTGGGCCGCTTCTTCTGTATAGGAATAGACCTTCAGCCAGCCCTTTATCCCGTAAGTCGCACCGACTTTACCAGTGATAATGTAACCACGGTAGGTCCTGCCCATGAAAACCTAAGCTTGGTCTGTTGCGGGGGTAGCGGCTTGCAGTTTGACATAGTCCTTAATCAGCTGCTGCATGCGGTCAGACGGCAAGGCGCCTTTGGCCAACCAATGCTGTACACGCTCAAAATTCATATGCAAGGGCACTTCTTTGCCTTGCGCGATGGGGTTAAAGTACCCTAAACGCTCGATGTACCGGCCACTCAAGGCACGACGCTTGTCCGCTGCAACAATATGATAAAACGGGCGTTTTTTCGCACCGCCCCGAGCTAAACGTATGACGACCATATTCTGTTTTTTTCCTGTATAAAGGATCATTTAAAGGCTGGGAATTATACGTGAAAATTTTAGGGTTTGTCAAAGCAATGTTTCCTTGATGGGGGAACCAGACTAATAAAGGACTGTTGACAATTAAGATGTAATGCATTGATTAATAATTGATTTGTCATCCTGAGCGCAGCGAAGGATCTTTCTACAAAAACGCTGAAGATTCTTCGCTTTGCTCAGAATGACACAATGAATTGTCAACAGCCCCAAGTAATTGTTGGCCTTTAACGAACCTACCAAGGCAAAACCCCCGGCGGCAATTTCCCCTGCATCCCCCGCATCATCTTAAAAAGCCCACCCTTAGAGGCTTTTTTCATCATCTTCTGCATCATCAAAAACTGCTTTAACAGCTGATTAATCGTCTGGATCTCAGTCCCCGACCCTCCAGCAATCCGCCGCTTATGCGACCCTTTTATATTGTCCGGAAACCGGCGCTCTTTTGGTGTCATGGAGTCAATGATTGCCACATAACGCTTAGTAATTTTGTCATCAAATTGATTTTTCAGCGCGGGCGGAATTTGGCCCATGCCGGGTAATTTACTCATAATCCCCATCATGCCGCCCATTTTTGCGATTTCCCGCAGTTGGTCGCGGAAATCCTCCAGATCAAAAGCTTTTCCTTTTTTGATCTTTTTGGCAAGTTTCTCTGCCTTTTCACGATCCAGTTTTTGTCCAACTTCCTCAACGAGGCTGACAATGTCACCCATTCCCAAGATGCGGGAGGCGACCCGCTCTGGGTGAAAGGGTTCAAGATTATCAATTTTCTCACCCACGCCCATAAACTTAATGGGTTTTCCGGTGAGATAGCGGATTGAAAGCGCTGCGCCGCCACGGGCGTCGCCGTCGGTTTTGGTGAGAATTACGCCGGTCAGGGGCAAGGCTTCATTGAAGGCCTTGGCGGTATTGGCGGCGTCTTGTCCGGTCATGCTGTCGACGACGAACAAGGTTTCAATGGGTTGAATTCCAGCATGGAGACCTTTGATTTCATTCATCATTTCTTGGTCAATGTGCAGGCGCCCCGCGGTATCAATGATGACGACATCCAGCACCTTGGCTTTGGCGGTTTGGATGGCGTTACGGGCGATGGTCAGTGGATCTTGAGACGGGTCACTGGGATAGAACTCTGCTTCGACAGTCGCAGCCAGGGTTTTCAACTGCTCGATGGCTGCGGGGCGGTAGATATCGGTGCTCGTCACTAAAACAGATTTTTTTTGATTCTGCTTTAACCAACGGGCGAGCTTGGCCACGGTCGTGGTTTTACCCGAGCCTTGTAAGCCCGCCATAAGAAAGACAGCAGGCGGTTCAGTCTGTAGATTCAGTTCAGCATAGGCTTCGCCCATCAAAGCGACAAGCTCATCATTGACTAACTTAATGAAAGCCTGCCCAGGCGTCAGGCTGCCTGCGACTTCGCTGCCCAAGGCTTTTTCTTGAAGGTGATCGACTAACTCTTTGACAACAGGCAGGGCGACATCGGCCTCAAGCAAGGCCATGCGAATGTCGCGCAGGGTGTCTTTAATATTTTCTTCGGTCAGACGTCCTTGACCGCTTAAGTTCTTGATAACACGATTTAATCGTTCTGAGAGATTTGTAAACATCGTTGAACCATTCATTGTTAAAATTGTCGCAAGGAGTATACCTAAGTCAGGCTTTTAAAGTATAGTGCAACTTAGTGCGCTCTGTGGTTCGACCTCATAAGAGCTTGCCGGCGCCTTTTGAAAACCTTGAAAAAAACGAGAAAAACAGGATTGAGGGGGCTGCCTGACCGGCTTTCTAGATAAAAGACCTGTTTCTTCGTCATCATCATCTTCTTCTCCCTCTGACGCGTCTAATGAGTGAAGCTCAAGCTCTTCAAGCTGGGAGGCCGAAGCTTCTGCAGCGCAGCGTTGCCATAGATATTTTCCACTGCGATAGCCAGCATTTAAAAGCAGGTCTTCTAACATATGCAGCGTTTTAGTTTGAATGACAAAATCACGCAATGCGACACACCAACCTAAAATGAGCGGCAGCCCCGGAACATTCAGGTGCAAAATATTTAAAATGAGCTCGCTAAGCGAAATAACTAATTGTTTGTCGGCAAAAGCGATATAACTGGCAGCATAAGCGGCGAGGGCAGTGGTATTTGTTTCATAGGCGAGCTGAATGAGCTGGCCCTGGGTAGGGCATTGCTTCAAGAGCAGCGTTTTCGGCAGCCAGGCATAATTTTTTTCAAGATGGACAAAAAAATGGTCCAGAATTTCCACGCCCATTTTCCCATCGAGACAGAGACCGCTGATTCCGGCAAGCGAGCTAATCCCAACGAGGCCCCAGCGTTGTGCCAAGCCGGTGACGCCAAAATTCTGAAAAAGGCTGGCGCCGCATTCCAAGGTATCTTGAATCGCGCTAAAAAAAGCGACCGGATAGCCCACAATTTGAGACAAAAGGCGCGAGTGAGAGTTTTCCATAGGCGGAAAGGGTTTTGCGCCATAGACTAGCTCATTCACCGCATCAACCGTAATAGGGCCATAGAAGGCAACTGAGCCTGAAAAACTGAGCACGGAAACGGCGATGACTTTGGGTAAGGAAGCGTTTTCCTTGACTAAGCCCATAGTGGTTTCAGAAGAGCCTACAGCGGAGCTGATGACGGCCAGGGCGCGGGGAAAGAACCAAAGCGCGCCGGCACCCAGTTTTTTTGAGCAGGTTTGGGCGGGCAGCGGGGGTTGTTCAAGCTCTCTTGGCTCGACTTCGATCACCTCCTGAAGCTCTTCCTCATTGCTCGGCCCTTTTCTTTCATTCTGATTTTGGAAATAAGCAGTGATTGAATCATAAACGCCTTTTCCTTCACAGAACAGGGTGGCCAGGCCATAGATGCCTGCGAGGGCGACGGCATAACTAAGCCAGGCTTTTTCGGAAACGACCTCTTCTAGTTCATATTCAGAACGGAGCGGGTTCAAGGTAAAGATGCTTTCCATGACATCGGCAAAGGCGGAGTAACCGGCGACGAATACGGTCAGGCCCCATGAGGTTAAAATTTGACCGCGTGAGAGCAGGGGACGGGATTCAAAACCGTTCGCCCTGGGGTGCGAAGCATTGTCTCGAGGGGCCGCCGGTTCTTGGGGCAATGCCGCATCCACTCTTGTCTGGGGATTTCTGGGCATTCTCTTGTCTCCCTAATTGAATTATAGTGTTTATAAACTCATAAAGTGCGCGGATTATGCCTGTATTTTTGGGAAAGATAAATTGAATATGGAGGAGACTTGATTTGAGTGATACGAAGCTCGTCATTTTAATTGCGGTCCTGGTTTTTTTAATTATCATTTCAGGTTTTTTCTCCGCCGCCGAAACGGCCATGATGGCGATCAACCGTTACCGCATGCGCCATCAAGCGCGCCTTAAGAAACGCTCTGCTTTGCTGATATTGAATTTGCTGAAGCGTCCAGACCGTCTGCTGGGGGTGGTGCTGGTTGGAAATACCCTGGCCTCAGTCTCGGGCTCAGCCATTATGACCATCATCAGTGTTTACTTGTGGGGCGAAAATAGTGTGCTCTTGACGACGCTCTTGCTGACCTTGGTTATTTTAGTCTTTAGTGAGGCAGCCCCAAAGACTTTGGCGGCGCTTTATCCGGAGCATGTGGCCCGGATTATTGTTTTTCCTATTTATATTTTGCGGCAACTTTTTTATCCCTTGATTTGGTTAGTGAATGTCATGTCAAACGGTCTGTTAAGGTTGTTTGGTGTGAAAATAAAGCATTCGATGTCAGAAGCCTTGTCTCATGAAGAGCTGCGTACTGTCGTCTATGAGACCACAGGAAAAATCCCGGGCCGCTATCAGTCCATGCTCTTGGGTATTCTGGATTTGAATAAATTGACGGTGAACGATGTGATGGTATCGCGTCGTTATACCCAAGGTTTGGACTTGGCGCAGCCCTGGGGGGAAATCCTTTCGCGGCTCGCAAAATTACAGCAGGACTGGATTCCAGTTTACCGAGAGAGTCTGAATCAATTGACCGGCGTTTTGTATCTGCGAGACGTGGCGGCCTTTTTATTAAGGCGGAAAGAGCTGACGCTAGACGATTTGCTGACGTTGCGTCGAGAACCTTATTTTATTCCGGAGCAAACGCCGCTGAATATCCAGTTGCATAGTTTTCAAGAAAAACGGGAACAGGTCGCTTTTGTGGTGGATGAATACGGTGAAATTTTGGGGTCTATTACCGTTGAGGATATTTTAGAAGAAATTGTGGGTGAGTTTACGATGGGTATTACGGACCTGCATAAGATGGTCCAAATTCAAGCAGACGGGAGTTATCTGGTGGATGGGATGGTGCCGGTGCGTGAGTTTAATCGCCTGGTGCATTGGGAGTTACCGGTCAAAGGTCCACGCACGATTAATGGTTTGATCACGGAACATCTTGAGGCCCTGCCGCGGACGGGCACGGGGCTTTTGATTGCTAAATATCCGATTGAGATTATTGAGGTGAGAGCGAACCGGGTGAAGGTTGCGAGGATTTTTCCTTGTTTGGGGGCGAAAGAGGTTGTGCAATAAGCAGTAAGGGGATTCAAATAAGCACCAAAGCCGCCACCACATTCCGGTTTTCTGAAGTCAGCGCATTGTAAGTCCTGCAAGCGGCTGAAGTATCCATCACTTCTACGCCAATCCCTTGATTCAGCAGCTCTCCATAAATTTCCAGTGGAAGGAGCTGCTGCGTTGTTCCCGTCCCGATCAGCAAAATATCCGGCCGCAGCGCCGCAGCCTGGGCCAAGCTTTCCGCTGTGATCTCAGCAGCCGTCGTCGGCGTCCAGTTCTCAATTAAATGCTGCGCAGCAATAATCAAGCTAGTATTCAAAAGACGATCGTTCACTTGAATTTGTCCAGGCCGGAAGGCGCGAATTTGGTAGTGGGCTTGGTTGTTATCTAAAGAAAATGAGGTCATGAGTTTTTTGTTAAATTCTAAGCCTTGGCAGAAGTCAATTTTTTTTATATACTACCTATCCGAGAGTTGAAAGACAACGATCGGGAGACAAGGATGAGAAATTTGCCTTATTTGGTTGCTGGAATGCAGCCTTTGCGTCAAGCGGCAAGTGAAGGAAATTTTCAAGAAGTAAAAAGGCTAACTAAAGTTCGCGGGGCTAATGTTAACGAAGCCGGTCCTGAAAGCCTCAAAACATCGCTTCATTGGGGCGCCTCTTGTGAAAACAATGAAATAGTCAGTTATTTGCTTAAGAAAAACGCCAGCGTCGATCCTCTCGATGCGGATGGGAATACGCCATTTAACCTCCTCGTTCAAGCGCCAACGCGTTCTCTGCAAAAAAAGCTAGCAGTGATCGATACCCTCCTTGCGCATGCTGCTGACCCATTGCGGGCAAATAACCGCGGGAAGACGCCGCTGATGAACTTAATCCAATTGCGCGATAGTATTCCTGAAAGTCATTTTCATCAGCTTAAAAGTATCAAGGTGCTAATTGCGCGGATTAAAGAGCAGTCTTACAAAAAAGCCCAGCAAAAGGGGCAAACGCTGCGTATTTATCCGAATGGGCAGGTTGTTTGGGACACAGCGGATTATCTGCGGACTGCTCACTATCTTCCAGAGTCTTTTCCAGCACAAAACGCCTCTCTACGGTAATTCAGTTGCCGCCTCGCTGCTCTCCTCACAATGCGGCATTCGCTTTTAGTTCTGCTACCCTTCTGATTCAAAAAGTAGTATGATTTTGCACTTTAATCTCCATTTAAGAAAGGAATGCCCAATATGCACGATGAATATCTTTTTACGTCCGAATCTGTTTCGGAAGGACATCCGGATAAAATCGCCGACCAAATTTCTGATGCTATTTTGGATGCCATGCTTGCAACCGATAAACAAGCGCGAGTCGCCTGTGAAACCTTTGTTAAAACCGGCATGGTTTTAGTGGGCGGGGAAGTCACGACCTCAGCTTGGGTCGATGTGGAGCAACTGGCCCGCAATGTGGTGCGCGATATTGGCTACGATAGCTCTGAAATGGGTTTTGACTGGGCTTCTTGTGCCGTGATGTCTGCGATTGGCAAACAATCCGTTGATATTGCCCAAGGCGTCGATCGTGCAAAATCCGAAGACCAGGGTGCCGGAGACCAAGGACTCATGTTTGGCTATGCTTGCAATGAAACACAGAGCTTAATGCCAGCCCCGATTTTCTATGCACACGAATTAGTGAAGCGCCAGTCTCAGTTGCGTAAAAATGGCAGCTTAAAATGGCTGCGACCAGACGCCAAGAGTCAAATCACTTTCCGTTATGTCGATAACAAGCCTGTTTCCGTCCAGACCGTCGTGCTTTCCACGCAACATCATCCGGACATCTCTCATGCGGACTTGCAAGAAGCCGTCATTGAAGAAATTATCAAACCGGTCCTTCCTAAAGAATGGATTAGCAAAGAAACGCGCTACTTAGTCAACCCCACCGGGCGTTTTGTGATCGGCGGGCCTTTAGGCGACTGTGGTTTGACCGGCCGAAAAATTATTGTGGACACTTATGGCGGCATGGCGCGTCATGGCGGCGGCTGTTTCTCAGGCAAGGACCCGTCTAAAGTGGACCGTTCCGCAGCCTATGCTTGCCGTTATGTTGCGAAAAATATTGTGGCAGCCGGCCTTGCAGAACGTTGCGAAATTCAAATTTCTTACGCGATTGGCGTGGCCGAGCCCACTTCCATTCACGTAGATACTTTTGGCACCGGCAAGCTCCCCAATCACAAGATCATTCAACTGGTCCGTGAAAATTTTGATCTGCGTCCTTATGGTATTGTTAAAATGTTGGACCTGCTGCATCCCATTTACCGTCAAACGGCGGCTTATGGACATTTTGGCCGCGATGATCTCAAGGTAAGCTGGGAAAGCATTGATAAAGCGAATTTGCTTTTAAAAGCAGCTTAAAACGTAATAATTCTTCCCGATGAAGTCTCCCAAGGACTTCATCGGAAGAACAAAAAAATCATTCGCCCTGAGGAGGTGCGAAGCACCGTCTCAAAGGGCCACCTTAAGTGTAACCACCAATGACCCAAGCCAAACTAACAACCCTTCTAAAACAACGCATCTTGCTACTCGACGGCGGCATGGGCACCATGATCCAGGCTTATCAGCTGCAAGAAAGCGATTACCGTGGCGAACGTTTCCGCGATTTTTCCCATTCTCTAAAGGGAAACAACGACCTTCTTTGCTTGACCCAACCTCAAATTATTTCTGACATTCACACAGCCTATCTGGATGCGGGTGCTGACCTAATCGAAACCAATAGCTTTAATTCAACCTCGATCTCGCTTGCGGATTACCATATGGCCGATTTGGCCTATGAATTGAATTTTACCGCGGCCAAGCTCGCTCGCCGCGCGGCGGACGCAGCCAGCTTGAAAACGCCCCAGAAACCCCGGTTTGTGGTGGGAGTCATAGGTCCTACCAATCGTACTGCTTCTCTGTCTCCTGATGTGAATGACCCTGGCTTCCGTAATGTCACCTTCGATGCTTTAGTGACTGCCTATCTTAATGCTGTACAAGGTTTAGTTGAAGGCCAAGCTGATTTACTGATGATCGAAACCATCTTTGACACCTTGAATTGCAAGGCGGCGATTTTTGCCGTGGAAAAATATTTCGCAGAACATCAAGTCCGTTTGCCTTTGATGATTTCAGGTACCATCACTGATGCCAGCGGGCGTACCTTGTCTGGTCAAACCACAGCAGCTTTTTGGAATTCAGTCCGTCATGCTAAGCCTGTGGCCATCGGTTTAAATTGTGCGCTCGGCGCCGCGGCCTTGCGGCCTTATATTCAGGAATTAGCGGGACTGGCCGATACCTATACGAGTTTACATGCCAATGCCGGCCTGCCTAATGCTTTTGGTGAGTATGATGAATCACCAGAGACCATGGCTAGCGTGGTCGGTGAGTTTGCCGAAAGCGGTTTTCTAAATATAGTGGGCGGCTGTTGTGGCACAACACCCGAGCATGTCCGCGTTTTAGCAGAAGTTGTCCAAGCTTGTCCCCCCCGCCAAATCCCTTCCATTCAAAAAGCCTGCCGTCTTAGTGGCCTGGAGCCTTTAATTATCGACGAGAGCTCGCTTTTTGTGAATGTCGGAGAGCGCACGAACGTGACCGGTTCCATCCGTTTCGCCGATTTAATTCGCAACGACAATTATACCGCTGCATTAGAAGTTGCGCGTGATCAAGTTCTGAATGGCGCTCAGATCATCGACGTTAACATGGATGAAGGGATGCTTGATGCTGAAGCAGCCATGGTGAAATTTTTAAATTTAATCGCTTCGGAACCGGACATTGCCCGTGTACCCGTGATGATTGATTCTTCCAAGTGGTCTGTGATTGAAGCTGGCCTGAAATGTATTCAGGGCAAGGGCATCATTAACTCCATTAGCTTGAAAGATGGCGAGTCCGCCTTTCTTGAGAAAGCGAGCTTGGCTAAATGTTATGGTGCCGCAGTGGTTGTGATGGCCTTTGATGAGACGGGCCAAGCAGATACGGAGGAACGAAAAGTCGCGATTTGTGCCCGCTCCTATCAGCTTCTGGTCGAACAAGTGGGATTTTCGCCGGAGGACATTATTTTTGATCCGAATATCTTTGCAGTTGCGACCGGCATCGAAGAGCATAATAACTATGGCGTCGACTTTATTAACGCTACCCGGCGTATCAAGGCCTCTCTGCCTCATGCGCTGGTGAGCGGTGGGGTGAGCAATGTTTCTTTTGCTTTTCGTGGCAATAACCCTATCCGGGAAGCCATTCACGCCGTTTTTCTTTATCACGCTATCCGCGCGGGACTGACCATGGGAATTGTCAACGCGGGCAGTTTGGCGATTTATGAGGAAATTCCCAAAGCACTGCTGGAACGCGTAGAAGATGTGATTTTAAATCGTCGCCCCGATGCGACAGACCGTTTGTTGGAAGTGGCTGATTCCATCAAAGGGCAGGCCAAGACCAAAACCGAAGATTTAAGCTGGCGGCAACAAAGTGTAACGGAGCGTTTGAGTCATGCTTTAGTGAAGGGGATTAATACCTATATCACGGAGGACGCGGAGGCGGCGCGCCTGCATTTAGGCAGCCCGCTGAAAGTGATCGAAGGCCCTTTGATGGACGGCATGAACATCGTCGGGGATTTATTTGGTGCCGGCAAAATGTTTTTGCCTCAGGTTGTTAAAAGCGCGCGGGTGATGAAGCAGGCTGTTGCTTATTTGCTTCCCTTTCTCGAAGCGGAGAGCGCTGGCCGCAAGCAACATAAGGGAAAAATTTTAATGGCGACCGTCAAAGGCGATGTCCACGATATTGGCAAAAATATCGTTGGTGTTGTTTTGCGCTGTAATAATTATGAGGTTTTGGATCTCGGTGTTATGGTTCCCTGCGAAAAAATCTTGGAAACGGCGCGTGCGGAGAAGGTGGACATCATCGGTTTAAGCGGCCTGATTACCCCCTCGCTAGAAGAAATGGTCCAGGTTGCCAAAGAAATGCAAAGACTGCAATTTAATCTTCCCTTGTTGATTGGCGGCGCAACGACCTCTCGCGCACATACGGCCATTAAAATAGAGCAGAACTATGCCGGCGCAACTGTCCATGTGGTGGATGCCTCCCGTGCAGTCGGTGTGGTCTCGCAACTTTTGAGTGAGGAACACCAGGCTGCTTTTGTTCAAACAACCCGGGAAGATTACGCGAAGCTTCGTGAACGGCATAAAAACAAGCGCTCTGAAAATGAAATGCTGAGTCTTTCCGAAGCGCGTCAGAATAAGCTTGCCTTGAGCTGGGAAGGGTATCTGCCGCCTAAGCCTGCGAAACTGGGGTTGCAAACTTTAGAAGCTTATCCCTTAAGCAACTTAGTGCCTTATATTGACTGGTCTCCCTTTTTCCATGCTTGGGAATTAGCCGGATCTTATCCCAAAATTTTAGAGGATGAAGTGATTGGCGAAGCCGCAAGAAGTTTGTTCGCAGACGCGCAAGCCATGCTGCATAAAATAACTGAAGAGCAGTGGCTCAAAGCCAACGGCGTCATCGGCTTTTTCCCTGCAAACAGCGTTGGAGATGATATTGAACTTTACGCGGATGAAAACCGCGAGCAAGTGATCGCGACATTTCGGATGCTGCGCCAGCAAACCAGAAAGCCCAAGGATAAATTTAATCTTTGTCTCGCGGATTTCGTCGCGCCTAAGTCTTCCGGTGTGCCTGATTACCTGGGAGGGTTTGCAGTAACTGCTGGTTTGAACTTGGATGAGCGTGTGCTGGCGTTTGAAAAAAATAATGATGAATATAGCAGTATTTTGCTCAAAGCCTTGGCGGACCGTTTGGCGGAAGCGTTTGCGGAGCATGTGCATGAGCGGGTGCGAAAAGAGTTTTGGGGATATCAAGCAGGCGAACAGTGGAATAACGCAGATTTAATTGCAGAAAAATATGTGGGCATTCGTCCCGCGCCTGGTTACCCAGCTTGTCCGGACCATACGGAAAAGCCGCTTTTGTTTAGTTTGTTGGATGCCCCACGGCAGGCTGGGATGATTTTGACCGACAATTACGCGATGCTGCCGGCTTCTTCTGTGAGTGGCTTTTACTTTTCTCATCCAGAGTCGCGATATTTTGGGGTGGGTAAGATTGATGAGGACCAGGTCAATGATTACGCGGAGAGAAAAGAACTGGACCTTGCGTCAATCAAGCGGTGGCTAACGCAGCATTTAAAAGATTAAGTGTAGAGTCACTTCATAATGCTAATATCGCATTTTGAAGTGTAATGGGTATATAATGTTGAATCAACAAGGACTGCTCTCTCATGAAAAGGCAAGTAAATCTCAACATCAGCTTTGAGTTTTTTCCCCCGAAAACATCGGAAGGAAAAGAAAACCTTTCTGACACAGCTGCAACTTTAGCGCAAACAGTCCCAGATTTTTTTTCAGTGACCTTTGGAGCGGGCGGCTCGACACGGACTGGGACCTTGGACACGGTCACGATGCTCCAGAAAAAAACAGACATTCCGATTGCGCCACATTTATCCTGTGTGGGCGCAGGCCGTGAGGAAGTGGTCGAATTACTGCATTTTTATCAGCAGCTCGGCGTCAGCCGTTTAGTGGCCCTGCGGGGTGATCTGCCTTCCGGCATGGGCCAAAGCGGAGAGTTTCGTTTTGCAAGCGAATTAGTCGAGTTGATTCGTGAGGTCACGCATGATCATTTTCATATTGAGGTCGCGGCCTATCCCGAGTTTCATCCTCAGTCGAAGAATGCCTTGAGCGATATTTTAAACTTTAAGAAGAAAGTCGAAGCGGGTGCAAACAGCGCCATCACACAGTATTTTTTTAACCCAGATGCTTATTTTTATTTTCAGGACTATTGCGCGGATTTTGGCATCTCTATTCCGATTGTGCCGGGCATTATGCCCATCGGCCAGTTTAGTAAATTACGCCGTTTTTCAGAAGCTTGCGGCGCTGAAATTCCCCGTTGGCTGAGCAGGCGGCTCGAAGCCTATGGCGATGATCAAGAGTCATTGCGGAAACTCGGCTTGGAAGTGGTGTATGAACTGTGCCGCCGCCTGATCGAAGGCGGAGCGCCTGGACTGCATTTTTATACTTTAAATCAAGCTGAACTGAGTTTGGAGATACTGGACCTGCTTAACTTGAAAGAACAAGCGGCGCGCCTGCCTGTTTCAAAGTGGAGAGTATTGTAATAAACTGCGAACCTTTTTACAGGAAGTTTTATAATGACCAAATTTCACGTGTATGCCATTGGCAATGCTTTAGTCGATATTGATTTTGAGGTAAGCGCGGAGACCTTAGAGAGGCTCAATATTGCCAAAGGCGTCATGACCTTAATAGATGAGGAAAAACACCATTCTTTATTGGAAGAATTGGATGGCGTGAAACATTTAAAGACTTGCGGCGGGTCTGCGGCCAACACGGTTTTCACGCTGCAAAAATTGGGCGGCAAAGCTTTCTATTCCTGCAAAGTTGGAACTGATGAAACCGGCGATTTTTTCTACCGCGACTTAGTTGTGAAT
This sequence comes from uncultured Coxiellaceae bacterium, assembly GCA_964449835.1. Classification (GTDB taxonomy): domain Bacteria; phylum Pseudomonadota; class Gammaproteobacteria; order DSM-16500; family DSM-16500; genus JABDGC01. The sequence goes on along the minus strand of CAYVBZ010000002.1, from coordinate 51,941 downwards.
GGCATTCAAACCAACCTGCATGAAGGTCACCGCAAAGGGACCACGGGAAAATGTATTGTCCTTGTCACGCCGGACGCGGACCGTACCATGAATACTTTTTTAGGCGCCACCTCAGAGTTCTCCAAAGACCAACTCTCAGAAGCAGCCTTAAAAAAAGCGGAATACCTTTATATCGAAGGTTATCTGGTCGCTTCACCCTTGGGTTGTGAAGCGGCTATTATTGCCCGTCAAATGGCAAAAAAGCATAACGTGAAAACAGCCCTCTCTCTCTCAGATCCCAATATGGTCACTTATTTTAATGAAGGGCTTTGTGCCATTATCGGCGATCAGGTTGATATTTTATTTTGCAATGAACGGGAAGCCTTGCTTTTCACCAAAACAGAAACCCTGGCGGAAGCGCAAGCTGTTCTTAAAAAATGTGCACGTACTTTTATTATTACCCTGGGTGGGGAAGGGGCGATTGTCTACGACGGCGAACGTTTTTCATTTATCCAGGCTTACAGTGTTCCTGTGATGGACACGGTGGGCGCAGGAGATGTTTTTGCAGGTGCTTTTCTCTATGCAATCACCAATGGCTATGACTATTTCGAAGCAGGTAATTTAGCGAGCTTTGCCGCCTCTAAAGTGGTTTCAAAGTTTGGCCCCCGTTTGAATGAAGAAGAACTTGATTTGGTCCGTGAGCGTGTGCAAAAAACTTCCCAAGAGATCTGTGCCTAGGATGCCAAAAGCCCAGCAAACAGCCGACTTTATCATTATTGGCGGCGGCATCGTTGGTTTAAGCATTGCGCGTACCCTAAAGTCCCGTTATCGCGACTGTCAGGTTCTTGTGCTGGAAAAAGAAGCACACATTGGCGAACACGCCAGCGGACGCAATAGCGGTGTTTTGCATGCGGGATTTTACTACACCAAAGATAGCCTCAAGGCCAAATTTACCCGTGACGGCAATCGCAGGCTGACAGAATACTGCATAGAAAAAAAACTCCCTTTGGACCGCTGCGGGAAATTGGTCGTGGCCCGCAATGAAAATGAGCTGGCCGGCCTCCATGAACTGCTGCAGCGTGGTCAACAAAATGGCATTCAATTGGAAGAGCTGAGTGCAGAAGAAGCTCAAGAAATTGAACCCCGCGTGAAAACCTGGGAAAAAGCGCTTTTTTCACCGACAACTTCCACGGTTTCGCCTAAGCAGGTCATCGAGCAAATGTTAGTGGATGCCCGCGCTGAGGGGGTGGAGGTTTTACTGGGCGTAAAATATTTAAGCAATCGCGGACAACGCATCAAGACCCAGTGTGATATTTTTGAGGCAGGGTATGTGGTGAATGCCGCTGGTTTATACGCCGACCAGATTGCCAAAAATTTTTCCTTTTGCAAAAATTATACAATTTTGCCTTTCAAAGGCTTGTATCTTTATGCCTCCAATCTGCAAGAGAGTTTAAAAACGCACATCTATCCCGTCCCAGATTTACGAAATCCCTTTCTTGGGGTACACTTTACGCTCACCGTGGACGGCAAGGTTAAAATTGGTCCAACGGCCATACCGGCTTTTTGGCGCGAACATTATAGCGGTTTGTCAGGATTTAGTTTTTCGGAATTGTGGCAAATTTTCACGCGCGAACTGGGTTTGTTTGTGAATGCGGGTTTTGATTTTAGACAACTCGCTTTTGAAGAGCTTAGAAAATATAGCCGCGCTGTTTTGGCGAGGCGGGCCGCGGAGCTGGTGTCTGAAGTTTACCCAGGCAATTATAAAACCTGGGGCAAACCCGGTATCCGGGCGCAACTCTTAAATACCCAGACACGTAAGCTGGAAATGGACTTTATTTTGGAAGGCGATCAGAAGTCCATGCATGTTTTGAATGCGGTGTCGCCGGCTTTTACTTGCGCCCTGCCCTTTGCGGACTATGTGGTGGACCTGATTCAGTCAAAATTGACGTAAGCGAGTTTAATGTATGTATGCTTTGATTAAGCAAGAACTGCTCAAGTCGCGGGCTTTGCTAGACCAAATGCTAGCGAGTGAGAGCTTGCTCAAGACGGCTGAGAGAATTGCAGACCGTTGTGCACAAGTGCTGCGCAACGGTGGAAAAATTTTATTCGCTGGCAATGGCGGCTCTGCCGCAGATAGCCAGCATTTGGCGGCAGAGTTGGTCTGCCGTTTGTCTGCAGATCGGCCAGCGATGGCTGGCATGGCTTTAACCACAGATACTTCTGCTTTAACAGCGATTGGGAATGATTATTCTTTTGACTATCTTTTTGCCCGCCAGATTGAAGCCTTAGGGCGAGAAGGGGACCTGTTTATCGGCATTTCAACTTCGGGAAAGTCTGCGAATGTGCTGAAAGCCTTGGAGGCTGCACGTGCGAAGGGAGTGGTCCCCATTGGTTTTACAGGCGTCTCAGCGCCACAGATGACTGAGCGTTGTGATCTCGTTTTAAACATTCCCTCTTCTGAAACATCCAAAATTCAAGAAGGACATATCATTTTTGGCCATATTATTTGCGCTTTGGTGGAAGCCGCCCTCTATGGGTCCCTTCCCGCAACTTCGTTGCGGGAAGGGACCAACTTGTAGCCTTGATGTAAATAATGTTTTAGAATCCTTCTCAGGAAAAATAATATAAACCATCATTGGACTACGATTCATGAGCTTAGGACAAGTTGTCTTAAAGGAAGAGCAAGCTGCGGAGGTTGTGAGGTTAACCGCTGAAATTAAAAGCCAGATGAAGGAAGGCAAACGCATGGCTTTTGTCTCGGGAAATTTTAATATCGTTCACCCTGGGCATTTGAGTTTGCTGAATTTTGCCGCGGAATGCGCGGATTTTTTGGTCGTTGGCCTCAGTCCTGATTTCACGCCGGGAACGCACTTGCCACAAAATTTGCGCTTAGAGGGCGTGCGTGCCATTGGCTGTGTGGATTATGCCGCTGTGCTGCCCTGTCCTGTTGAAGAACTGATTACCTGCCTAAAACCCGATATCGTCGTCAAGGGAAAGGAACACGAGCAACATTTTAATCCAGAGCAGGCCGTTGTTGAGAGCTATGGCGGCAGACTTTTGTTCACCTCCGGTGAGTCTTCGCTTTCCTCACTGGATCTTTTGCGCCGAGAGTTTAAAGAAGTTAATATTTCCACCATTCGCCAACCGACAGATTTTGTCGAGCGTCATCAACTTGACGTCAAAAAATTGGCCGAAGTGGTGCATGGTTTTGCCGAACTTAAAGTTGTTGTCCTCGGTGATCTCATTGTGGATGAATATATCACTTGCAACCCCTTGGGCATGTCCCAGGAAGATCCAACCATCGTCGTCATGCCAATCAAAAAAGACCTCTTTTTAGGTGGTGCCGGCATTGTGGCTGCTCATGCGCGCAGTCTGGGCGCCCACGTGAATTACTTCAGCGTTGTTGGGGAAGATGAAGCTGCTAAATTCGCGCGCGATGCTTTGCAGGCTTATCAAGTCGAAGCCAATCTCATTAAAGACAAGAGCCGGCCGACGACCTTGAAGCAACGTTTTCGTGCCGACAATAAAACCTTGCTGCGTGTTTCACAGCTGCGCCATCATCAAATCGGCCAGGAGTTGGTCAAGAAGCTGCGCAATGAATTAGCCAAAACCATTCAGGACGCTGATCTTGTTATTTTTTCCGATTTTAATTATGGCTGTTTGTCGCCCTCCTTGGTGGATGCGGCAACTTCGCTCTGCAATCAATATAATATTCCAATGGTGGCGGACAGCCAGTCTTCTTCCCAGGTCGGAGATGTTTCCCGCTTTCAGGGTATGCTGCTTATTACCCCAACTGAACATGAGGCGCGTTTGGCGGTGCGAGAAGGGACCGGTTCCGGTCTTGGTGTTCTCGCTGAAGGCTTGCAGAAAAAAGCCGGCGCGAAGCATGTGCTGATCACTTTGGGTGCGGAAGGCTTGCTGATTCAGACTTCGGACAATACACGCAGCGGTATTCATATTGATCGCTTGCCCGCTTTAAACGCTGCGCCCAAAGATGTGGCCGGGGGCGGCGATTGCTTATTAACCTGTGCTGCTATGGCCCTTGTTGCGGGAGCAGATATCTGGGAGAGCGCCTATCTCGGTTCGATCGCGGCGGCTTGTCAGGTGGGACGGATTGGCAATTTACCTTTGACTGCCAATGAGGTCTTGCAGGAGTTAAACAGTTTATGAAAGCAGTGTTACTGGCGGCAGGGCTAGGAACTCGTCTACGGCCTTTAACGGATACCCTGCCTAAATGCCTGGCGCCAGTCCATGGCAAACCCTTAATGGAATATTGGCTGGACCTGTTACTGCCTGATCATGTTGATCAAATTCTGGTGAATACCCATTATTTGCCCGAGGCTGTCAGAAATTTTGTACGCAACTCGCATTGGTGCGAGCGGCTCCATTTGGTGCATGAAGATCAATTGCTGGGCACAGGCGGCACTGTGCTCAAGAACCGAGATTTTTTAGAAGAAGGGCCTTTTATTTTAGCGCATGCCGACAATCTGACGCGCTTTGACGTTGGGGCTTTTATCCAAGCCCATGAGCAACGTCAACCCGGCGTTGAAATCACCATGATGACTTTCGACACCGACACGCCCAAAAGCTGCGGCATCGTCGAGCAGGACGCGCAGGGCAGGGTGGTCGCTTTTCACGAAAAAGTTGCTCGACCGCCTGGTATCTGCGCTAACGCGGCAGTTTATCTCGTAGAACCCAGTGTCATTTCGTTTTTAGCAACGCTTCGCAAAGAGGTCATTGATCTCAGCACGGAAGTCCTTCCCCATTTTCTGGGCAAAATGCAGGCTTTTCATAATGACGATTATCATCGCGATATCGGCACGGTGGACAGTTTAAAACAGGCAGAGTTAGAATTTCGTCCCTATTAACTATAATAAGAGGTACAGCATGAAAGTTTTAGTCACCGGCGGTTGCGGCTACAAAGGCCACGTTCTTGTCCCAAAACTTTTAGATCGCGGCTACGAGGTGGTCGCCTTCGATACCCAATGGTTCGGTAATTTCCATCAACCCCATCCCAAACTGCAAGTCATGAAAGGGGATATCCGTGACCTGAACAAGGTCCCGCTTCAGGGCGTGGACTGCATTATTCATCTTTCTTCCGTGGCCAATGATCCCTGCGGCGACCTAAACCCTCAATTGACTTGGGAAGTCAGCGCACTCGCCACGATGCAGCTTGCCGATAAAGCCAAGCGCCAGGGCATTAAGCGCTTCATCTATGCCTCCTCAGGCTCCGTCTATGGCGTTAAGGAAGAAGAACAGGTGACGGAAGACCTGGAATTGGACCCGATTTCTGCTTATAACAAGACTAAAATGGTCTCCGAGCGCGTCCTGATGAGCTACCAGAACGACATGGTCGTGCAAATGGTCCGCCCGGCCACGGTCTGCGGTTATTCACCCCGCATGCGTCTCGACGTTTCCGTCAACATGCTGACCATGCAGGCGCTCACCGCCGGCAAAATCACGGTTTTCGGCGGCAATCAGGTCAGGCCGAATATTCATATCGATGACATCACCGACGCCTATCTTTTCCTTTTAGATCATCCCGAGGCGACAGGTATCTTTAATGCCGGTTTTGAAAATATCTCGATCCTGGAGATCGCCAAAATGGTCACCGAGTACGTGCCCGCGGAAATTTCTGTCACGGCCTCAAACGATCCGCGTTCCTATCGTGTCAATTCAGACAAAATTCTGAAAGCCGGCTTCAAGCCTAAGAAAAAGGTCAAGGACGCCATCCAGGAAATGGTCGAACACTACCGCGCTGGCCTCCTCAAAAATGAAGAACATTTTTATAATCTGAAGTGGATGCAAAAAAACGTTGTATAAGGAAAGTCTCATGAAAGCATTTTTCTCGAACTATGCGAAGCGCTTGCAAGAAGTGCTGGCGCAAGCGGATTGGGAGCCGGTGGCCCAGTTGGCGCAAGACCTCTATCACTGCTGGATCCATAAAAAGCAAATTTTTATTTGCGGCAATGGCGGCAGTGCCGGCAACGCCATGCACCTTGCCAACGACTTTATCTATGGCATCGCTAAGCGTGTTGGCGGCGGCATGCGCATACATGCTCTCTCAGCCAATCCCGCTGTCCTGACTTGTCTTGCAAACGACGTCGGCTATGACCGCATCTATTCTGAGCAACTGGCCGTTCAAGCGGAACCCGGCGATTTGCTGCTTGTGCTTTCCGGCAGCGGCAATTCACCCAATATTCTCGCCGCTCTGCAGCAGGCTAAGTCCATGAGGGTGAAATCCTACGCTATCTTGGGTTATTCTGGCGGGCGCAGCAAAGATCTGGCCGATGTCGCCGTACATTTTCCAGTGGATGACATGCAAATTGCAGAAGATCTGCAATTGATCGTGGGCCATATGCTCATGCAATGGTGCTATGAAAATAGGCCTCATGTGGAATTAGTTGAAGGAGTTTCTTGTGCATAAGTTATTTGTGATTGGCAGCAATTCCTTTTCCGGCTCAAGCTTTGTTGATTTTGCCCTGGACCATGGGGTGGAAGTCATTGGCACCAGCCGTTCAGCGGAGCCCGTCGACGCTCTTTTGCCCTATAAGTGGCGTCCCCGAAAGCAGTTCACCTTCCATCAAATGGACTTAAATGCACATTTGCCGGAAATGATGGACTTGATTCAAAAATTTAAACCGGCTTATGTTATCAATTTCGCGGCGCAAAGCATGGTGGCTGAAAGTTGGCGCGCGCCTGGTGATTGGTTTCAAACCAATACGGTGTCCACCATCAAACTGCATGATGAATTGCGCAAATATGACTTTATCCAGCACTATGTGCATGTTTCGACGCCGGAAGTCTACGGTTCTTGTTCGGGTTTTGTGAGGGAAGATTATCCCTTAAACCCCAGCACGCCTTACGCCGTGTCCCGCGCCGCGGCTGACCTGAGTCTGCGCACCTTTCACAACGCCTACAATTTTCCCGTAGTCACAACGCGCGCGGCGAATGTCTATGGGCCAGGCCAGCAGCTCTATCGCATCATTCCGCGCACGATTTTGTTTATTCTTTTGGGGAGAAAACTCCAGTTGCATGGCGGGGGTGTCTCCACCCGCTCCTTCATTCATATGAAAGATGTTTCCGAGGCCACCTGGCGCATTATGGAAAAGGGCGTGAACGGCGACACTTATCATATTTCTACCCAGGAAATTGTTTCTATCCGCGAACTGGTTGAACGGATTTGTAAGAAGTTGGAGGTGCCCTTCGAGGACTATGTGGAAGTTGTGGGTGAACGCCTCGGCAAAGACGCGGCTTATCAACTGGACAGCGGCAAATTGCGCAAAGAATTGGGCTGGCAGGACCAGGTCAGCCTGGACCAAGGGCTTGATGATTGTATTGCCTGGGTCCATAAGCACTTTGAAATGCTCAAAGGGCAACCCTATGACTATATTCATAAGGCTTAATGAGATGACGACGATTAAAGAGCTGGAAGCCATTGCCCGCAAATTGCGGGGGCGCATCATCAAAACTTCGCACCAGGCCTCGATTCCACATTTGGGTTCTTGCCTGTCTTGCGTGGATATTCTAACAGCGCTGTATTTTTCTGTGCTGCGTCTTGATCCGAAGAAGCCGCGAGATCCTGACCGCGACCGCCTTGTTCTCAGCAAGGGACACGGGGCGCCAGCGCTCTTTCAAGTTCTGGCTATGCGCGGATTTTATCCGGAAAGCTTGCTAGAGACCTATGGTGAAGACGGTGGCTTGTTTGCCGAACATCCTCCCGCACCGGAACAATTACCAGGTATTGAGGCTGCAACGGGTTCCCTGGGCCATGGCTTTCCCATGGGCTTAGGCATGGCGCTTGCTGGGCGGATCCACCAGAAAGATTATCGCGTCTATGCGGTCCTGAGTGATGGTGAATGCAATGAAGGCTCTGTATGGGAGGCTGCTCTATTGGCTTCGTCCCAAAAAGTGTCAAAGCTCTGCGCCATCATCGACTTTAATAAATGGCAGGCCACCGGACGCAGTTGTGAAGTCATGTCACTTGAGCCGCTCGCCGAAAAATGGCGTGCCTTTGGCTGGAATGCCTGCGAGATCGACGGCCACAACATAGAAGAGCTCTTGGATGCCTTGAAAAGCTTTCCTGCCGCAAACGGCAAACCGACGGCCATTATCGCCCACACTGTGAAAGGGAAGGGCGTTTCTTTTATGGAAGATGATAATAATTGGCATTACCGTATTCCGAATGCGGCGGAAGTTGAAGCGGCGGAGCGTGAATTGGAGACTGGAACATGAGAAATGCGTTTGCAGACACACTGACCCAATTAGCCCAAGAAGACCCGCGTGTCGTTTTGCTTTCGGGCGATATTGGCAATAAGTTATTCGACAATTTCAAAAAAGTGGATGCCGCCCGGTTTTATAATTGCGGGGTGGCCGAGGCCAATATGATGGGCGTTGCGGCCGGCATGGCTTTGAATGGACTCAGGCCGGTGATTTACACCATTACGCCTTTCACCACCACCCGTTGTTTTGAGCAGATTCGCGTGGATGTTTGTTATCATCAGGCGCCTGTGATTATTGTGGGCACCGGTTCAGGCTTGTCTTATGCAGAACTCGGTCCTACGCACCATTCCTTGGAAGATATGGCTATTTTACGGACGCTGCCAGGTATGTGTGTCTTAGCGCCTTGTGATGCGGTTGAGCTTGATTTAATGCTGCGTGCAGCGCTGCAGCAAGAGAGGCCCGTTTATATTCGCATCGGCAAAAAAGGGGAGCCCAAAATTCATCAAGAAAGACCGCAGCTTTGCATCGGCGAAAGCCTGGTGGTACGCGAAGGCGTCGATGTGGCTTTGCTTAGTGCCGGCATCATCATGCCGGAAGTGCTGAAAGCCGCGGATATTTTAAAAGACCATGGCATTTCCGCCGAAGTGGTTTCCTTTCACAGCATTAAACCACTGGACACAGTTTATCTGCAGAAAGCCAATTCCCGCTTTAAATTGCTCGTGACCATTGAAGAACACAATTGCATTGGCGGTCTAGGCGGCGCGGTGGCTGAATGGCGTTCACGAGATGAAGCGCAAATTCCTCATCTGAGTCTCGGAACACCGGATGAATTCATGCATGAAATTGGCAGCCAAAAATACGCGCAGGTGAAATACGGCCTCGAAGCCGAGCAAATTGCTGCCCGTGTTCTCGCAAAAATGCCAGAACAACGCGCAAGAATCGTGGCTTGAAGGGGGTTGTTATGCGGATCGGTCTTGATTTTGATAATACCATCGTAAACTACGATCAAATTTTTCACAAGGTAGCCCTGGAGCAGGGGGTAGTCCCCAAAGACCTGCCGGCGAACAAAACCGCTGTTCGTGATTATCTGCGTAGTATTGACAAAGAAGACCTGTGGACTGAAATGCAAGGCTATGTCTACGGACTTCGCATGGTAGAAGCAGGGCCTTACCCGGGCGTTTTGCGTTTTATTCGTTTGGCCAAAGAGGCCGGCCACACCCTGGCTATCGTTAGTCATAAAACCAAGCATAATTATCTCGGCCCCAAATACGATCTTCATTTGGCTGCCCGCGCCTGGGTTGAGCGTTATCTCTGTGATAACCAGGTTCCTTATATTCCAGAAGACCGTGTTTTCTTCGAGTTAACGAAAGATGAAAAACTAGCCCGGATCCGTGATTTTGGCTGTGAGGTCTTCATTGATGATTTGCCGGAAATTCTGCTGGCTGCTAATTTCCCGCGGCATATCAAGCGCTTCCTCTTTGATCCCCAGGGCCATCACTTAGATAAAAGCCTCCCGGAAGTTGAAGTGGCCGGTTCTTGGGGGGCTTTGGAAAAGCAAATAGGATTGTCATGATTGATACCCGACCTTCTTCTATTGAATTTGTGATGCAAATTGCTGCCTTACTCACTGCCGCGGGTTTACAGCCGGATGTTTTGTCCATCAAAAATTGTACCCAGGGGCGTAATAATCGAACTTATCGCATTCAAACGGCGGATGGCGCTTTTATCATTAAGCAATATTTGTGTCAGACGGGCGACCTTCGCGATCGTTTAGCGGCGGAATTTGCTTTTTTGACTTATGCTGTGACGGTTGCGCCAAAACAGGTGCCTAAGCCTTTTTATCAAGATCCGCAAATGAGTATGGCACTCTATGAATTAATTGAAGGCCAACCTTTGCTGCCGCAAGACGTCACAGCGAATGAAGTGGCCCAGGCCGCCGATTTTTTCTGTGCCCTCAATCAGTCCGAGCAGCGCGCAAAAGCCAAAGCTTTGCCCAAGGCTTCGGAAGCCTGTTTTTCAATCCAAGAACATTTTCAGTTGATCAGCGCCCGCATTCAACAATTGGAGAAAATGCTCCCGGAGACCGTCGAAGACCATGAGGCGCGGCTTTTGATTTTGCGCTTAAGCGCTTATTGGCGCGGTCTAATGGTGGAAGTGGCCCGTGCCGCCCAAAGCGCGGGAGTGGACCTGAACGTTGAACTGAAGACGGGGCAGCGTTGCATTTCGCCATCAGATTTTGGTTTTCACAATGCGCTTAAGCTTGCGGATGGGCAGCTCTGTTTTCTTGATTTTGAATATGCTGGTTGGGACGACCCTGCAAAAATGACAGGCGACTTTTTTTCACAACTCGCCTTGCCGGTTCCCCCGGAACTCTTCGATAGCTTTGTTGCAACCGTCATGCAGCCTTTTGTGAACGCGCAGCAACTCGTATTTCGCGCAAAGCTTTTGCGCTTGGTTTACCGCGTGAAATGGTGCTGCATCGCGCTGAACATTTTTCTTCCCGTCCATCTTGCCCGTTACCGCTTCGCCAATCCCAGCTTGAATGTTGCGGAGTTGAAGCGCACGCAAGTGAATAAGGTCAACCGTTTAATACAGTCTTTGGAGACGCAAGCTTATGGCTTACCATGATTTTATGTCAGTGCTGCATAAAAGTACCAAACGCGATTATCTTGCCCGTGTGAATGAGCCGGAATATCCCAAGGCCAAAGCCGCAGTCCTGGCCAAGCAATGGGGCTACGACTATTGGGACGGCGACCGACGCATTTGTTACGGCGGCTATCGCTATATGGAAGGCCGCTGGGAAAAAGTGGCCCGTGCTTTGGCTGAGCATTATGGTATTAAACCCGGCGACAAGGTCTTGGACGTTGGCTGCGGCAAAGGCTATTTGCTTTATGATTTTACGAAGATCGTTCCCGGCGTTGAAGTTTATGGCATGGATGTTTCCCCCTATGCCATTGAAAATGCCAAAGAAGAAATCCGTGACCGCCTGCAGGTGGGCCATGCTAAGCAGCTGCCTTTTCCGGACCAATATTTTGACCTTGTGGTCTCAATCACCACCTTGCATAATCTGCACAATTACGACCTGGATCCTGCTTTGCGCGAAATTGAACGCGTGGGCAAGAAAAATAAATATGTCTGTGTTGAGTCTTACCGGAATGAGCAAGAGAAGGCTAATTTACTTTACTGGCAAGTGACCTGTGAGTCTTTTTGTACGCCGGAAGAGTGGGATTGGTGGTTTAAGCAGACGGGGTATACAGGGGACCACTCGTTTATTTATTTTGAATAATCTCCTTAGGCGGAGCTTTGTAATTTCAACAGAAACCGTATAAAATTACCCTGTAATTTCTACATTAAAATGAAATTTAGCACGGTAATCAATGAAAAGACTAATTATTCAAAAGCTTATTGAGTGGAAAACCAGCCCCACCCGTATGCCGCTTTTGGTCCGAGGCGCAAGGCAAACTGGAAAAACTTATATAATCAAGGAGTTTGGAGGAGGTCATTTCAAAAGGGTCATCATAATCAATTTCGAGCAAGACCCCCGGTACAAAAATTGCTTCAAGACCCTCAAGGTCAAGCAAATCATCCAAGAAATTGAACTGCTCTCCAATCAAGCCTTAGTCCCAGGCGAAAGCCTCTTATTTTTGGATGAAATTCAGGAATGTCCCGCAGCGATTCAAGCGCTGCGTTATTTCTTTGAGGAGCTTCCCCAGTTACATGTCATTGGCGCCGGATCACTTTTAGAGTTTAGCTTGAATGCAGATAACTTTAGCATGCCGGTGGGGCGCGTGGAGTTTCAGTATTTATATCCGCTGACCTTTACTGAAATGCTGATGGCCCTAGGAGAAAACCAGCTTTTAGATTTCATGGGCCAGTTGGGGATAAAAGATGAAATTCCAGTTTCAGTCCACGAAAAGCTACTCGAATTGTTGCGTTTATACTTTATCACGGGCGGCATGCCGCAGGTCCTGGCATGCTACGCTGAACTGAAAGATTTATTGCAATGCCGAAAAATTCAAACCGCTTTATTGAATACTTACCGTTCTGATTTTGGAAAATATGCCAGCCGCGTGCAACAACGCTATTGTGAGCGTGTTTTTGAAAAAGCGCCAGGCTTGGTTAGTCAGCATTTTAAATACACAGACATTGACGCCGATCTGGATGGGCGCGTCATTAAAGCGGCGATTCAATTGCTCTTTAAAGCGAATATACTGATGCCTGTTTACTATACCTCAGCGACCGGTTTACCCCTAACAGCCACACAAGTAGAAAAGCATTATAAGCTTTTGTTTATCGATCTTGGATTGATCCAGGCGGCACAGCATCTCCCGCCGGAATTGCTGTTCCGGCAAGATTTAATGCAACTCAATCGAGGGGCCCTGACCGAGCAATATGTTGGGCAGCATCTTTTGACTATTCAACCTAGCGATGATCGTGCACAGTTGTTTTATTGGCATCGTGACGCACGGGGCAGCCAAGCTGAAATTGATTATGCTATCGCGGTGGATGACCGCATTATTCCTTTAGAGGTAAAGTCCGGAAAATCCGGTCGTCTCAAATCTTTGCAGCTCTTTATGGAATCACATCGATCCGCTTTGGGAATCAAACTATCGCAGGAAGCATTGAATACGAAAGGGGCAATTTGGAGCATCCCGCTTTACCTAATAGAGCAACTCCCCCGATTAATTCGACAACACCCCTCCTCTAATAATCCCCTCTCCCGCTTCGCGGGAGAGGGGTAGGGGTGAGGGTCTTCACTTGACACTTATTAAACAAGAGGCACTAACCATGACAACATTCCCCCAAACCATGAAAGCCGCTATTCTCACCGAACTCCGCGCCCCTCTGCTCATCACCGAGGTCACCCTGCCGTCCAAACTCGAAGTCGGCCAAGTCCTCGTTAAAGTCCACTACAGCGGCATCTGCGGCTCCCAACTCGGTGAAATCGACGGCGCCAAAGGTGAAGATAAATTTCTTCCCCATCTCCTCGGCCACGAAGGTTCCGGCACCGTCCTTGCCATAGGCCCAGGCGTCCGCCACGTCAAGCCCGAGGACAAAGTTGTTCTCCACTGGCGCAAAAGCCAAGGCATCGAATCCGAAACCCCGTCCTATTCCTGGCAGGGCCGTAAAGTCAATGCGGGTTGGATTGCGACCTTTAATGAGTACGCCATCGTCTCCGAAAACCGCACGACCAAAATTCCCGCTGACAGCGATCTTGCGGTTGCCGCGCTCTTCGGCTGCGCCGTGACCACCGGCTTCGGCGTGATCGAAAACAACGCCAAGGTCCGCATCGGCGAGTCCGTCGTCATTTTCGGTGCCGGCGGCATCGGCCTGAATATCGTGCAAGCCGCAGCCCTGGTCTCCGCTTATCCGATTATCGCCGTTGATTTGCATGACAACAAATTAGAATTGGCCAAAGCCATGGGCGCAACGCATTGCATCAATAGCGCCAAACAAGATGCCCAAAAAGCCATTCAAGAAATCATCGGTGGCAAGGGTCTCGATGTCTTTATCGACAACACCGGCGTTCCGGCCATTATTGAAATGGGCTATCAACTGATTAAACCCCAAGGCCGCGTCACACTGGTCGGCGTCCCACGCAAAGGCAACAACATCAATATTTTCTCTTTGCCCCTGCATTTCGGCAAAGGGCTGAGCGGCTCTCACGGAGGTGATACTGTCCCTCATCAAGATATTCCGCGCTATCAGCAGCTTTTTAATACCGGCAGGATCAAACTGCGTGAACTGATTACGGATTTTTGTTCGTTGGACCAGTTGAACGAAGCGATTGCGAATATTCGCAGTGGTAAGATTGTTGGGCGCTGTGTTATAGAGCTGTGAATTATTTAAAAAACCACGGCCCTTCCCAAAGTTTTTTCAGAAAAACTGCCAAGGGTAAGATCTTTATTCCGTCTTCAGTAACACGCTCATCCAAATCCAGGCTGACAACAAGGTAATTCTCAATTAAACCTTCTTCTTTCAGCGCCTCTAATTTTCAATAACTCATTGATTTTTAATATTCGATGATACATAAGTCACACGAAGTTCATGATAATCGGCATCTATGTAGCCGATTATCATTATAATCGGCGACTATCCTGCCGTCCTTCTTGCTTCTTTTTTCCTTGCCTAGCAGAAAGTATTTCTCCAAAATGAGGAGCGTAAAATAAAACCCAAAAGTAAAAGGCAAACTGTATGAAACCCAAGCTAGCTCACTGCATTCTCTGTAACAGCGGACTTTCTGGCCCTGTCCTGGACCTAGGCGAGCTCCCGCCCTGCAATCGTTTTGTTCTGCGGCCGGGGGCTTCTCCCAGTCTTTATCCACTGATGCTCACCGAATGCTCGAACTGTTCCTTGATTCAACTCTTAGGACCTCCGCCAGCTGAAACTTTCATTCCCCAGGTCCCTTGGGTCCGTTATAACGAACCCGATGCTCACTTAGATGCTGTAAGCGCAGAACTGCTCCCTTACCTCAAAACCCAAGCGCCGGTCTATGGCGTAGGTCCTTTTGACCAACCCTTATTGAAGAAATTCCAAGAGAAAAACTTTCCCTGCGAAACGCTGGACTTGCTGGCCGCCGAAGCTAAAAACCAGAAGGACAGCTATCCCTATCTCGAAACGCTGCAAGCCCGTTTGCAGCCTGCGCTGCTGCAAAGCCTGTTCAAAAGCAAAGAGCGGGCGGAACTGCTGGTCTGCCGCTACCTCCTTGAGCATTGCCGCAATCCTTTGGCTGCGTTAGATAGTTTCCGCTCCTTGCTGACTGAAAATGGCCTGGTTTTAATCGAAGTGCCGGACAGTAGCAAATTTCTCAACCGCAAAGATTATAGTTTTATCTGGGAAGAGCATGTTTGCTATTTCACTGAAATGACCCTTGGCCGTTTATTTGATCAAGCCGGATATCAATTAGTGAAGCTCCTGCGTTTCGAAGGTCAACTCGAAGATGCTTTGGTAGCCTTAGCTCAACCGCTTCCCCAAGGGAATAGACCAGCCAGACCGATCGAGCATAAGAGCGCCAGTTTGTTTGCACCCTATATGGCCGCCTTTGCCGGTATTCGCACGGCCTACCAAAAGCAGTTGGCTGCGATTTGCGAGCGTGGCGGCAAGGTTGCCGTTTTTGGGGCAGGTCATCAAGCCATTCTATTTATTAATGCACTTGGTTTGCAGGACTATATTTCCTATTTTGTCGATGATGATGTCAACAAACAGGCTTATTTAAGCCCCGGCGCCCATTTACCGATTGTTTCCTCGAACAAGATGCTGAGTGATGATAAAATTGACACTTGCCTTCTGGCCGTTAGCCCGCGAATTGAAGGCAAAATTTTGGAAAAATGCCGCGCCTTGTTAGAACGCGGCGGAAAGATGATCTCCATATTTCCGGGCAGCAACTTGTATCCATTTAAGGGAGCGGAGGAAGAAGCGCAATGCAGTTTATAAAGAAATCTCCCGAAGTCTATTTGTCCCAGGCTGAAATTGCGACCATCAGTGAAAAAGAAATCGACTTTTTGAAGGCGGCAGTGAAGGAAACGCCCTTAAAGCGCGTGCGTCTCAATCTCCATTCCTCCAACGAAGACGGCCTGCATGAAATGTTTATTGCCATTGAAAAGGGCTCCTATATTCGTCCTCATAAACATCCCAATAAAAGCGAAGCTTTTCACGCCGTTTACGGCGCGGCACAAATTGTGATTTTCACGGATGAGGGAGACATCAAGGCCGTGGTCGATTTGCACGCCAATGCGCCGGGGAAACCTTTTTATTATCGTCTCTCAAAGCCCTATTTCCATACCTTGCTTTTGCAGTCCGAACTTTTGATCATTCATGAAATCACCAATGGCCCCTTTGTCCCCGGAGGGACGCTGTATGCGCCCTTTGCTCCGGATGGGAGTAATGCTGCTGAGAACGCTGCTTTTGAGGCAGGTCTGCTCGCACAACTGAAACAGGTTGCGTAAAAATGAAGTCCAAAGAACAAGTCGTTGTTGTCGGTGGGACCAAAGGTTTAGGCAAAGTTGTAGTAGAGCGTTTTCTTGCCCGTGGCTATCCAGTGACTGTGCTTTCGCGCAAGCCGCCGGAACAAAGCGGCGCCAATCCGCTGTTGCACCATGTCTCTGTGGATTTAGAAACCCTCAAAGATCCGAAAGTCATAGTGGATCAAGTGATCACCGCGGCAGGGCCTTTGCGTTATCTTGTATTTTCCCAGCGCTATCGCGGGACCGAAGACCCTTGGCTCGGTGAGCTTCAGGTCAGCTTGACGGCGACGCATCTTTTAGCCCAGGCTTTCGCCGATCATTTCTGCGCTGAAGGCGACAAAGCGATAGCGGTGGTTAGCTCGGTTTATGCTGATTTTGTCGGAGGCTCACAACCAGCAGGCTATCACGTCGCCAAAGCAGGGCTGAATCAACTTATTAAATATTATGCTTGGACCATGGGCCAGAAAGGCGTGCGTATTAACGGGATCATGCCTTTGACTTATCTCAAGCCTGAGTCACGTGATTATTATTTGTCCAAGCCGGATTTAATGGATCTCTATCATCGTTTTGTTCCCTTAAAGCGCATCGGCAGCGCGGAAGACTCGGCGAATTTACTCGACTTTCTCTGCAGTGATAAAGCGGCTTTTATTAATGGACAAAGTATCTTTATTGATGGCGGCGTTTCTGTGATTTGGCCGGAGGAGCTGGCAAAATCTTTGTCAGGAGTTTAACAGCGGTTCGAGACGGTCATGCGTTTTATTATAAATTCGCCCCAGCGTTATCTTGGTTTTATTCTGGCTCTCGTCGGCCTGGTATTTTACGCGTTCTATATAAGGCTCGGTTTGTATCAAGATTATTTTGCGACAGTTCCCTTAGAGGGTAATTTGAACTATTACCAAAATTATGGCGAATGGCCCGTTAGGGAGATCCAAGACCGTGATATCTTTTACCATAACCTTGGTCCGTCTATCGAAAATGCCCGCAAAGCCGACATTATTCTAGTGGGCCACTCCATGGTAATGTGGGCCTTTCGCGAAGATCTTATCAAGGAGTTTGAACAAAAACACGGCGTTAAAATTTATAACCTGAGCTTCGCCGGCATTGCCTCCGGCGAATTTGTGAAAAAGATCGCCAAGCGTTGGGGGTTGAAACCGAAGCTTTGGGTGATCAATGCCGACGACCAAATGACTAGTTTTTTTAATCCGGTTTTGGATGATTTTGGGCCTTTTGGGAAGAGCACTGCGCTTGAAGTCGTGAAATACGGACGGTTTAACAGCTACTTAAAGGTGACCGGACGTAACCTCCGCTGGCGCTTGGAGAATAAGCTCAATCATTTTCTGCCTGAATCGCTGAAACAAGCACTGGGTCTCGGACCATCTCAAGTGGTCTGGAGAAGCATTGAAAATGGAAACTGGTATCTAGAAAAGCTTGCGGTATATACCAACCCAGCTAATCCACTGATTCATCTGAAGCGGACTTCTCCTTGTCCGCTGAGCTCGAAGGAACTTGAGCAGGCAAAATCCTATCTCTCTGATTTAGGCGGAAACAGCCTGTTTATGTTGGTCCCTTCAGAAAATTTTTGTTCGCAGAGAGTCAAAGAATTGGCGAGTGCCCTTAGACGTGAAGCGGTAATGCCCCCAAATGTGGCCTATACTACTGCGGACGGCGGACAGCATTTGGATAAAAAGGGTGCAATTGCTTTTACCCGCTTTTTTCTCTCATCCTTGGAACGTACTCAAGCTTTTAAGAAAGCGGTTGCCAGCTAAAATTCAAACCCTTACAATTCCCCTGTCAAAATGAAGGACCCAAAAAATGACTGATTTTACGCATCGAAATGATTGCCGCCTTTGCGACTCCACCCAGCTCGACTTGGTGCTGCCCATTCTTCCCTCCGCGATTGGAGATGCTTTTGTTTCTAAGGATGAACTGAAAGAAGAACAAGGGACCTATCCCCTAGACACTTACCTTTGTATGGACTGCGGTCATCTTCAAAATTTAGATATTGTGGACCCTGATATTTTATTTCGTAATTACACTTATCGGACCTCGGTTTCTCTAGGGTTAGTTGAACATTTTCGCGCCTATGCGGCCGATGTGGTCCAATCCCTGAAGGTCCCCGTAGGTTCTCTGGTGGTTGAACTGGGCAGCAATGATGGTTCCTTGCTCAAAGCTTTTAAAGCCCAAGGCATGCAGGTCGTCGGAGTGGACCCGGCGAGAACAATCGCGGTTTCTGCCACCGAAAACGGAATTCCCACTATCCCTGAGTTTTTTAATTCCAAAATTGCGAAGCAAATTAATGAAAAAAATGGCCCTGCGGCTTTAGTGTGCGCGAATAATGTTTTTGCACACGCGGATAATTTGGCGGATATTGCACAAGGCATTCGTAGCCTGCTTGCGCCGAATGGCGTTTTCATTTTTGAGGTTTCCTATGTGCCGGACCTTATCGACCATTTTGTTTTCGACACAATTTATCATGAGCATCTGTCGCATCATGCCCTGCTCCCCTTGGAGCGCTTTTTTAACCGACTGGACATGACCTTGTTTGACGTTAAACGGGTGCAATCCAAAGGCGGCTCTATTCGAGGCTTCGCGCAACCCCTTTCGACGGGGCAGCGGCCGAAATCCGAGTTGCTTAAAAATATGATGGCGGAAGAAGAGCGCCGCAAGATCACAGGGCCTGAAATTTACCGCAATTTTTTTCAGGCTATCGAAGAACGTAAGCGCGCGACCTTGGCCTATCTTGATCAAGCAAGGCAGGAAGGAAAAACTGTTGCTGCTTATGGCGCGTCTACAACGACAACGACCCTTTTATATCATTTTGAACTGGGTGAGCGTCTGGATTATATTGTTGATGATAATCCGATTAAGCAGAATTTATTTAGCCCGGGGCTGCATTTGCCTGTACTGGCTTCTTCTGAGCTTTATGTACGGCGGCCGAATGTTGTGGTTATTCTAGCTTGGATCTACGCGGACCCAATCATCAAACGACATCAGCGGTTCATTGAGGAGGGGGGGGAATTCCTTATTCCTTTGCCCGAGATGAAAATCATTAGCTAGTTCACCCTTTTTAAGGAAGTCTTCTTTTGTCATAGCGCTTTTTAAGAAAGCCATTATAGCAGACGGTTTTTCACATCTTGCCAATCCTGTATTTAATGCGGTTGGGCACAGTGTTTTTACGGGGCAAGATGCCTGGGGTACGGCTTTGGCCTATGCTTCACAAATCTATTTTGATTTTTCCGGCTATTCCGATATGGCCGTGGGTCTTTCACTGTTCTTTGGGATCAACCCGCTTATATAAACACTTTTAATCAAGAAAATTGCTTATGTTGATGTATAGCTGTTGCGTAAGCCCTAGCAGTCTTTAATTGCCCAGACTCCTTAAAATGACAATGGTCAAATCGTTCAGCATCAGATACCAAGCTATCAGTATCGGCACCTAAAAATATTTTTTTTGTACTATCTTCAAAATTGCGTTGCGCTTCCGCAATTGGATTCTCAGGAGTCCAATCACTGTAGCCACAATAAGTAGAAATAGAAAAATAAAATGGCGGCTCATTCGTACCAGCACCTCGTATACTATCGATTACAGAATGAAGACCTTCAAGATATTGTTCTTTTGTTGTTTTATAATAAAAATCAGCCTCACCTTGATGCCAAATAATTTCTGTTATTTTATACATTCTGGAGGCATCTTCTAAAACTGTTAATAACATATCATTTAAATACCCACCTTTCTGCCAATATCTTACTGGCGATCCCCCAATAGATGAAGCAATAATTAAAACAGAATCATAAACACCATCCTCGATTAGATGATCCGCAAGCGGGGTCATAAACTCACCTAAATTTCCATCAGTGCCAAGCAAGGGAGAGGAAGCCACATAGCATTTTCCATTAAAATAATTAAAAACTTTGGTTGGGTATTTGGTAACAAATTTCTTTTCACCAGAGTTGGAAGCATTTGATTGACCAATAACAAGAATAGTACCCACTTTATCAGTCGGAGTCGGACAAGCCGTCTCTATTTTACCTGGGTAATATATGAGTCGATTGAACACATCATAAATTGCGCCATCTTCTGAAGGCGAAGCAAAGGCACCATTTATAAAAATGATATTCCCTAAGAGAAACGCAAAAAATTGAGAAGCTAATAAGCGAGTAATCACAATAAATCCTTATTTTCTAAAATCCCTAAAAAGCATGCCATTTAACAAAAAGTGTACCCTGAAGTGTACCCGAAAATTTTGATTGATTTAATTTTAATCAATCTGCACTTATAACCTATTGATTTTACTATGCAGACGCGCAGAGTCGAACTGCGAACCTACTGATTACGAATCATCATCAGCTCATTAATATCAACGCATTACAACAGATACCAACAAGTAAATCAATGAGTTAAAGGAAGTGGCTTGTTGTCATTTATTGTACAATTTTGGCATTTTTTATTTCTGAGTGCCCCATGAAAACATACTGCGATATAAGCAGGACTGGCGGGGAGGTATTTTTCTCAGAGTGGGCCCAAAATACACAAGCCAACAGTGCAACTGCTGCGGATTTACCGATAAAGGGAATAGACGGAGCCAAAGCCTGTTTCACTGTTTAAGCTGCGGTCATAGAGACAATGCTGACAGCAATGAGTCGAAAAACATTTTAGCGGCAGGGCATGCCGTGTTAGCCTGTGGAGAGCTGGCGCAGTAAGGCCACTCAATGAAGCAGGAGCTTCTGGGAAAAGGTGACTGAGTACCAGTCTAATAATAGGAATCTCCGGCCTTTTAGGCCGGAGAGGATGTCAATACAGGTCTCAAGGTCAAAGATGCTCACAGTCTTTATCTTTTTCCGGTTGCTGAGACGCGCAGCTTGAATGTGAAAGCGAAAAATTATGGTTATCATATTGAGATCTTGAGCCGGCTCTTGCTTCGATCGAAAGCCTACACAGAGGTGCCGGTTACCCTCAATCCCCGTCCAGACTTCACCTCAGGCGTTATGAAGCCGAAAACGTTGCTTGTTTTTGGAGGGATATTGTGCAAGTTACTCTGTTTGCGCTTATTAAATCGCTTATAAGGCAATCAGCGCGGAGCTTTCTTTCCATGATTTTAAGCTTTACAATTCTCGAGCGTGGAAAAAGGGAGATTTGAAGATGTATACAATACAAAAAAGTGAAGTGCCTCGCATCGCTTATTTAGATGGTTTAAGAGGTATAGCTGCCTTAATGGTACTTATGGCGCATCTCATGATTTCACTTTTTCCAGCGGTTGTGACTTTTCTGCCGCAAGAAGTTCACACCTCCTTTGATATCTCCCTGGGCCTTTCGCCTATTGCCGTTTTTTGGACGGGTAATTTTGCTGTCTGCATTTTTTTTGTTTTGAGCGGCTTTGTTCTGGCAGATTTTTGTCAAAGGGCCCATCTTTCTTTTCCGGCACAATTGGCGCGACGTTATTGTCGGTTAGCATTTCCAATGCTGATGACCTCGACTTGCGCTTGGGCCCTGCTGCATTTGGGCGTTTATAATAACTTCGCTGCCTCCCGCGAAGTCACGCACAGCGGTTGGCTTTCCGCCTGGTATAACTTCGACCCGCAGGTGTTAAAGATGACCCGGGAGGCCCTTGTCAATGCTTTCATCCGCGCTCACGCGAAATATAACTGTAATCTTTGGTCCATGCATTTTGAGTTGATTGGTTCGGCTTATGTGTTTGCGCTTTTTGCTTTACTTAGAAACCGCTATTTGCGGCTGGCCGCTGTTCTTTGGTTTATGCGTTTCAATTATGAGGGTTATTATCTTTTATTCGCTTGGGGCGTGCTGTTGCATGACTTTCAGCTAGAATTAACTGGGTTGGTAAAGCGTTTATTGCCGCTTCAGTTCTTACGCAGTGTTTTTATTCTCGGCATTTTTCTAGTGGCACTTTATTTTGGGGGGGTTCCGGATATACAGCCAGGGATGGTTGCTCCCTGGCACGCTTGGCTGAGTAAGGCCCCTTCTGTATTGCAGTGGCACATGTTGGGTGCCATGCTCTTGGTCATGATTGTCCTGCAATCTAGGCTCTTGCATCTGATTCTAGCTAGCCGTTTAGGCAAGTTTCTTGGGAAGATTTCCTTTGTTTTGTATCTTATTCATATTCCACTGATTTGCAGTATCACCCCCCTCTTTATCTTTGCGTTTAAAGGGCTGCCTTATTGGCAAATGGCCTTAGTTTCCATGGTGGGAACACTGATAGCCGTCATTTGGGTTTCTAAGCTGTTGTTCCGCTATGTAGACGAGTATGCTATGGGATTTTCACGGTCAATGGGGTCATGGGTGGACAAACGCTTGCTTTCAGAAGATAGTAAGCAATCGATAGTGGATATGGAATTTAATAAAGCGAAGGGTTTGATCTGATGATAAAAAATTTTCTGCCAGAACAATACCTGCGTACAGGCATGATGCAGATCAATCATAATTATCTTAGGCGCCAATTTGCGGATTTTGAGAAAATTTTTGAAAAATTAAAGCAAGTTGTAAGTAAGGGTGATTTTACACTTGGCGAGCCTGTTGACCCCAATGTATGGGGCGATGGCGGTATTATTGTCACCGATTCAGATGAGCTGGCTGATCGCCTGCGCTTAATGAGAAATCACGGGCTTCAAAGTCGGGATGAATGTCTGATTTTTTCCTATAATTCACGACTGGATACGATGCAAGCCGTCGCTGCCTCTCATATGCTGGAAAAGCTAAAGGGTATTACGGAAGGACGCATTAAAAACGCGGCATTTTATGATCAACAGCTTGCGACAGTCGAGGGTGTTCAGGTTCCCCGGAGAGAGGACAAGATCAAGCAGGTTTTTCATCTTTATTCTATTCAGTGCGATAATCGAGACCAATTGCAAGCTTTTTTAATTGAGAAGGGTGTTGACGCAAAAATACATTATCCAGTACCTATGCATTTGCAACCCGCAGCCCGTCATCTGGGGTATATGATTGGCGATTTTCCTATTTGTGAGCGGATAGCTAAGCACACTCTTTCTTTGCCTGTGCACGACTTTCTGACCGAAAATGACTTAGAATATGTCGTTGCGAGAATTAAGGAGTTTTATGATCAATCATGAGCTTGAAGCAGTGCGAAAGGTTGCAGTTATAGACTTGGCCACTTTGGGCTATCAGTTGGGTAATTTTCCTCGGGCAGAAATGCTAGGGGAGCAAATGATGAGCCTGCCGGTTTATTCGGAGCTAAGGGATAGTGAGGCGGATTATGTGATCGATGCCATTCATGAATTTTTTGGTTCATCGAGGACTTAACTGGTGAAAGGATAAAAAATTAAAAGGGTCTGTTCATGGCTGATTTTATTCATCGTAATGATTGTCGTTTATGCGCGTCCACTGAGCTCGATTTGGTATTGCCTATCCTCGCTTCTGCTATTGGGGATTCCTTCGTACCTAAGGAGCGTTTGAATGAGAAACAAGGAGTTTATCCGCTCGATACCTATCTTTGCACTACTTGTGGGCATCTTCAAAACCTAGATATTATTAACCCGGATATTTTATTTAGAAACTATATCTATCGCACCTCTAGTTCCTTGGGGCTGGTGGATCATTTCAAACGTTATGCCGCGGAGGTGAGTCAGGCCCTTCAACTACCCTCTAACTCTTTGGTGGTCGAGATTGGGAGTAATGATGGTTCCTTGTTAAAAGCCTTTAAAGAGCTGGGTATGAAGGTAAGGGGTGTGGATCCCGCTAGGGCGATTGCTGCTGTAGCAACAGAAGCTGGAATCCCAACTATTCCTGATTTTTTCACTTCGGCTTTGGCAAAGACAATCGCTGAAGAAAATGGCCTCGCCAAGCTAATTTGCGCTAACAACATTTTTGCGCATGCTGATAATTTAACTGATATTGTTCTGGGGACCCGCAGTTTGCTTACCCCTGATGGCGTCTTTGTTTTTGAAGTTTCTTATGTTCCTGACATGATTGACGGTTTTGTTTTTGATACGATTTATCATGAACATGTCTCACATCATGCTTTACTCCCCTTAGAGCGGTTTTTTAATCGTTTAGACATGACTTTATTTGATGTTACTCGGATAAAGACTAAAGGAGGTTCAATACGCGGCTTTGCTCAACCCATTTCAACAGGCAAGCGGCCAAAGTCTGAACTTTTAAAGACCCTAATGAAGGAAGAGGAACGCCGTGGCATTACTAAACCAAAAATCTATCATGACTTTTATCAAGCCCTTGAAGGGCGGAAACGCGCGACACTGGCTTATCTAGATAAAGCCATTCAGGAAGGAAAAAAGATCGTGGCATACGGCGCTTCAACCACCACAACGACTTTACTTTATCATTTTGAGCTAGGAACGCGTATCGGCTATATTATCGATGATAACCCTATTAAACAGAATTTATTTAGCCCAGGGTTCCACTTGCCTGTATTAGCTTCTTCTGAATTATATGTGCGTCGACCAGATCTCGTGGTCATTCTGGCCTGGAATTATGCTGATATTATCATACAAAAGAATCAGCGTCTTATTGATGAAGGGGGTGTGTTTCTTGTCCCCTTACCTACGTTAAAAGTGGTTGGATAGAAAGTGGATGAAAAATATAGTATAGGAGATTAAAGTAGATGCGTTTAACAAGATCAGCAATATCTGGGAAGATCCGCAATCTGGTTCGCAACTCAAAAAATTCTTTATTAGATTTTAAATTAAATTATCTACCGGCTAAAAAAATCAATACACAAACAGAAAGTGAAGCAAAAGCGAAGCTTGCTGTTAAAAAAGAGCAGCAGCGTCTACGTTCAATTTTAGATCAAAGGCAGGGGGCAGAGTTTTATTATCACATTGATGTGGTGGGGACTTGTAATCTACGCTGTCCTTCTTGTCCAGTTGGAAATTATACCGAAGCAACGCCGAAAGGCCTGATGTCTGTTGAAACTTATCAAAAGATCTTGGATAAAATTGCCCTTGAGCATCCGGGTGAAAATATATTTATTGACCTTTATAATTGGGGCGAATCAGTACTTCACAAACATCTGGGTGAGCTCGTTCGCATTACAAAGGAAAAGGGTTATGGTATCGGCATCTCGACCAACTTAAACGCTTTTCCAGACATGAGACGAGTCATTCAAGCTTCACCTTCCTATATTCGAATTTCCTTGTCAGGGTATTTTAATCATACCTATCAACTTACCCATAAAAAGGGTGATATTAATGTTGTTAAATCCAACATGCATTTGCTCCGTCATTTAATTGATGAGCTCAAGTCTGACGTTATCATTCAGGTTGGTTTTCACATCTATAAAAGTAACTTTGAGGTTGATTTTTGGAAGATGCGCCAGCTCTGTGAGGACCTGGGCTTTATTTTTGCCCCGACCTTGGCTACTTTTATGCCGGTTGAGAAATCAGCTAAAGTGGCTGCTGGAGAGCCTATGCCTGGCGATGAGGCAATATTAGCTAATTTAGTGGTTCCAACAAAAAAAATGGGCGAAATTTTATCCGCTGGTGCTCCAAAACTCCGTGACTGCCAGTTTCGCCAACAAAGAACAACGATTAATTTTGATGGTTCTGTACCACTCTGCTGCGCCACCTTTGAAAAAGAACAGATCATTGCCAATAACTTTTTAGAGGTTTCGCGAGAAGAGCTTCGGCAGAGAAAATATAAGCATAGTTTTTGCAAGACTTGTCAAAAATATTCTTTAGATCTGGGGTATACGGCCCACAAACTACATCTACAAGATGATTATGTAGTGTCAGTCCTCGGTCCAAAATATAGAGAATTTTTAGATGATTGGAATGTATCAATTGAGCCTAAAGTAGAATGGATGAATAGAGAATTTTCGGCCCAGGAAGCTTTTGATTTGGCTGCCCGCTATGAAGCCAAAGCTGATTTAGCAAAAGCAAAGCAGTTATTTCAGAAGCTTCTCGAGATCTTTCCTAAGCATGCGGAGGCTTGTTATCGTTTGGGTCTTATCTTTGAAAAAGAGAGCGCTTTTCCAGAAGCCTTAGAGAGCTATCGGGCTGCTTTAAGCTTATCGCCGGGCCATCAAAATTACGAAGCGGCAGTTGCCAAGCTCGGTACTTTGGTTCCATAAGTTGGAAAGAGCCGATCTATTTTATGAGAGAACCAGTGCCCCAGGCGAATAAATAGCCTGTCGACGGACTTTTCATAGAGGGCTGCTAAAGATAAAGAAACGATACCTGTGCTCAAAATAACGATGAAGGTCATTTCATTGTAGCTCAGGGTGGAGTGAAGTAAGTAGATTAAACCAGCGCCTAAGCTACAGATAACAGGCAAGTGAAGTAGATAGAATGAAAAAGAAACTTTTCCAAGCCAGAGAAGAGGAGGGGCAGAGAAAAATTTCCTGAACAAAGTCGAACCATGGATAAAGTGTACGATTAAAACAGCACCTAAAGCATGATACCAGGTAACAAAAAATCGACTGGCAAGCCAGTTGTATACAATCCCGCCATTTCCTAGAGGAGCAAAATCGGGATAGGAGCATAGGAATAGGCCAGCCAAAACACAAGCGGTGTTAAGGTTTTTTAATTTGTTTGGGAAGGTAAATAGTTGGTGCAAGTTATATGAAACAGCGCCGGCAAAGATGCAGAAGAATTCATAGCGATCGAAATAGTGTGCTGAAAGTCTGCAGGCAATGGCAAAGGTGAGTAGGCGTAAATATTTATTTTCGACCAAATAAACGACTGAAAATATGGCGAGAGAACCCCACAATTCTACGTACATGGTCCACAAGCTGGAATTATAGGTCGAGCTAGGATTACGGAATATACCGCTTAGACCTTCTTTTAAAGCGATGTGGTAGTGACCATCAAAGAGAAACCATTGTTTTAACCAGGTACTGGCTGTGAGGCCCGCGACAGCTTGGTTGAAATAGAGGTGATGTTTTAATAAAAAGGCGCTTAAAAGACAGCACCCCATAGCAGGGCCTGCCAAGCGTAAATAGCGCCTAGTTGAAATGGCCATGAAGCTTTCCTGACTTCGGGCTGACACCATTGACATCACAAATCCACTTAAAACAAAAAAAATGCACACTGCAGAATTGGCTGCCGTGAGTAGAGAGAAAGGCGTTCTAGCGAGGGTGGGTAAGATCGATAAGCCAGATAAGTCTAGGTTGCCCGAGGTCAAAGCAGGATAAACCGAACAGGCGGAGTGGCCCAAAAAGACAACAAGAGCTGCCAGCCCTCGGAGTCCATCAAAATAAGGTAAAAACTGAGAGTGTGAGCTAGGCTTCATTATCTGTAATCATCGTGAGTAATAAACTTTAGAATATATTTCTATCCTAAGTAGAAATAAATGGCAATCCAAATTAGAGCATTAGATAAAATTCTTCCTTTTTTATTTTCATAATAATACAATCTGTTTTGAGCGATGCTAGGTTCTTGACTGATATTGTATTGGATGTTATTTTTTGTGCAATTTGCTGAGGTTGATTGGCAAAATAAAGGTTTATAAATGTTGAAACTTAAGGAGCAAGTTTTCGGTCAAAAAGGATATTCGGCTGATATGAAATTATCAGCTAAGGAGCTCGATTTTTTTCGCGCTCGTATCAGTGAGCATTGGCTTTCTCATCTTAGCGCAAATTGTCCTGGGATAGTGGCAGAAGCTGAAAAACTAGGAATTGAGAACTATCATCTTATCGCAGATCGTATTGATCATAAAGGTTTGTGGCCTAAAATAAATAGGGTTTTCCCACAGGAGGTGGTCAATCAAATTAAAAAATTTCCTTTTTTAGCTCAACTGAAAGATGAATTTGGAGAGTTTGCAATCTCTGATGTGATCGAAGTGAAGCAACATTATGGCCGAGAGGAAGTCTATTGGCGTTTGGTACGGCCAAACGTCGAAAGTGACGTGGGCTCCCTGCACAAGGACAGTTGGTTTCATGGTGCGATTAATAGCGGCTATGGCATGTATACCAAAGATCAAGTGACGGTCAAGATATGGATCCCTATTTATTGTGAACCAGGCAAAAGCGGCTTGTGCTTATTGGGCGGCTCTCATTTGCGGGAGTGGAAATATCATTTGGAAGAAGATGAAACCGGTGTGCAAAGGCCAGTTCCCGATGAGGACCTTATAAAGCTGGGCGCTGCTTTAGTGCCTACAGGGCCTGGGAATCTTCTTATCTTTAATGAAGATATCCTACATGGCGGCGTTGTTAATAAAAGTAATAAAACACGGGTTAGCGCCGAAATTACGATGGTAATGGCGCGGGCTAACTTCAGTGAGCTAATGAATTCACAGAAAAGAAAAGAGCACGTATAAAAATGATGCTCGCAAAAAGGGAAGATTAAAGATGAATCAAGCTGTCCGCCAGACGCATTTAGAGTTTTACCGTGAACATAAAATTACACCAGTACGCTATGATTTAAGCAGTTTGGATGCTCATTTAGAACGTCGTTTTGCGCTATATGCAAGGTTGGGACTTTTGCCGGTCTCTTTTAAAAAAGCAAGCGTTCTGGAAGTCGCGGCGGGCACGGGCCATAATAGTTTATATGTTGCTCAAACGCTTCCTTCGAGCTTGGTTTTACTCGAGCCCAATGAAACGGCGGTTGAGTATATACATCAAGCTTATAAGTGTTTTGCTTTGTCGCATACCACACCTGAAATTATTGCGAGCTCGATTGAAGAGTATTCGCCGAAGAGTCATTTCGACATCGTTTTGTGTGAAAACTGGCTTGGCAGTTCTATGCGAGAGCTATCCCTGATGAATCGAATAAGTGATTTAGTTGCGGAGCAGGGAATGTTGGTTCTAACAACAATATCCCCTATTGGATTTTTGCCTAATGTGCTACGCCGCTTCATGGCAAGCTACATTGCACCAATGAATAAGGGATTTCAAGAGCGCACAGAACTCTTAGCTTCAGCTTTTAAAAATCATCTGACGACGATGTCTGCGATGACACGGAATATCGTAGATTGGGTGCAAGACAATATGATCAATCCAGCTTATTTTGGCCTGGCACTCAGTATTCCTCTTTTGCTTGAGCGTTTAGGTGAACACTTTGAGATCATGGGGTCTTCGCCTGCTTTCTCTGAAGATTGGCGGTGGTTTAAAGCTTTGCACGGCAAGGAACGTGCTTTTAATCAGCATTTTCTGTTGGAGTATTGGCGAAAGGCCCATAATTTTTTGGATTTCCGTGAAAAGACAATGACGGGTGATAAGGCCCTTAACATACAGCTTGAGAAAAAAGCCTTAGAACTCTTAGCTGCGGCAGCGGAGCATGAGGATGCACAGCTTAAACAAGATTCTGTTCTGGCCTTTGCTAACAAAACTCTGCAAATTCTTGATGATTTTATTGCCCTGCTTCCAAGCCATTTAAGGGCGGCCCGCCATGGGTTGCTTGAGGCCCGGAACTTAATGGCGTCTCCTGCTTTAATAAACAGTGATAGCGTTGCGAAGATGTCATTTTTTTGCGGCTTATTTGGCAGGGAGACGGTTTATGTTTCTTTAATGCGGATGAAACCATGATAATAAGAAAACTTAAAAATTTTTTCAAACGGCAAAAATTTTTCATTGAGCTCATTGCAATACTCTCAAGAGGGCAATACTCAGCTTTTTTTCCGATAGCTTGGGCTGCAAAATTACTCTGTGCGCCGCTCTATTATTTTTTTGGCGAGGATTATTTTAAGCTTTTGATGTTCGTGCAAAAAAGTAAAATTGCAAATAAGAAATCTGAATCTGCAGTTTCGTCGCGTTTTCTACCAGATATATTTTTAATTAGAGCGTTGACGGGAGATAAGACAATTAACATGGACGATTATGTTAGTTTCTTGGATAGAACGCAGCTTAATGTTGAAGGACGTTTTGAATGGGCCCAGCACTTTATGGGCTTGGGCCGCCTTGATTTGGCTCAAGTCGGTTTTCTTGACCTTACTCAAAGGAATTCAAGTTATGTGCCTTTGGAGGTGCAATTTAAAGCACTGCGCTATTTGGGGATTGTTCATTTTCTATCAGGAAGAAATGATGAAGCTAATTATTTTTGGCGTTTAACGGGCCAATTACGCGGCGCTTTATTAAAACCGTCCACACCCAAAGGATATAGAATTTTGGGCCCCGGCTGGCACGCAGCGTTTGGGCATATTGGACAGCTTGATTACTATATTAAGTATTTAAAGTTATTTGGAGAAAAGGATATTCATGTGGTCGCGCCTTGGCAGCCCCAACAAATTCCTTGGACTGATTTGATAAATAAATTTGAACCATTGGGCATTAAGGTTGTAACGCCAGAAAACTTGGAAGAGGACTATAATCAGTGGGCGATGAGGCGTGGTTATCCTAGGTGGGACCAGCTTTCTTCCGCTGAGATTGCTTCATTTACCGATGAGTTTTGGGAGTTCAATTTCCCCGATGGCGAAGTTCTAGGGGTGACTTATGCGCTTGCTCGGATACAGCGTGAATGGGAGAAAGCCCAACATCAACCTTTATTCTTCTTGTCTGAAATGGAGAGACAATGGATTTCGAATTATCTTTCTTATTTAGGTGTCCCCGCTGATGCTTGGTATGTTTGTTTGCATGTAAGAGAGGCTGGATTCCATAAAGACTGGAATTCACTTTACCCTTCTATGCGAGATGCGAATATTAACGATTATACTTTGGCAATTGAGAAAATTGTCAATGCCGGTGGCTGGGTGTTGCGAATGGGAGATCCGAGTATGAAACCCTTAGCTCCTATGCGTAATGTTGTTGATTATGCGCATAGTCCTTATAAATCGCAAACAGCGGACGTTTTCCTGGGCGCGGGTTGCAAGTTTATTTTAGGTACCAATTCCGGCTACGTGAATGTTTGTGCTATGTATAATGTACCCTGCGCTTTGACTAACTGGGTACCCATCGGTTGGCCTTTATGGTTGCGTCATGATTTAATGATTCCAAAACTTTTTCGTGACAAGAATACCGGCCAATATTTGTCTCTAGAAGAAATATTTGAGCAGGGTCTTGCTTTTCTCCAAAACTGGAGTGATTTACCCTCAAATATTGAATTGGTTGCGAATACACCAGAAGAGATTGCTCAGATTACTTTAGAGATGCTCGCTCAGTGTAATCTTGCTGTTGAACAACCACGTATGAGCGTTGGTGCATCCGCAATCTTTGAAGATTACTACCGCAGTATTGCGAAACAGTATGGCAGCTATATGGGTAGTCGTTTAGCAAGAACTTTTGTGGAAAAACACGCTGATATTTTTTTGCCAAGTGAACAATTGTTAGCGGTAAGTTAATTTAAGATTTCGCTTGGACCCGAATTGCCTCAAAAAGGAGTGTTACTGAAAGGCTAAGAATAGTCCTTATCCAGGGTTTATCCGCAATTGTTTATCCTAGCTATTTCTCCTGGATTGCTTGTCATGGACCAGTTTTTTAAAGGCGGTCGTATGTTCTAATTGGGCTAGAAATAACTGAGTAAAGGCAATGGCGCCCTTGCGGTCCAAATGACCGCCGTTGTCCCAAGTTGAAAAGGCCACCCGCTTTGGCAGGACTGCTTCAATTTTCAAGGCCTTTGCAATTTCACGTACTCGCAGGGGGCAAAAATTGTGGTAGGGCATGAGCATTAAAATGCTATGGCCCTCGATTTCAGATAAATATTTTTGAGCGCGTTGAATTTCCTCTGGATTGGTATGACAGTCTTGAGGGCGGGCCAGTTTAATCAGTGAGTTATCAGGTTTAACATAGACTGGGGTTTGATCAAGATACCAGTTTCCGGATTGAACATGTCGCCAACAGGTTAGAACGGGCGCTGAGAATAAACGCTTGGTTATTTTGGTTGGTAAATAGGCAATCAGGAGGTCTTCAATTCGCCAACGAAGGTTTCTTCCAACGACTCGCAGATAGCCATTGATGCGGTTATATTTTACGACGCGAATGGCAGAACTGCCATTCGAAGCGCCAAAATCATCTAAGGAAACGTTAAAAAAATTGGCCGCATGGTCGTCGGCATTGATAATCCATAGTTTAGGTCTTAATCCCCAACGCTTAATCACCCGTCTTAAAAACTCCCCACTGGCATCTCCGGCAGAGGCGAGATTATAAATTTTGATTCCATACTTTTTTTCAAATTGCGCTAGGATTTCGCCGCGCAATCCAAATAAGAGCATGGAGTGGCCCAAGATAATAATGTCAGCTTTTTTTGCATAATCGATCGACTTTCCCACATGATGATAGAAAATATCACGATCTTGTATTTCGCGTGTGACGTGATCACCCCAATTTTGATAATAGGAGGGGTCTCCGTTGAGCGGTATTTGCCCAAAATGGTCCGACCCTGCTTTCATTTTTCCTAATCCCCAAAAAAGAAGGGCAGCACACACCGCGAGCAGCAAAGCTAATACTAAAAAAAGATAGCGAATCGGTCCAAATAGTTGCTGATTCATTCTTTACCCGCTAGGTAAATTCATTAAAATTTAAAATACAAAAATTGACTGCCATCTCCAACGATCAAAATAACAAGAATAGAAATTAATAGAAGTAAGGTTGTAAGAATGGCCCATGAAAGGCTAAGTTTCCATTGCAGTGATAACAGGCTCCAAGAAGCTTGGTTTTCATAGGTTTTAAAGGCCAAGGCCTGTTTGTTAAACATGGCGCTAATGTTCGGCAAGAGGAAACAACTCAGGTAAACAAAGGCAATAAGAGCCAAATGAAGATTAGTGACGATCGCCGGTGCAATTTCAGCTTTATGTCTGAATTTTCCGAGATGGAACATCATGCCAAGCATCCGGTGGGCCACTCTTAATGAGTCCGCACGAAAATAGACCCAAGCAACCACGACTGCGATTTGTGTCAGGAGCAGAGAAAAAAGGGCATAGGGAAGCGTACCGGATATCTTTGTGAGCAACTGATTTTTTGGGAGGAGTTTTTTCCAAGCATGATTAATAATCAGATAACAACCATGCAGGTATCCCCAGGCAAGGTAGGTCCAGCCTGCACCATGCCACAACCCACCTAAAATCATCGTTGTTAAGAGATTAAAATACCGCCTAAATTTACCATGCTGGTTCCCCCCCAGCGGAATATAGACGTAATCACGTAATAAGCGTGAGAGGGTAATATGCCATCGGCGCCAAAATTCAATGATGTTTCTGGATTTATAGGGGGCCTCGAAATTAAATGGGAGCTTAATTCCAAACATAATCGAGAGCCCAACGGCCATGTCTGAGTAGCCAGAAAAATCAAAATAGATTTGCAAGGCGTAGGCAAGTGCGCCACCCCAGGCATCCTTTGCGACCATGACACTGTGACCAATGGAATTAAAGACTGGATTTGCAATATGGGAAAAACCATCTGCAATAATACATTTCTTAAAAAGACCGATGGCAAATACGGTTAACCCAAGTGCTAGATTTTCGGCCGAAAGACGCTTGCCTCCTTGGCCGCTAAACTGTGGCATCATTTCTTTATGATGAAGAATGGGCCCTGCAATCAAGTGGGGAAAATAGGTCACGAAAAGTAAATATTTAATAAAATTTCTTTCTCTGGGATAGCCTAAATAAATATCTGCCAAATAGGTAATTTGTGTAAAGGTAAAAAATGAGATGCCCAAAGGCAAAACAAGCTCTAAAGCATCCAGCGAACCACCTGAAATTTTATTTAAAACATGAATGCCAAAATTGATGTATTTATAAAACCCGAGCGCAAGAAGATTGGCCGCGATTGCAGCAATGAATAGGAGTTTGCGCGGTCCTGGCTTAAGCGCAGGTTTTCCAAGCAATAAGCCAAAACAGTAATTGACAAGAATGGAACATCCGATCACGGCAAGAAAGCGAAGGTCCCAATAAGCATAAAAGCCAAGTGAAGCAAGCGCTAAAAAGGAAAGGCTATAAATGGGGGCCTTAGTCAAGCGAGCAATCAAAAAATAACCTAATAAGGTCAGTGGCAGAAATAAGAGAATAAACTCAAAAGAATTAAACAACATAAAAATTATTGTTCCATCAGTTAATGGCATCCAACAGTTAAGCCTTGGAGGATTTTATGCCAAGTCTGGCCATAATGACAATATCAAAAGACTGTAGTATAAATCTAGCATGTTAAAACACATCAAATCCTTGCTCATCCGTCATCGTGAAACTCGCTTTGTCAAAAAGGGCATGGCTGTCTTTTTCGCAAGCTCTAGGCTGCTTTTCAAGCTTCTTCCTCTTAAAGTATCTTTTTTATTCATCACGCTGACTCGATTCTTTGATCGACGGCTTTCTTATTTTTTGGCGAGTGATTTTAAGGCGGTCATAAATCAGCGGGGCCTTTCTCCGGATTATAATTTCTCATCTGTTCTAACGGCCGGCTTACCGCTACAGGCTGCTAGTATTTATATTCGACTGGGCATTTTTGAAGCCGTTAATACTTGGTTTGCGACCTGCAGTCCTGCCTTAAGGGCCAATGAAAACTTTCTGGCGCTCGCCCTCGATTATCTCGACTATGGGGAGTTTGATCAGGCCCAAGCCATTCTTAGGCTGTGTTCCGAATATACTCCCAAGGCCCCTGAACTTCTGCGTTATAAAGCTTTTATTGCCTTACTGGGCAGCCGTGAAGACCTGGCCTCCTCCTGTCTGCTTCAATATGCCGATAAAGTATCCGATGGCTGGTGTCCACATCAAAATATCGCCGCTCGCTACCCGGATGTTTACCCCCCTCAGCCCACGGATAAAAATGCCGGTGCGAAGGGTTTGCTTTTTGACGCTTACAATTTTCTGGGCCAGCGGGTCATCCGGGTCGGCAGAGGAGAGTATGCGGTCGATCTTTTTCGCAAGGCTTTTGAGACCCAGGCCCATTTGATGAAAACAAGGCCAGTGTTGTCCCACGAATTAGAACAATGGCTCAAGAAGGAACAGCTTCGTTTTGAAAATCTGCACATTCTGCCCTGGGAATGGGTGACACAAATCGGTCATTTAGGCTCGCTCGAAATTCTCTTTCGCATGCGCGACCTCGGCTGGTGGTCTGGCCCCGCCTTGCTTCTGTCCCCAAAGGGCAAGGCAGCCAATCAAGTCATGCTTTCCCTCTTCGAAAAACAGGCCCGCATCCTGACGGGTGGGGTGAATATCAGTGAAACGCTGGCGCAGGAATTATTTTCTCTACAACGCTACTGTGGCATCAATTTCAATGCTTGGAAATTCTCAAACGGTGAAGTGGTTGCTTGGCAAGAGGCAGCCGCAAGACTGATGGGGCAATGGGAAGCCGAACAAAGGCCTTGCCCTTTGCTGCAGGCCTTTGATGAGGGACAGGGTGGCTCCCAGGCTTTAAAGGACCAAGTTGCCCAACTCAAAAGAGAGTGGGGCATGCAGCCGGATGATTGGTATGTCTGCTTGCATGTCCGCGATGCTGAGTTTTATGGCGAGCTAGGCGGGTTTGGGCAAGCGATCCGCAATAGTGGTGATCTTGAAACCTATCTCGATGCAATACGTTACATTACAGCACAAGGCGGTTGGGTCATTAAATTAGGCGGCCCCAAGGCGCCAGCTTTGCCGAAAATGGCGCAGGTCATTGATTATGCTCGTTCTCAGGTTAAATCTGAGCTTCTAGACTTATATCTGGTCCGTCATGCGCGTTTTTTCATCGGCACAACCTCAGGTTTAACGAATGTCGCCATTAGTTTTAACCTCCCCTGCGCTTTAGTCAATTGCGCTTCGCCGGATGCTCAAGTGTGGAGTAGTCGCGTGCGTTTTGTTTTCAAGCCGGTCCTGCGTTCAACCGGGGGGCCTTTGAATCAGTTAGAGCTGACTTCAACGCCCTGGCGTTGGCGTATGTTTAATATTGAGGTGCTGCAGCGGCACGATGCAGAGATTCAAAACAATACCGCTGACGAAATTCTCGAAACCGTCAAAGAAGTCCACCACCTCGCTAAGGGAGAAGCGCCAAGCTATAATCAAAACTTCCCAGAGTGTCGGCGCTTGCTCACCCAATGGAAAGCCAGCCTCGCCTTTCCCGAATATTACGGCGCTGCACAGCCTAGCCTCTATTACCTGCAAAAACACGCTGAGACCTTTTTGCTGCCAGACAAAATAGGATAGTAAAAAGAGGAATCATGGGCTGCATGTAACGAGGGTGCGACATCGCTAAACAGGAATAGGCCAAAATGGTAAAAGTGGGTATCAGTAACAAGCTATAACCACTATAATCCTTTTTGCGAATGGCTGTGATCATGAAATAGAAAAAGCCAAACCAATAAGGCAGATTCACTAGAAAAGCAAAAAGAAAATTGTCCACGCGCTTTTCGCCAAAATCCTCGTGAGGCAGATTGAAGCCTAAAAATTTTAAACCGGCGCCGTCTTCCACAAATAAACAGCGATAGAAGAAGGCGATAGTCATTGCGAGATGCCCTAATTTACGGTCCAGAATGCGGTTCATAGATTGCCTTTCCAGTTTTTTGAAGTGCGACTGTTTGTAGCGTCCATGCGGCTGAAGGGGCAAGTCTTTGAAGAAAGGCTCAAAAACGCTATGATAAGTGCTGGCAATGATTTGATCGTTCCCAATCCAATTGTACACATGAGTCCAATTGGCTTCTGTTTCTTGGGTCAGAAAATGTTTGCTGAGTCCTGGCGCATAAAGAGCGAACAGATAAGGATAGTCTTTAAAAGAGGTAGCGTCGTATTCTGCCCGGTACATGAGCATTTCTGCTTTACGGTCGGCAATGAAAAAGCGGTTAAAATCGATGAAATTTCTCAACATCCAACCGCCGACCAAAATGACTAAACAGGCTGAAAAAATACCAAGATGACGTAGGAGGGCCTTGTCCCGTATTTTTATTTCCTTGCGATAGATGATATTTAAATAGATAAACACAAGGGGCAGAAAGTATAAATACAGCGCTTTAGTCAAGACCAGGGCTGACAGCGAAAAACCCAGAGCAAGCCAATAAGAACGCTTAGCAGACAGCGGTTTAGAATAATACAATAAAATAGAAACCAGGGTGCATAATAAGGCGGCCAAGGGTTCGGTTAAGAAACTCTCGGCACCCTGAGCTAAGGCCGCGCTGAACACGAGCGTCAGAGTGGAGTAAAGAAATAAAAGATAACTTTGTGTGGCCCAGTAAACAAAGGCACAAGCTAAGGCGATGCTCGCATAGGAAATGGCAATGTTGAGTATTTTTAAGGAGTTTATAGCTCTAGGAGACCGGATGGTGAGCGTATAAATACTTTCAATTGGTTTATTGTTTATATTATCAGCCTTGCTGACGAATAGATTTTCTACCTTGATGAGCATGCCGAGCATGAAGGGAAAGAGAGGTTCCCGCGAGGCAGTCGCATGCGGGCGGTGATCACCTGTCCAAATGGCGTAGGTGTTGTACTTAGCGATGTTATAGGCGCCGGCTAGATTTTCCAGGCTATCAGAGCCATGCTGTTCGTGGGGATTGTATAGATGGAAATGAATTAATAGAAAAGCAAGTGTTGCAAGAATTCCGGTCAATAAAATTTTTTTACGTTGGAAAAATGAAAATAACATCAGCTGGTTCTCCTTATCTGCTTCATTATGCATTCTGAAACCGATTCATAATAATGGTCTTAAGCCAAGTGAGGGGGTCGCGAAATACTCTGACTTTTTTTCCTTCCTTGAAGGAGCGCGAGCGATAATTCACAGGGATTTCTATCGGCCGGTACCCATTTTTAACAAGCTTAATCAGAAGCTCACAATCAAAGTCAAAACGATTACATTTAAATTTTAAACCGTGAAGACAGTCAGCACGAAAAACTTTATACATTGTAAAGGGGTCTTTCAGTCGCAAACCATACAAGATATTGATTAGGGCCGTGAAACACCAATGACCGAAGTTTAAGAAATGGCCGGTTAGGTGTTGGTCAGTGAAGGTGCGCATTTTCCACATGCGCCCGCCGTGACGGGCACCTAGCACAAAGGCGGCCTCACCGGAAACAAGCGGTTGGATGAGGGCGTCGTAGTCTTCTATGTCATATTCTTCGTCCGCATCCTGAATTAAGATATAATCACCGGTGACCTTCTCTAATCCAGCTCGAATTGCATTTCCTTTACCAAGCGCTCTTTCCTGCCAAACCACTTTTACCCGCGCATGGTTTTCATATTCCCGGACAATACTTTGTGTATTGTCCGTTGAATGACTCTCAACAATAATGAGCTCAATTTCAATTCCTGAAATTTGCTTCGCCAAGACTTTTTCGATGACGTTTCTAAGCGTTTTTTCCTCATTGTATGCCGCCATGATCACTGACAACTTTTGAACGGAAGATTTTTCCTGTCTGCGCGCAAAATTGACGATACCGCTCGCGACGACCTGGATGGGATATCTTCTTAGGAAGTGAGGCAGCAATCGCTTTAAGACCATGAGGAGGCTTGAAAAGGGCTGGACCGGGTAATTATCAAAATGTTGGGCAATATAATCAAAGCTCAAAGTCTTTTTTGCAGGCTTGCATTGGACTTCGCCAAAGCTTTCCGTGTAGAGTAAGCGCCGGAGCGTCGCATTGGAAAAATACCACAGGTGTTCCTTTTTAAATTCAACCCATTTGTTTTTCATCAGCCGTGCTGACAAGGAATCAAGACTGGGCACAATGGTAACGGCGATGCCGTTTGGCCGTAATAAGGAATGGACCAAGGCTAGAAATTCGCGTGGATTACGCACATGCTCAAGAACGTCCGCAAAAATAATGTAGTCGAATAGTTCTGTAGACCCCTGCAAATGAGTCAGCTCGCCGCAGATCACTTTTCCTTTCGACCCTATTTTCTTCGCGGCGATATCCGCAGCATGTGAAGAATATTCAAGTCCTGTGATAGAAAGTCCCCGCGCTTCCGCTCGGGAGAGAAATTCTCCTTGGCCGCAGCCCACTTCAAGAAGGCGTCCTTTTAAGGGTTTTCCAGCATAATGCTCTAGCAAGTCCAGATAGTGGTCGGCCGTGCCTGATTTCAAGGCGGCGGTATGTGATTGGCCCTTTTGATCACTTAAGGCAATGAAATAGTTTGAGCTATAAATTTCCGCAAGCTCTTGATCTGAAGGTTGCGGATTGAGACGCATCAAGCCGCAAACAGCACACTCCTCAACACGGAATTTATCGATGGAAAAATCATAATAGGTCTTTTTTTCATGGCAGATTAGACAGGAATTATAGGTGTTAGCTGTGTTTTCTTTCATATAGTTTCCATTTCTCCCAGTGTAAATCCGGCCTTGAGCGCGTCATCGTAGAACATTTTTACCGTGTCCAAGGAAAACTTGCCTAGGTCTTCGCCGACCAAAGATAGTTTTTTAAGGATGTCGTTTGTAACCGTAATAATATGACAACCGAGTTCATGCGCTTGAAAAATGTTTAGTAGTTCGCGCGGACTGGCCCAAATTAATTCCAAATGGGGGTAAGGCTTCATGATGTTCAAAGCTTCTTTCAAAATAGGCAAGGGATCACGACCGGTATCTGCAATGCGTCCGGCAAAAACAGAAATACAGGCTGGCGGGCCGTCCTTTAAAGCGGTGGTGACTTCTTTGACTTGCTCTACAGTCATCAAGGCTGTCACGTTTTGTTTTACGCCGCTTTTGGCCAGGGCTTGGACCAAGGGAGCGGCGGTTTTGCCCTGCGTGTTCGTGACGGGAATTTTAACGTAAACATTTTCTCCCCATTGGGCGATTTCTCGAGCTTGTCTTTGCATTTCAGAGAAATCATCCGAAAAAACCTCAAAGGAAATGGGTTTGTCTTGAATGTGAGTTAAAATGTCTTTTGCGAAAACTTCATAGTTGGAGATGCCTGCTTTGCGCATCAAGGTGGGGTTTGTGGTGAACCCTTTAATGTGAGCGAGCTTATGCATTTCCAGCATGCCGGCCTTGTCGGCGCCATCAGCAAAGATCTTTACTTGTAAATCATTCACTAATCGCATGGTACAACTCCTTCTATCTGTGAAATCAATTCAGGTTTAAAATCCATCTTGTCGCCTCAAGCAGGTTGGCGGCGATAAAGTCCGGTGCTGGCTCAGGTGCTTTTTCCGCATAATGGTAATTCAGCCAGATTGTTTTGCAGCCCGCGCGGCGGCCGGCTTCAATGTCTTTCCAGCGATCGCCAATCATGAAGCTCTTGTGGAGATCGATCTTATGTTCTTCCGCGGCTTGCAGCAATAAACCCGGCGCGGGTTTCCGGCATGCGCAATGATCTTGGTCATCATGGTAGCAGACGCGGATCTCATTTAAGGGCAAATCGCAGATTAACCTTTGATTGATGGCTTCGACCAGACTGCGCTGCGTTGTTCCGCGGGCGACATCCGGCTGATTAGTAGCGCCGATCAGCAGATAACCCTGCGCTTTTAAATTTTGCAGGGCAGGCAACACCTGCTCCGAGATCTGTAAGTCAGAAAGCGTGCCGGGCGGGTAAGGTTTCCCATTTTTGATGATCGGTTCATTCAGCACGCCATCACGGTCAAGGAATATAGCTTTTGTTCGCATATTAGCCCACGACTTCTAAATGAACGGATTCCCACTTGGTTTGAATCATTTTTAATTTAGGATGTGAAACAAATAAATGCCAAATAACGGATTGAAAAGCTTCCGCGTGAGGCGTTGTATTGTCGGGGTTGGGTGTGGGAATAATAATGCAGGCATCGGCCACTTTTGCAGTGTAGCCTCCATCACGGCTGACAATGCCCATTACCTTGGAGCCGATTTCTTTGGCATATTGCAAGGCCGTGACCAAATTGGGGCTGACATTTTTGTCAAGATTACCGCCGCCGACGGATAAAATGAGCAAGGCATCGTTTTTGTTTAAGCGGCTCACTTCCAGCCATTTTGAAAACACGGTTGCCCATCCTTCATCGTTGGTGCGCGCGGTCAGTTCAGAAACATTATCAGTAGGTGCATAAGCTTCTATGCCGGAGATTTTACGAAAATCGTTGACTGCATGTGAGGCGTTCGCGGCGCTCCCGCCGACGCCGAGAACAAATAAACGGCCTTCTTGAGCGCGAAGGTCGGCCAAGAGGTCAACCGTTTTTTCAAGTTGATTTTTATCAAGGGAGTTGATGATCGAGGTGGCTTCATCCAAAAACTGATTAATGAATTGCATGTAATATTCCTTTTTACTGAGAAAGATAATACTCGAGTTCTTTGATCCCGGCAAATGATCCTATTTCATAAAAACGACGGTCTACCTCATGCCCTGCCAACTGGTTATGAGTTAATAACTGTTGATAGAGTGCAGCGAGATCAAAGACTTTATTGCTAGGCACTTGGTCGAATGCGTTTTTTTTAAACACGCCCAGTCCGTAGTCAATATAATGCATTTGTTTGGTTAAATTTTTTTTATCATAGGCGATTAAATTGCCATTCGAAAATTCAACATTGCTCGTGTCCCACTGTCCTTGATTATGAAAAACGGTCATTAAGGCTGGTTTTTGCGAGGATTGAAACGCAGCTTGTACGGATGCATAGTCCAAGTCCAGATAGGAGTCACCATAAGTGACAAAAAAATATTCTTCTAACTGTGGCAAGGAACGTTTGATGGCGCCTGCAGTGCCAAGTAATTCAGGACCGTCAAAGGAATAAATGACGTTTAAACCAAATTGCCGGCCGTCTTTAACGTGGTCTTGAATCATTTCTCCCAGATAACCTACGCAGAGCAGCACTTTGCGAACGCCGCGTTTTGCCAGTAGACGCAATTGGTGGTCGATAAAGGGTTCCCCTTTTATGGACACCAAAGATTTTGGAAGGGTTGAAGTGACTGGGCGCAGTCGCGTAGCCAGTCCACCGGCGAGGACAACAACAGGATAAAGGTCGAGCGTCATGGCGGCTGTCCTCTGCTTAGGCTTGGGCAAGTACCTGCGTACCCAAAAAATCAAATCGAAAACGGACTTCCTGCAGGCCTGCTCCATGCAAAGCGTGACGCAGTTTTGCTCGATCATCGGTGTAAAACATTAAAAAACCACCACCGCCGGCGCCA
The DNA here is from genome assembly GCA_964449835.1 of uncultured Coxiellaceae bacterium. Classification (GTDB taxonomy): domain Bacteria; phylum Pseudomonadota; class Gammaproteobacteria; order DSM-16500; family DSM-16500; genus JABDGC01. Next base: position 9,944 of record CAYVBZ010000002.1, on the reverse strand, counting down.
ATCATTTTTCCGCCGCGAGCACCATTTTTCAAGGCAAGTTCATACCAGTCATCAATGTTGTTATTGCTCATTTGGGCAGAGCGCTGCTTTTTATGTTCCCAATGAACATTCATGAGGCTTGCGAACTCTTGTAAATCGCCTTTTTCCAAGGCGTCTTTGCTTTTTAAGCCCAAGTCTTTGATGAAATGCAGGTTAGCGATCATGTCGCTGTCTTTCTCTTTGCTTTTGACGTCCTGTTCCTTGAGGATATGGGAAGCTGAGCGGGAGTAGCCGGTGAAAAACAATAGTAAATTATCTTCCAAGTTAAAAAGAGTTTCCTGGTCAATTTTAAGCGGCCAGGCTTCCACGGTATCGTTATGATGAAAATGAAAGCAAGTGATACCACCATAAGCGGCAATGTATTGGTCCTGCTTTCCAATAGGCTCTTTCAGCAAGTTTAACTCAATGTGGCAGGCTTGTTCGGCCAGTTCTTGGGGATGAATTAAATTCTTTTTTAGCGTGTTCAAGGCCTTCACTAAGGCCGTTGTAAAACTGCCGGATGAGCCGAGGCCTGTTCCTGCGGGAATGTCCGCCATGCTCGTAATTTCCAAATACGGGGCGGGAACGCCGGCATGTATCAAGGCTTCTCGGATAATGGGGTGTTCCACATCCTGAACTGACTTAACGCGCTCCAATTTGGAATATTTTATGATCAGCTCGTCAACAAAAGTTTGATGTAGAGTAATGTAAACATATTTATCAATGGCCGCCGCGATTAAAAATCCGCTATGATCTCGATAATAGGACGGCAGGTCTGTGCCGCCCCCGCCAAGGGAAATGCGTAAGGGACTACGGACTATAATCATATTTCTGAGATCCTATAAATTTCTTCCACGATCCTTAAAGCAGCTTGCGCGTCGCCCAAGCCTGGACTGGGCTGTCGCTGATGATGAATATCAGCCATAAATTCTTTAAATTCAACTTCCCAGGAGTCGTCTGCCATTGGGTATTCCCACATGAAGGTTTCAGGCGGGCCCATTTCCGGGCCCATTTTGTAAAAACTGAGGCGTTCAACGCCATAGCTGCCGCCCAGGCCATTCACCTCGATCTTGCCTTTCTTCCCGTAAAGCTCAAAGGAAAAGGTATTTTTCCATTCAGTGCAGCTCGCGTGCAAATGAGCGACTTGTTTTTTCGCTGTTTTTAAAATAAGAAAGCCGTTGTCATCTACCGGCATGTTCCAGTAATAAGTATGTGCAAAGCCGGAAGTTTCCACAAAATCACCCAGAAACCAGCGTGCGAGGTCAATGAGATGCACGCCTTGGTCAATCAGTTCGCCTCCGCCGGATAGTTCGGGCCGCGCGCGCCACTCTTGGTCATAGCCCAGCCTGCCGCCGTGCCCATAGCGTGCGCGAATGAACATTAAATCGCCTAGTTCACCCGCATCGACCAGCTCCCGCGCTTTACGAAAGGCACGGTGATAGCGATGATTAAAGCCAATCCGGACGCAAGCGCCGGACTGCTTGGCCGCTTTTATAACCAAATCCAGTTCAACGGCCCGCCGGCCGGCTGGTTTTTCAATCAGCGTATGTTTGCCGGCTTGAAGCGAGTCATAGGCAATTTGAGCGAGAGAGGCGTGCAAGGTTGAGACAACCACAATATCAAGGTCCTCGCGCGCTAGCATGTCAGAATAGTTTTGATAGGCGCGGCAGGGGGAGTGCCCCTTTGCCAAGGCCTCGGCCTTTTCCAGGTGGAGGTCCGCGCAGGCAACGAGTTGGCCTTGCCCCAGTGTTTTTGCCCGCTTTTGACCGATTAGACCACAGCCGATAATCGCTACTTTCATTTGGCTGCGTCCCAGAGTTGGCCGCGATCGGAGGGGACGATGCGGCGCAAGGTATAAATATCAGATTGTTGCAGCACAGCCTTGATATCTGGGAATTGTTTCCAAGGGTCCCAGACAGCGCTGATGAGGCGGCCCGTAATACCCTTGCTTGCCTCGGAGGCCAGAAAAACACAGAGAGCGGCGCCGACATTCAATGGCGTTCCTCCGCTTTGTTGTTGCTTCAGGGATTGCTCATAGAATTGTCTGCCGACTTTATCGGGGCCGGCTTCCAGTATTTCCTCCAATAATCTTGTATTTAAGGCGCCGGGTGCTACGGTGTTGACGTCAATATTAAAATCAGCCACCTCTCCTGCAAGCGTTTCAGCAAAACGGACCACGCCGGCTTTTGACGCCGCATAAGCGCTTAAATTGGGCATCGGCTTGGTAGCACCTCCGCCGGAGATAATAATGATTTTCCCTCGGCCTTGTCTTTTCATGTGCGGTAAAACAGCCCGGCACTGCCAAACCGTTCCCTTTAAATTAATATCAATAGCGCGTGACCATTCTTCCCAGTCAATTTCCTCGATAGGGCCTTTGGTGCCGTAGACGCCGGCATTTGCCACGAGGATATCTATTGTTCCAAGTTGAGCTAGGGTCTCTGCCGCAAGTTGTTCAACCTGGCCAAGGTCTGCGACATCAACGGTTTTAGTCAATACCTTTTGACTGGGTTTTGCTATTTTCAGCAACGCTTGTTGTGCTTGATAAAGCGTTTCAGCATTGCGGGCACAGAGCATGAGATCTGCGCCTTCTAGCAGAAATTGCTTAGCAATCTCGAGTCCGAAGCCTTGGCTTCCACCGGTAATGATTGCATTTTTATTTTTTAAACGCATGCCACTCTCCCGACGGAATGATAATAAACGCGTTCATCCTGGCCTAAGTTTTTCATTAAAAAGCCGCTGGCGTCAAAGATATGGGTCTTGCCCGCGGAACGCGTGAACTGTTCAGGCGACAAGGATAGAAATTGCGGCCACTCGGTTGCGACGACGACGGCGTCTGCTTCCTGAAGCGCTTCTGTCAGGCTATTTTTTAGGTCGATGATTTTTGTCAGAGCGTCGGGCAGTTGACGCACGACCGGATCGTAGGCGACTGTCTTCGCGCCTTGATCTTTTAGCCACTGACAGAGTTCAATGGCCGTTGAACGGCGCAAAGTGTCAGTGTCTGCTTTGTAGGTCAGTCCCAGGGTAACGATCACCTTATTGCTCAAATCGGGAAATACCTCTAACAAGCGCTTTTGCGACCATTGCCTGTGCGCCAGGTTGCTTTCCAGCAAGGCTGAAAATAAGGGTGTTTTTTGTCCTTTCTCAGTGCCGATGTGAACAAGAAAATTGACGTCCCGGGCCAGTGTCCCGCCTGCAATTGCATTGCCCGGCCTTAAATAAGCCTTGAAGCCAATGCGTTCTTCTGATTTGAGGCCGCGCTCGACTTCACGCGCATCGGCGCCGGTTTGTTCGCAAAGGGTGGCCAGTTCATTGATGAATACCACGGAAGTGGCAAGAAAGGCATTTAAAGCATGCTTGGTCATTTCAGCGGATTCGATGGACATCCAGATAATATTGCTTGTAAAGGGCTTTAGCAGGGCCTCAATTTTTTCTTTGTCGCTCGAAGTTTGCAGCCCCACGATCACGCGGTCCGGCTTGGAAAAAACCGCGATGGCTTTGCCCAGGCGAAGGTTCTCCGGACTGCAAGCGAAGGAAAGTTGTTTTTCAGGGAAGTGGGCGCTGCAATGCCGCTCAAGCCGCCTGATTGTGCCTACCGGCAGTTGTGATGAGATGAGAACCAGGGTTTTTTCTTTTAAGTGAGGGATTATTTTTTTGATCTCGTCTGTGACAAAGGCGACATCTCCGATATCTTCCTCATCAACGGGGGTATCATAACAGACCCATAAAAGATCGGCTTGGTTTAAATCCTCTGGGCAAGCTGAAAACTGGAGTTTACCGGCGTTCTGGCCGAGGGACAGCAAGTCATTCAAGCCGGGTTCAAAAAGAGGTGCTTTTCCCCTTTTAAGGTCCTGTATCAGCGCTTCATTCGCATCATAGGCCAAGACGGCTTGTCCTCTATTCGCTAAGCAGGCTGCAGTAACGCAGCCTAAATGCCAGAGACCGGCTATTGCTATTTTCATGTTCTTGCTTCCAGTACCCAGGGGTTTTCATGCAAAAATCGAATGGTTTCCCGGACGCCCTCTTGAATGCTTAAGCGGGGCTTCCAGCCCGTTTTTCTCACTTTGCTTGTATCTAAAAAAATAAAGGGATTGTCGCCAATCCAGCCGCGTTCGCCGCCGGTGAAATTGAGCTCAGGTGAAACGTTTAAGTACTCGCAGATACACTGGATAGAGTCCATGACCTCGACGTATTCATCCGTGCCCAAATTAAAGATATTTATTTTTTCGCGGCTATGTTCCAGCGTCCAAAATATGGCATCGAGGCAGTCTTGGACATATAAGTAGGACTTGCGTTGCTTGCCATTGCCAAGCACGCGCAGCTTTTGGGGGTCGGCTAATAATTGTTTATAAAAGTCAAAGACATGACCATGGGTGTAGCGTTCACCCAGAATGGAAACAAAACGATAGATATAGGCCTGAAAGTTAAACCCTTCACAGTAGGCTTGAATTAAACCTTCTGCGGCCAATTTAGAGGCGCCATAAAGCGAGGTTTGTATTGGAAAAGGGGCGTCTTCAGGCGTTGGAATAACGGTTGCTTCGCCATAGATCGAGCCTGTGGAAGCAAAAACAAGGCGTTGGACCTGGTTGGCACGCATCGCCTCTAGCACATGAAAAGTGGCCAGCGTGTTTTGGTCCAGGTCTTTGTGGGGATGGTTCGTGCCAAAGCGGACGTCTGCATTGGCCGCCAAGTGAAAAACAAGGTCTACTGATTTCATCGCTTCACAAAGGGCTTCACGATTGAGTAAATCATTTTGTACGAGAGTAAATTTGTCGAATTTTTTTGCTTTTTGCAAAAACGCAGACAAGCCCGTTGAAAAATTATCGTAGCCAATGACCTCATGTCCATTTTCTAATAAGCGGTCAGTTAAATTGCTGCCAATAAAACCAGCGCAGCCTGTGACAAAGTAACGCATGTTATCCTCCTTTATTTATTCTTCTTCAAAAAACACAAAATATTTCATGATAAAAAAATTCATCAACATAGATAGGCCAGTTGATAAAAGCACCCCAAAATAAGGCGAAATTTTAATGCTGTTCACGCAGGTCCAGATCACCGATAACAGCGTGACATAATTAAAAAGCAACATTAGCATATATTTCCACAAATTATGAATCACTTCTTGCTCCGCTGCTCCAAAAGTAAAGAAGCGATTTAAGAGAAAATGGGAGCAAATAGTTAGGAGGTAGGCGAGGGTGGCAGCAATGCGGTAATCGAGGCCGATGAGTTCAAAAAAGAGGTAGAAAGTTAAAAAATAAATTCCAAAGGTTATAAAGCCAACCAGGATAAATTTTATCAATTGCAGGCGGTGGGAAATAAGATATTGGAGCAAATACCGCAATCCATTAGCCATCCTGGTCGTCCCACTGTGAGTATGATCCCAAAATATATCAGTTGGGGCTGGTAATGCCAATTAAAATCGAGGTTGATTCGCCTGGGTTTTTTTTGGTATCTTCCATGGTTTGGGCGTTGTTGCGTAAATCATTTTTTGCACAAAATTCGCCGTCATTGCGAGGCTGCGAAGCGCCTAGCCGTGGCAATCCAGCTTTTCATTTTATGGCCCAATTAAAAGCTGGATTTCCACGGCCACGTCGTCGTAGTACCCGGTGAAACGCAGCAGGTACGGCGGCTCGCC
>CAYVBZ010000002.1:0-4284 GCA_964449835.1 uncultured Coxiellaceae bacterium | reverse complement strand
CTTTGTGTTTTTACTTATTTTTTTTTTTTATTCATAAAAACACCCATGAGATCGCCACGGCCACTTCGTGGCCTCGCAATGACGAGCTATTTGTATTTACGCAACAACGCCCATGGTTTGTTATAGGGCCTTAAAAATGCGACCTTTATTTTCCTATGTGACAGAAAAAAAATACCCTCTTTTCATTATTATTGCTTCACTCGTCTTTGTAGTTTTGCACCTTTGCCTCTATGAGCCCCATCAGCGGCAAACAAGTGATTCGCTCGAAAATTTGGCGGGGGCTTATAATATTGCCCTTTATAATACCTATGGTGTGGACACGCTTGACGATCATCCCCATCCCTCAACAGCGCGAGAACCCTTATATCCCCTGATCGTTGGGCTCGTGATGAAGGTCAGAAATATCTTTGCTAATCCCCGATATGATATTAGAAATAAGCCGAGTCAAGATATCATTAATCTGAGGCTTCAGCCGACCCATGCAATGAATCGATTAATCGCGATTAATGTTGCATTTTTATACGCCACGATATTTTTGTCAGGCTTCTTTATCTATAAAATGACCAGACGATTTTCTTTTGTTTTTTATACCGTGATGACACTTATTTTTAGTGCAGCATTGGCTGTCGGAGCACAAGGATTTTTAACGGAAATCTTGGCCGCCATGCTCTGCATGATTATCTCTATTTTATTGTATTATTCGAAGGAAGCATTTAATAAAAATTGGAAGTTGCGAATGGGTTTGGCTGTGTCCCTGTCCGCTTTAGTGTTGGTCAAAGCGCTTTTTCTTTATTTTATTCCAATCATCATGACCTATTTAATCATACTGCATTGGAGGGGCTTCAGTTTTTTTGAAAAAGGTTTTATGAAGAACTTTATTCTTTTTTCCTCCCTGATTGTTGTTTTGGCCGGCGCATGGATGCTAAGAAACTTTATTGATTTTGGACGTTTTTTTATTTCGGAACGCAAGGCGCAGACCCTGATTGTTCGGGCTAATTATGATTTAATTTCCTCGAAAGAATATCCTTACCTCTATGCTATTTGGACGCCAGGTTTAAGTAAATATTTTTTAAAGAAAGACAGCGAACAAAATTGGAAAAGACTGGTGAACCTGAAGGGAAATGATCAGATCATCATTGATTCATTTGAGGAAGATTTTCATCCCTTTCTGAAAACAAAAAAAATGAATCTCAATGGACTTTACGATCAAGATGTCTATCGTTTTTTAGAAAAGAAATATCTGACTATTATACTGGCCCATCCCTGGGAGCATCTTAAGCTAACCTTGGCTTTTTTATATAGATGTTTCTATATTGAAGATGGATCGGGTTTAAAATATCTGGGTATTCCTCTAACTTATGAGGCTAATGCAGACAAAAGGGTTGATAGTTTTCCCCTCGCGGTTATGGCTAACCTCCCTTTGTGGTTTGGATTTTTTTATATATTGCTAATGGGAATTCGTCGAAAAGACCCAGCATTTTTAAGCCTAACTTTAATACCTGGTTTTACCGTTCTGGCCTATTCTATTTGTGCGATCTCTCATCCTCGATATTTGTCCATTAATATTCCTCTGTTAACGGTCATGTTCTGTCTGTCTTTGAATGATATTTGGGAAAAAAGAAAAGGCAATGACAGCACTCGCGCTGGCCATTTCTTTTTTCCCCTAAATTAATTATCTTAGAGCTCTAGAATCTCAGAATAGAGGTGCCTCATGTTAGCTGCCCTGAAAAGATGGAGCCAACCCCTGGAAGTATTCCTTGCCATCAAGCTGAGCAAGCTTCGCTCAATTGGCTTCCTTTGGTTCCTCAAAGAAGTCACTCGCCGCCTACTTCTCGAACTTGGCTGGCTTTTCCTGCTTCCCGCAGCCTTTATGCTCCACCAAATGGGCGTCCGCCGTGTCTCCGTTCTCTCCCAGCATATTGGCCATTTGGCGACCGAACTCGATACCTTTATCAAGGCCCGGCAACTCGGTCTCATCCCGCCGGCAAATTATTTTATTCTCGCGCCTTCCCATAAGGCGGCCAATAAACACCTGCTCAGTTATTGGAGCAAGCATTTTAAAGTGGTGACGCAGCCCTGGCTTTGCCTCTTTTTTGAAATGATGACTCGACGCTACCTGGCCTGCTACAACGGTGGTTTACATATTGTGCGGCATTTCGGTACGCAGGAAATTTATCGTATTAATCAACTTTGGGGCGCGCGGCCTCCCATTCTGACTTTAAATCAGGAAGATGAAACCTGGGCTTCCCAGACTTTGGTGGAACTTGGGATACCCAAAGGGCAATGGTTTGTCGCACTGCATGTGCGTGAAGGCGGGTTTTTGCCGAACAATGAATCCATTCAGGCCCACCGTAATGGCTCGATCGATAATACCTTTCCGGCCATACAAGAAATCGTCCGCCGCGGCGGGATGGTCGTGCGGATGGGGGATGCCTCCATGGCGCCCTTACCGCCCATGCCCGGGGTGATTGATTATGCCAAGCATGCTTTAAAATCGGAGCGCATGGATGTGGTGCTTTGCGCCAAGGCTAAATTTTTTCTCGGCTGCACCTCGGGGCTGGCTTTTTTAAGCGCTATTTTTGGCGTGCCTGTCGCCCATGCCAACATGATTCCGGTCGAGACCCTCGGCATTCGCCGTGGAGACCTTAGCATTCCTAAGCTGATCTGGAGTGAGAGGCAAGAACGCTATTTGACCTTTGAGGAACTTTTTAGCTCTAAAATCGGCGGGTATTTTTTCACCCATCAATATAAAGAGGCTGGTGTTCAAGGGCACGAAAACCTGCCTGAAGACATCACGGACCTCGTATCCGAAATGTTGGACCGGCTGGATGGAAAATATCTGGAAACGGAAACTGACAGGGCCTTACATGAACGTTATCTGGCGCTTTTGAAGCCTGGCCATTATTCCTATGGGGCCGCTTCGCGAATTGGATTGGGGTTTCTGCGGCGGCATCAAAAGCACGGGTTGCCAGACCAAACACCAATTTAATCGCTGTCGTTGCAAGTTAATGGCGAAGTAAAATATATCGGCTAGCACAAGCCTCGCAAAGCTGCTATAATCTTACTAGTAAGATTATAAAAGAGGTGTTCTATGAAATCACTTGCCACAACGCGAATGTCCTCAAAGGGCCAAGTTGTCATTCCAGAAGAAATCAGGAAAGCATTAAAATTAACCGAAGGAAAGCAGTTCGTTGTTCTGGGAGAAAAAGACGTTATTATACTAAAGCTCATAACGCCCCCTTCCATGAAAAATTTTGACCATCTTATTACTCAAGCAAGAAAGCAGGCTGGACAGGCGGGACTTAAAAGGGCAGATATTCAAAAAACGATTAAAAAAGTGCGAAATGAACGGTGAAAATTATTTTAGATACCAATGTTTTTATCTCTGGGATATTCTGGTCTGGAGCGCCGTATCAAATTTTAAAAGCCTGGCAGCAGGGAAAAATTGGGCTTGTTATGTCTCAGGAAATCCTTAACGAATATGATCGCGTGACAAAAGCACTCTCAGAAAAATACCCTACCATTGACTTATCGCCATTTATTGAGCTATTGGCTATACATGCCGAGATTCATGTGCCAGAAAAATTAAAAGAGCCGGTTTCTCGCGATCCTGATGATGATAAATTTATTGCCTGTGCGCTATCGTCAAAAGTTAAGATTATTGTTAGCGGCGACCAAGATTTATTAAGTGTATCCGGTTATCAAGGGATTGATATAATAAAACCAGGGGCTTTTGTAAAACAAAAATATTAACAATTAGTATCCCCTACATCACTACAAGGTAAGCATTCGACGGTTTGTCTGGCTGCGGCATAAATCGCTGCAACGAGGTTGTTTTTGCTTCAATATAGTTTTGAAAAACTTGGGGGCCCCCGACGGACATGCGATCGCCGCCCGACGCGGCAGCAAGTTTCCACGCCCACCACACCCGCGCCGCGCCGTCACATGACCCCGACGCCCCCGCCACCCAAGAATCAACACCAAGACGAAACCCAGGAGAAGCCGAGAGAGGAAAATAAGAACGCTCATTATTACGATATTTTAAATCGCGATTGAATTTTTCACCTTCTTTGAGAAGATAATAAAGCCCTTGCGCCTTTGCCATGGCATAGTTTGCGGGCGCAAGCATTTGGAGGTAGCCTACGATTTCATTATAAAACGCATTATTTTTATGATGGTCGCCGTTATACCACTCTTGATAGCCCATCTCAAAGGCAGCATCGAGTAGTCTTGCATTCCAATGCTTTCCTTCCCGAATAACGCCTTTAGGGGCTAAATACTTTT
>CAYVBZ010000001.1:0-97475 GCA_964449835.1 uncultured Coxiellaceae bacterium | reverse complement strand
CTGAAGATTCTTCGCTTTGCTCAGAATGACACAATGAATTGTCAACAGCTCCTAAGGACCTCAGTTAAATATTTCTTCAGGATGAGTGCTCTTTCGGGCCCAAGCAGGCTAGAACAGAACTGGATAAGTTTAAGCTCTTATCCTAAAATAGCGGTCTTTATAGATCATAGGGGGCCCCTTTGATGTTTAGCACTGCAAGAATCGAGAAAGAGCTTAATTCTTCTGACGCGATGGACCTAGCCCTCGTTACGCCGGCGGTTGAAGCGGGCTTCGGTGCGCTCGATAATGCCTATACCACAATTGAACCATATTCCCAGGAAGCCGCCGATGGCATTCCCTTTGGCGCAGAAGCGGGCTTATGGCGAAAAATCGCTCTCGGTCTCACGCCCTTATTTGTAGCCTTTGGCTGGGTCGCCTTTTTTAAATCTTTAAAACAATTGTGGCAAGCGAAAGAAAAAAACTTTGAATTATGGATGAATGCCAGCGTCAATTTTTTTGCTGCCGCGGGCGCGACAATTATCACAATTTTCTTATTGACGAGCCTCGCTTCCGTTGTTCCCTATATTTTAGTGGGCGTTCTTGCCTTGAACGCGCTGCAAGGGCTTTATTACATGAGCAAACATTTATTGCTGGCTTATCGCAATCAGCAAGAACGTTGGCATCATTTAAAAGAAGCGGGAAAACATTTTCTCGGTATTGCGATCAATGCGCTTGCCATGACCTTAAATCTGCTTGTTTTTCATACGGCGAAAATACTGGCGGGCGCGCTGAAAGAATATGCTGGTTCAGCTTTGTCGCTTTTGCTGCATTATACGGAGTTGGTTAATTTTATAAATGGTCCTGTCATGACGGCGGTGTCTGCAATTAAGGGAGTGGGGCTCGCTTGGTTTGGGGTTTTTATGCTTCGCTTTGTGATGGCTGCCTCCAATATCAACCGAGAAACTGTGCAGATGGTCCGAGAAAGACGTTTGGACGTGCTTCGTTTTGAGCGGGAAGCTATAGCGGATTTGCGGCAAATCATTGGAATGATCAAAGATCCCGCTGCACACCCGATGAAGCGTCTTTTCTTGTTTTTGACTTTGCCAGTGACAATGCCGGTGTATGCCCTGACGACAACGACCTATAGTCTATTGCTTCGACCGACTGCGGCAGTTGTGGTGGGTATTCCGGAGTTGCTTTGTCGTGGGGTTTACCTGGGAATGAAGCGGCTTTTTTCTGAGAAAGCTTCAGAAGAGAAGGAGCAATCCCAGCATAATACGAGCTCGAGGGTGATGTTGGCGTTTCCTGATGAACAAGATGAGGTTTGCGTAAGAGAAGTGAAAGTAGCTGGGGTGGATAGACGCTCACTGTTGCCTTGGCATGGAACATTTAAACTAGGGCAGTGTCTACAAAGTTGTTGGCCCAAGATCAAACAACCGGCGCCTCATAAAGAAAGCTTCGAGTACATAAGAGAGGAGGGCAGCGTAAAAGCCTGCGATGACATAAGAAAGGAGAGCAGCGTAAAAGCCTTCGATGACATAAGAGAGGAGAGCAGCGAAAAAGGGAAGCGATTCAGCTGTTTTGGCTCTCAATAGGGTAAGGTAGATTAGGCGCTTTTTGTCATAATCCACCAAGTCAATATTATAGTAGGTAACCTAGCTTAGGTTACAACTGTCATTCTGAGCAAAGCGAAGAATCGCTGGAAATTTTAACAGGTCCTTCACTTCGTTCAGGATGACTTGTAACCTAAGCTAGGTTACCTACTATACCTTCGTTCGAATCACATTACTCGAAAACTTCGACTTCACCGCCGCCGCATGTTTAATCGGCACTAATAACGTATACGAACCATGCTTATTCGGCTGCGCCTGCTCCTGATGATAGTCCGGATTCAAGGCATGCAAAGTATGAATGTCTGTCCCAATAGTCTTCGCAATTTTAGCTAAATTAACAGATTTGTTAAGTTCAAGCTGAATAAAATATGGCCGGTTCCCAACCAGAGGAAGCTTCACGCCATAGCGGTCCGGATGCTGAATGATTTCAGCAATGGCGAACAACTTAGGCAAATACACTTTGGTTTCCGCTGGAAGCCTTAAATTCCAAAAATTAGTGCTGCCAGCGCGCCGCGTTGCTGATTTAACTTTTCCCTCGCCGCAATTATAAGCGCTGATGGCCAAGTCCCAATTGCCGTGAAAACTATTTTTCAAGTCGCTGAAATAAGCTAAAGCAGCCTCAGTGGAAGAAACAATGTTGCGCCGGCCGTCATAATTCGGCCTCACTTTGACCCCTAGTTCCCTTGCAGTCACCGGCATCAACTGCCAAAGCCCAGTGGCCCCGCGTTTCGAGCGGTCATTGGGATTGAACTCACTTTCAATAGCGGGAATTAAAGCAAGCTCAGAAGGCAGCTTGCGAGCTTGTGTTTTTTGGTGAATAAAATAGATGTAAGGCGCGGCCGATTTCAAAATTGCATAGAGCTTTCTTTTGTCCGCCAAAAGTTTATGAATTTCAGCACGAACACGGGCGGACTGGGCCTTATGATCAAGTGCCAGTCTCGCGCTTATACTGCTCCAAATAGATCCAACAGGTTGAATAGTAAAAGTACCGCAGTTACCACGGTCACAAAAGGATGTATCTTCAACGCTGAAACCAAATAGAGAGAATAATAAGCTAATACTTAATACTATACTAATTAAGTATTTAGAGGATGTAGTTAACATACGCATGGGCGGAATTATACGGGGAAAATGGTCATATTGCAATCAGTTTTCACCCTAAATTATCCATTCCTAACAACCGCTATGATTTAATGTATAATAATTTGAATCTCAACATGGACGAGAAAAGGCATATGCTAGATTTTGCTCCGGGGATGAAAGCAGCTCATTGGGTTCTCCTGATTATTCTAATCGGTTTCGTCGTGCTTTTTATCTGGGACGTCCTTCAAAGAAAAAGCAGCATCTTGCGTACCTACCCACTCCTGGGTTATTTGCGTTTTATCTCCGAAGACTTAGGCGTTTATTTCAGACAATTTTTTTTTTCCAATGACCGCGAAGAACTTCCTTTTAACCGCGTTGAACGAACTTGGGTCTACGAAGCCTCAAAAGATGTGGATACGACGGTTGGCTTTGGTTCCACGCGTGATAATAAAGTCTTAGGCAGCATCTATTTTGTTGACGCGCCTTTTCCTGTCCTGACTCGAACGGTCGTTGAAGCGCGTCCTGTGAAGTTCGGCCCCTATTGCCGTTTTCCTTATACGACCTGTTCTTTAATTAATATTTCTGCAATGAGTTATGGGTCCATTTCAAAAAATGCTATTTTGGCTTTGTCCCGCGGAGCCAAAAAAGCAGGTTGTTGGTTGAACACCGGGGAGGGGGGGCTATCTTCCTACCATCTGGAAAGCGGTTGTGACCTGGTTGCCCAAATTGGCACGGCTAAATTTGGTTACCGGGATTCGGATGGAAATTTATCCGATGAGCGCTTGAAAAAAGCCGCGGCCTACCCGCAGGTTAAAATGTTTGAGATTAAATTGAGCCAAGGCGCGAAACCAGGCACCGGCGGCATTTTGCCGGCTGTTAAAGTCACACCTGAAATTGCTGAAATTCGAGGTATTCCGCCACATGAGGATTCAATTAGCCCAAACCGTTTTCCTGAAGTAGCGAATGCCTCTGAACTATTAGATTTTATTAATCATATTCGTAAGGTCACCGAAAAGCCGACAGGTTTTAAAATTGTGCTGGGTGATTATGCTTGGCTGCATGATTTCTGTGAGGAAATTATTCGGCGTGGCGAAGAACATGCGCCTGATTTCATTACTTTAGATGGTTCAGAAGGCGGCACTGGCGCCGCTCCCATGAGTTTGGTGGACCATATGGGTTTGTCAATCTCGGAAAGCCTTCCCATTTTAGTCGATATCCTAATCAAATATAACTTACGGGAGCGCATTAAAGTCATTGCTTCGGGGAAACTCATCACACCCGTCATGGTCGCTTGGGCTTTTTGTATGGGGGCCGACTTTGTGAATTCTGCCCGCGGGTTTATGTTTGCCTTAGGTTGTATTCAAGCCTTGAAATGTCATAAAAATACCTGCCCAACGGGTGTGACAACGCACAATGCATGGTTAGAACGCGGCCTAGACCCACAAAACAAAGCAGAGCGGGTGTATCATTATGTGAAAAATATTGAGCAAGAAGTGGGTGTCATTTGCCATTCTTGCGGAGTGGAAGAACCCCGAGCGTTAAACCGTCATCATGCTCGCATTGTTTCTGAACACGGTACCTCTGTCTCCCTGGCTGAAATCTATCCTGAAGACCGTCTAAAATAAACGATAAATCAATCTCTTGTTTATAAAAGCTACCGCCGAACCTTAATAAGGCATATAATAATACTTATAAGCTGAAATCACAGAGTGGGTCCTCCAAAAAGGTTATAAAGAGGATGACATGATGCTGAATGTAGGCGCCAAAAGAATTCTCCTGATTGAGAACAATATCGGAATTCACAAAGACTTCACTCGCGCATTTCTCGCGCAAGCCAATGATCCCTTGCTGGACGCCACTAAGAAAATGTTGTTTGGAAAGTCCACTAAAGAGCAGCCTACTCAAAAATCAGAAGAAGAATTTCTCATTCATTCCGCCTACCGCGGACGTGAAGCCATTGATATGGTACGCAAGGCGATGCTTGCTGGAGAAGCTTATTCAGTCGTTTTTATGGATGTTTATCTGCCCCATGGCATGCAGGTCGTAGAAACAGCTAAAGAACTTTGGCAAATCGATCCTGAGCTTCAAATTGTTATTTTCTCAGCACAATTAAATTACTCTTGGGAACAAATAGCGCCGCAATTAAAGCACTCTAAAAATTTTCTTCTCTTAAGACGGCCGCTGGATCCCAATGAACTGCGCCAATTGGCCCGGGTGTTAATTCGCAAAAAAGAACTCATAGAGCAGATGCGATATCAGGCGGAAAACACGGAACATTTGGCGGCGGAACATAGTATTCAAATTGAAAAAATCACCGCGGAATTACAGCATCAGGCGACGCATGATGCTTTGACCGGCTTACCGAACCGTATTCTACTGATTGATCGCATCCAACAAGCCATGGCACAAGCAAAACGTTATGGCATGCATGCCGGCATTTTATTTTTTGATATCGATAACTTTAAGCTGGTCAATGATAGCTTGGGACATAACGCCGGGGATACTGTCTTAAAAGAAGTGTCCAAACGGTTGCTGCAGGTGGTCCGGGAAAGCGATACTTTGGCGCGTCTTTCTGGGGATGAGTTTATCGCTGTCTTTGTGTGTCAACCGCAGGAAGATCACTTTATCACCGTTGCTAATAATTTCATGCGGCAACTCAAGAAACCCTATCAAATTAAAAATCAGGCGGTTTCTTTGACCGCTAGCATCGGCATCAGCATCTATCCCACGCATGGTTTGGATGTTATTACGCTGCTAAAAAATGCGGACTCCGCTTTATACAAGGCGAAAGAGGAGAAAAACACCTGCCTGATTTATCGCGGGGACTATAACAAGCATATTCTACAGCGCATGAATTTGGCCGGGACTTTGGCCCACGCGATCGAAAGAGGCGAATTGCTGCTTCACTATCAACCCATCATGGATCTCAAAACGGAGCGCATCACTTGCGTGGAGGCGCTGTTGCGTTGGCGCCATCCCACTTTAGGCTTATTGTCCCCGCTCGAATTTATCTCGGTCGCTGAAGAGGCTGGTTTAATTGTGCCAATCAGTGAGTGGGTATTGCGAAAAGCTTGTTCGCAAGTCAAGGAATGGCTGGCCAAGGGCATGCCGCCCGTCCGTGTTGCTGTGAACATCTCGAATCAACAATTTAAAAAAGAGAATTTTGTTGAGACAGTCGAAAAAATTCTAAAAGAAACGCAGTTCGATTCCAATTTGTTGGAATTGGAATTAAAGGAAAGTATGTTGGTTGGCAAGACCAATGAAATAATTAAAAAAATGACGGAATTAAAAAACATGGGCATTCACCTGGTCATTGATGATTTTGGCGCCGGTATTGCGAGCTTAAATTATCTGCGGCAATTTCCTTTCGAAAAGATCAAAATCGACCGCTCGGTAATACAGAATATTCATGAAAGGCCGGAAGACATGGCGGTGGTGCAGGCCATTATATCCTTATCGAAGAACATGAATGTACAAGTGGTGGCGGAAGGGGTTGAAACCTTTGGGCAGCTGGATTATCTGCGAACTCAGGCGAGTGATCAGGTGCAGGGGTATATTTTTCATAAACCACTGGATGAAAAACTTTGTTTCCGGCTTTTGCAAAAAAGGTCTGTTGGCAGCTTTGTACTTTAAACCGCCCGAAATCGTCTTTTCTTTTTAAAATGTCTTTGCAGCTGGTCGACCGTCGCCGCACATACCAAATCTCCCCAGACATTTGTCATGGTTCTAAACCGGTCCAGTATGCGGTCAAAAGGCAATAGCAAGCCAATCGCCGATGAGGGAACACTAACGTTTTTCAAAACCATGACCATGGTTACCAACCCCCCTTCTGGAATACCCGTTGCTCCCATGCCTGCGAGAATGGCTGTGATAAACACACCAATCTGCGCCGGTATCGAAAGATCAAAGCCTAAAATTTGGCAGAAAAAAAGCGCTGAGACGGCCTCATACATGGCGGTGCCTGCCAAGTTTATGGTGGTTGCTAAGGGCAACACAAAACGGGCCACTTCATCGCTGATCTCCTGTTCTTTAGCGACCATCAAGGTGACAGGCAAGGTCGCCATGGAACTTGAGGTCGCAAAGGCAGTGAGAAGCGCATTTAAAGCTGATTTGATAAATTGTTTGGGGTTTTTCTGGGCCACCAGAGTGACCACAGCCACTTGCCATAAAATTTGCAAAAAGAGACCACAGAGAAAAACAAAAATGAAAAAAAGCATGGCGCCTAAACTTTTCAGCAAGAGGTTTTGAATGGAAGCTTCGGCGACGGCTGTTCCTAAAAGAGAAACCAAGCCAATCGGGGTTAAATACATGAGCCAGATGATCATTTTCACAAAAACACTTCGTAGACCGCTAAAGAATTCAACCACAGGCTGCGCCGGTTTGCCGACAGAAAGGCAGGCAATGGCAAAAACAATGCTGAAGAAAACAATGGGCATGATTTCATAGCGCGCGGCTGCTGCAACAATATTGGGCGGAAAAAGCGAAAGTATAAAGGAGGAAAATTCGACGGGTTTTAAATCCGTCGGTGTTGCATTCGCGAGAATTAAACTGGCTGGCATGCCAACGCCCGGTTTAAAGACGTTTAAAAGGGTGAGCCCAATAATGACTGCAATAGAAACGCTCACTAAGACATAGCCCAGCGTATAAATGCCAATCGATCCAAGCCGCTCCATTCCCCCGATTGCCGCAATGGCACTGACCAGCGCGCAAAAAATAAGAGGGAGTACAATGAGCTTCAATAGATTGATGAAAAGCTTTCCAATCCAGCTTAAGGCAATCGTTTCCTTGGGAAAAAAGATGCCGCAAAAAATACCGAGGGCAATGCTGAGGAGGATGAAAAAAAACATAGAATTTTTCAAAGAAAATCTCCTTATATGATTATCCCTCTTATATTCAATGTTAACATTATAATGGCTTCCTACCCATCGTCAAAAGTGAAAAAAAACGCTGGCTATGATAAAATTTCACTATTATGAAAAAACAAACTCCTTTCAAACCTGCCTGGTGGCTACCAGGGCCGCATTTACAAACATTGTGGCCAACACTTTGCCGAAAAAATCAAAAGAGACTAATTTTAGAGCGAGAGCGTTTTGAGCTCCCGGACGGGGATTTCGTTGATCTCGATTGGGCAGGGAGTAAAGGGCCCATTGTAATTATTTTGCATGGTTTAGAAGGTTCCATACAGTCACCTTATGCCCAAGGAATGCTACAGGCCATCGTAAAAAATGATTGGCGTGGTTTCTGCATGCATTTTCGGGGATGTAGTGGGGAACCGAATCGTTTACGCCGCAGCTACCACTCTGGCGAAACCCACGATCTAGCCACGGTTGTCCATCATTTAACGCAACGAGAACCCGGCGTTCCCATCGCGGCGGTCGGTTTTTCTCTGGGCGGCAATGTTCTTTTGAAATGGCTTGGAGAAACCGGTGAGCAGAATCCCTTGTCGGCTGCGATCGCAGTTTCCGTTCCCTTTGAGCTGCAAAAAGTATCCAAACGAATTCAAAGAGGTTTTTCTAAGATTTATCAATGGCATCTGTTGAGCTGTTTACGTAAAAGATTAGAAAAGAAATTTCAAGAACCAGACGCTGTTTTGGATTTGTCGGACCTGGGAAAGGTTAAAACCCTATGGGAGTTTGATGAAAAAGTAACAGCCCCTTTACATGGATTTACTTCCGCGGAAGAATATTACTCACGCTCAAGCAGCCGCCAATTTTTGTCCAAGATTTGTGTTCCAACTCTGCTTCTTCAAGCCCTGGATGATCCCTTTATGACGGACGATATTATCCCAGACCCAGAAGAACTATCGCGCCATGTCAGATTGGAAGTCACCCGCGGCGGGGGCCACGTGGGCTTTGTTTCCGGGAAATTCCCCTGGCGCAGCGAATACTGGCTAGAACAACGCGCGCCCTTGTTCCTAAAAGAATATTTATAACAAAACTTCCCCTTCCTGAATCCTTTCCACCCCCCTCTGATATATTTCCTGTTCCTCCGGCAACAACCCCCCTAACTCCCCCTCCGTCAAAACCAAAGGCAGAAGCGGTGCTAAGGACAAACTCTTAATATAATAATCACAAAGCGCCGCAATATTCTCCCGATAAAAAGCCCCGCCATAGCCAATAAACCGCATCACCAAGTCCGCAGTCTCGCAATCATTCAAGCCATCCCCAATATAACCCAAGTGCTCATGCTTGGCTTTGAGTTGCAAAACAATAAGCCGTTTTCCCTCACGTGTCACCAAAGGAGATTTATGGTCGAACTCCAAAAAATGTCCCTGCGTATCAAAGGCAATATTCACCGCAAAAATATTGGCTTGTGGGACCTGCAGAAGCTGACCAAAAATTTGAACAGCTGGCGTCAACCCCGCGGAGATGATATAAATCGTTTTGTTAAGACGTTTTAAAGTAGAAATTACTTGTTCAGCATCCGGTACGCGGTGCACAAAATATTCCATGCCCAGCGAGAAGACTTGTTCTTGCGTCGGCTTGACCAAGTCAAGCCGTTTTTTATAAAGACCGAGATTCATACCGGTCTTTCCCATAGCATCAGCAGTCAAGGCGGAAACTTGCTTGCCCACACCATTTCTTTTGGCCAATTCATCAATACCTTCGAGGGTGCTCAAGGTGCCGTCACAATCAAAAATGATTGCATCTAGCGGGTCTTTTAATTGCCAATTGTCTTTTGTCATACTATCTTAGGTTTTTGAATGATTTGCCAAATTATAAAAAGAGTCATGAACAAAAGGAACAAAAATGTTTAAAGTCCAAATACTGAACACAATTGCCCAAGTCGGCTTAAGCCAATTTCCTAGCGAGAACTATGAAATTTCACCTGATTTCGCTAATCCAGATGCAATCCTTGTGCGTTCAGCCAAAATGGCAGACCTGGTTTTGCCTGAATCCGTCAAAGTGATAGGCCGTGCGGGCGCAGGCGTTAATAATATTCCTGTTGCGGCACTCACTCAGCAAGGGATACCCGTCCTGAATACCCCAGGCGCCAATGCCAATGCAGTGCGGGAACTCGTGATTGCCGGCATGCTTTTGGCCAGCCGCAATATTTGCCAGGCCTGGAATTATGTGAATCAATTAAATGTAGCTGAAGCGGAGCTGAATCAGCAGGTGGAGCAGGATAAAAAGCAATTTTCGGGTTTTGAGCTTCTCGGGAAAACCCTAGGAATTGTGGGTCTTGGCGCAGTGGGCGTGAAAGTTGCCAATGCCGCCCTTGATCTCGGCATGAATGTGATCGGCTATGATCCAACCATTACTGTGAATCGCGCCTGGGAGTTGTCGGCAAAGGTGCGGCAAGCTTATAGCCTAGATAGTTTGTTGGCGGAGTCCGATTTTGTGAGCTTTCACGTTCCTTTAACGGCTGAAACACAGGGGCTGATTAATGCTGCCCGTTTTCAAATCATGAAAGAGGGCGTGGTACTGCTTAATTTTGCCCGGGACGGTATTCTGGACCATCAAGCTTTGCTGGCCGCCCTCGAACAAAAAAAAGTTTCTTCTTATGTGAATGATTTCCCGAGCCTGCTTTTCAAAAAACACCCCCGCGTGATTAGTTTACCGCATTTGGGAGCTTCCACCCGGGAGGCCGAGGAAAATTGCGCGGTGATGATTGTTAAGCAAGTCCGAGATTTTCTTGAAAATGGCAATATCAACAATTCAGTGAATTTCCCCACGCTTGAAATGCCGAGGAACAAAAACGAATTCCGCTTGGCTATTGCAAATGCCAACGTGCCGAATATGGTTGCGCAAATGTCTACGAAGCTTGCGGCTGCGGGGTTGAATATTACGAGTCTTTTGAATAAGTCACGTGAGGGGATTGCTTATACGCTGATTGATGTGAATCAAAGGGCGAATACGGGGTTATTAAAGGAAATTGCAGCGATTGAAGGAGTAATTCAGGTAAGACAGTTGGAGGCCGCTGTGATATAACCTCCAGGAAATTAAGACCTCGCATTCCGCAAACAAAAGGCTGCAACTTGCCTCAGAAGTTGAGCTGCGGCTTGGTTGGTTACCACAACGCCTGCGTAAGTATCATTTTGCGGGATTATTTCATGAACTGCAAACTCTTTGCTCGCGACCAGGTGACTGGTCGAGAGATCGATCAGTTCAGCGCGTAGGACAAAATGTAATTGATGAGGCCAACGAGAATAATCTTGTTGGAGTTTGACCAAGTGGGTATTCAGCATAAAATTATAAGTGACTGCACCACCAGCGCCGCTGACTTCGTGGAAATAACGCGTTTTGCGCAGAGTTTGAATCAGCAAAGGCTGCAACATTTGTGTGGGCGGCTGCGCCCAGTTGCTTTTAACAAAATACCCAATTTGATAGGGCCGAGTAGTGTAGGCAATGTCGGTCGTATCATAAATTGAATCAGCCGAAGGCGTTGACACCAGCAGATTGATATGACCGTTCGGCCTTTTGGTCGAAGGAGAGGGTGAGGCATTAATGAGATAGGTCGTAGCCGTCTCTGTTTTCACCGGCGAGAACATCGAGCAAGCCGACATGAGCAGCAGTGCTGTGATCAACCAAAAAAGATTTTTCATCTTATTTCTCTCCAGGTCCCAAGGGCGCTTCCGTTCTCCCTCGAATGAAGATGGCGGGATTTTCTTTCACGTCACGTGAAACGGCGGACAAATTGTTTGTGATGGCATCTAGATTCAACATCGCTTTGGTTGCAGCAGGTAAAATTTGCGCGTTAATCGTGCGCAGCATTTCTTCGCTGTTTTGCATGAAAGGAAGGAATTGTCCGCTCGCCTTCGCTGTATTATGCAAGATCTCGTCAATTTGAGTCGTGTTGTTTGCAAAGGTACGACTGACATGACGGATATCGATCAGAATTTCTCGGATAGATTCCAGATTTTCCTCGCTCAACAAGCTTTCCAGGGATTTTGCGACCTTGGTTACGTTTTCATTTAGTTTTTTCATGCCGGTATCCAACCTCCAAAAGAAAGAGGGGGCGGTGTTGATGATGAGATAGGGTTCATTGGGTAACTTCACTAAAGGTTTGAGATTGCTGCCATCATCTTCCAAGGCAACATAGGCGATTCCGGTCAAGCCTTTGGTATTGAGTGTCGCTTTGGTTCCCTGAGAGACCGGCGTCGTTTTATTAATGCTTAAAAGAACATAGACCAAGCGAGGGTCTTTAGGATCGATCTCAATTTTCTTGACGCTGCCGACATTCACACCATTAAACTCAACGACAGAATCGACGCTGAGTCCGGCGACGGATTCTTTCATGTAGATTTCATAATAGGCCATTTTTCCAATGGAAAAGCCAGATGACAGCCAAATAACCCCTAATACAATGAAGGCAATTAAGGTAATGACAAAAATGCCGACAATCGTGTAATTAACGTTTGTGTCCATCTTGCCACCTTTTTGTGATTACTGATAAGTTCCTTGTCTTGTCCGCCCGCGCGGTCCTTTAAAAAAGCGCTGGATCGCAGGATGTGGGTCCGCGACTAATTTCGCCATGGCATCCACACATAAAACCTTCCCTTCCCCTAAAAAAGCCACCCGGTTGGTTACTCGCCACAGGGTGTCCATGTCATGCGTGATAATGATAATGGTCAACCCCATGGCGGCTTGAAAATTGAGAATTAAATCATCTATGCCTTCTGCGCTATTGGGATCAAGGCCCGCCGTAGGCTCATCCAGAAAAAGCAGTTCCGGATCTAAAACGATAGCGCGCGCGAGAGCGGCGCGTTTTTGCATGCCCCCGCTTAGTTCAGCTGGATATTTGATGGCGGCATCAACCGGCAAACCAGCAAGTAAAATTTTCAAAAGCGCTAATTCTTGAATGGTCTTTTTATCGAGAGTCGTGTGTTCCTTAAGAGGGAAAGACACATTTTCTAAGACCGTCAAGGAAGAGAAGAGGGCGTTTTGCTGAAACAATACGCCCCAACGTCGTTGCAGTGCCAGCAAAGTTGCAGAGGAAGCCCTTGTAACCTCAGTCCCAAAAATTTTGACCAGTCCCGAGTTGGGTTTTTGTAAAGAGAGCAGCTCCCGCAGCAGTGTCGTTTTTCCCGAACCACTACCGCCTGCAATCCCAAGTACTTCGCCCCGCTCCACGTTCAAACTTAAATTTTGATTGACCCAGGTCCCCCCGAGCTTGGTGCTTAATTCCTTTACTTCAATAATGGGCTGTTCGGTCATGATTAGAGCCTTAATTTACTAAAGATGACGGAAAAGAAAGCGTCGGCAAGAATAATAAAAAAAATGCCAAGCACCACAGACCGCGTTGTTTTAGTCCCGATACTTTCTGCGCTGCCTTCAACTTGAATACCTTCAAAACAGCCGATGCTCGCGATCAGCAAAGCAAAGACAGGCGCTTTGCCGATACCAATCAGCAAAGAGCGCAAGGGAATTTCCCGTTGAAAGCGATCAAGAAAATCGTAAGGCGTGACGCCCAGCATATTATTTGCCATGAGCATGCCGCCGATGATTCCCCAAATATCCGACCACATGGTCAAAAGCGGCAAGGCGATAAAAAGTCCGGCGAGACGCGGCAGAAGTAGAAGTTGGCCGGGCGTAACACCCATGGTGTCGAGCGCGTCAATTTCTTGGTTGATTTTCATGATGCCGAGTTGTGCCGTGAATGAAGAACCGGTCCGTCCTGCCACCATAATGGCACTGAGCAAGGGACCGAATTCACGGAGAATGGACAGCCCCAGCAAATTAACAATGAAAACATTGGCCCCATAATTTTTAAGTTGGAAACCCATTTGATAGGCGATGACCACACCGATCATAAAAGATAATAAGGCAATGATTCCAAGAGCGCGGTAACCGGTTTTATCAATTGTGCTGACAATTGAACTGAAGCGTAAACGTGCAGGATGCAAGAAAAGTCCTAGGCCCTCAATGAAGAGTTTCCCAACGAAGGCAAAATAATCCACTGTTTCCCGTACTTGTTTCATGGTCAAGCGGCCCAGCTGACTGAGCCGGCCGTAGCTTTTACGGGAAGGAAGCGCAGTAAGTCCTTCCATTTTTTTTTGGACAAAGTCTAAAAGTTTTTGCAGTTGCGCGGAAAATTGCTTTAACTCGAGTTGAAGTCCCTGCTTTTCTAATTTTTTGACTGTTTGAATCACAAACCATGCCCCGGCGCTGTCCATTTTTGAGATAGCGCTGCCATTCACTTGCAGCTTGCCCGTCTTGGGCCAGGCTGTTTTTTTGAGTTCAACTTGCAGCCTGCCAAGATTGGGCAAAGTCCATTCCCCTTGGCAATTGATTTGCAGGCCCGCAGGATCTAATTGAATAAAAACAGGCTCCGTCATAGGGCCTCACTTTGATTTTAGAAATTGGTCCGTGACATCGAGTATGTGTTCATGGCTTTCAATGGGCATTTTGAGTCTGGGCGCATTTTCAGAGAAATCGACTTTAGCAAGTGAAACAGAGCGCAGGGTGATGCTCGTATAGGTGCGATAGTAAAATAGCTGATGCGTCAAATCCTTAAAAACGGTCCATTGCGTTAATTCATTGGTGAACTTACCGCTTTCCGGTTCACGCGCAAGGCCCAGAGGAATATCCACGTTGTTCATCACATGCTGCGCTAAATTAAGGACCTCTGCTGCGTCTTTCGCTGGCAGAACAACGTTGGTCAAGATGGCCATTTTTACAAAGCGCGAGGGCGGACTAATATCTCCCGGCAGGCCGATCATGCCAAAACCTTGACCTGTCGCAGCGAATTGAACGCCATCTGCCATGACCGGGGAAGGATTAATGGGACGAAGATGAACGTAATTGTTGAGGTTGGTCAAGTGCCAGTCGTAGGTCGGGGAGTTGGTCATAACACCAATTTTATTATCGTAAACATGAAGCTTGCCGCTCACATACTCAATGATGAGACTCTGGCCTGAGGCATCGGTCACACCGAAATGTAAGGGAAACACCATATCTTTGAAGTTGGGTATCTTGGTTTCAAACACATAAACGTTGGCTAACGCCGTGCGGACCTCATCCACGGTTTTGAAATTGCCTAGAATCCAATCGCCAATTTGAATATAGGGCAAGGCTTGTAGATTTTGTCCAGGCGGAACGGTTTGATACTGGGCGAAAACAGGCAAATAGAGTGCTTCAAAGGAAAGTCCTTTTTCATTCATGCCATCGATCGCGGCATCGTAGTTGAGCGCGTCTAGAAAGACATAGCCATATTTGGCTTTCCAAGAAAGACCATTACTTTTGCCGTCAGGAGCGAGGGTCTGAAAACTGCGTCCACGGGGGGAGCTGCGCAGATTGGAATGAAGGTCTAAGGCAAACTCCATACTGCGGGCGACTAGAAAAGTCCCATCTTTAGCGGTCAGCCGGAAGTCGGTACAAGCAAAACCCAGGTTTATGCACAAAAAAAATGCTAATCCAAGCATGAAGTGGAGCGCAACCTTCATATAATGGAGCCTCCCTGGCCTAGTCTTGATTTAATCTTATTATATCAAAAACTAAGCCGAGAGGGGGATATTCAAGTTCTGCTAGCGGCGCCGGGGAGCCATACCATAGGAAAAGCCATTGTCATCCATCGACCCTTTCCTAGACCGTTCGCCCTGAGGAGACCCCGAAGGGGTCGTCTCGAAGAGTCGCCTCAGCTTCTGGTCAGCTTGCTTTTCCTGGTCAATGTCAACTTCCTTTTCCTCTAGCTCAAGGAGTGCAGCCCGGCCACCATTCTGAGGGTTAAAAAGGGTGCTAGATATATTAAGAGTTATAGGTTTCAAAGGGCTAGTATCGCAAGGTATAATCCCCTCGTGCTTTTTAAATCTAGGTTCATCTGTTTCGCGAATCTGGTTTTTTCCCGGCAGCTTGGGTGTTTTAGCGAAGTCCTCTTCTTCTGAGCCCAGCACCGCGGGTATACCGGCAAAAGCAGAGTTGCCGGTGCCACCGAGCAAGGCTATGACTCGGAACCAGACTGGGCCTGCTGCGCCTTTCATTGAGATTAAACCATTCCCAATGGCGTTCGCACAGACATCGGGAAGCTTGGTGATATTGATAAGCTTAGTGACAATAAGCTTGGTGACATTGAAAAGCTTGGCGGCTCTTTTTATAAAGGATTTCTTTTCTACAATAAGCTGTTCTTCCGCATGCTTGTTCTTACTGAAAAGATTAGTGACCCACTGAGAAGCATTAGTGGCCCATCGAGAAGGAGAAGCATTAGCGACCCACTGAGAAGCAGCCTGCACGATTTTTTTGACGGTTTGTAGAGCGGTTTGAATGCCAAAAGGAATCTGTCCCGCAAAGGCAAGACCCAGCGAAATAACATTCGCGACAATTTCAGCGACTTTAATTGAAGTGCTTGGGATTTTTTCCAAAAGGATTGCTTTAACGCCTGGGGCGCAAGCATTCATGGTCATATACAACCCAAAGCAGGCCAAAGGTAAGAAGAGAGCAGTCAAAACAACTGTTGCAATCCGTTCAGCCAAGATTCGTCTGCGTGTTTTACCTTTATTTTGAGGAAGCTCAGGATCTAAGCTCACCATGTTTTTGAGGAATTTTTTGCATTCACCCCAAACATCTTTCTTTTGGATCAGTTGACGAATGTCCATGAACATCAAAGCAGTCATGCTGACCAAGGTGACCGCAAATAAACCCACGGCGATATAGGGAAACGCAGGCGCGATAACAGCAAGAAATGGAAGGGCTACCGACAAGGTAAAGGTGTTGGTATAAGTTAGAGCGGCAAAGGTAATGCCTACTGACAGGGAAAGCGCTAAGGCAATACCAATTGCGAATTTTTTTAGACCAGAAAGCGGTTTTCCCTCTACGTCGACGAAGATTTTTTCTTTGCCGAATAAATCGATCAGGACCTTAGGAACGTAGCGCTTAAAAATCCACCAGTTGACAAGGGTGCCCGCCAAAAAGAGAGCGCCCGCGCAGGCCCAGGCCAAACCGCCTGTTACAAGACCTAAGGAGATAAAAGTTCCAGCTGTTGAAACGCCGCAACCCAGAGCGAAAAAGGCGGAGCAAAAGTAACCAAAATTTGCCAGTGTTTTTTGCAGGAAGGTTTTGTGGCTGTGGCCAACCAGTTTTTCGATTTTTGAAAGGCCACTGTCTGAAAGAGACTGATATGGAGCAGCAGTGGTTTTCATGACGCGATCAAAGATTTCCAGCTTTTCACGAGTCACCTGGAGTTTACGAAGTTCTGGCTCTGGCATGAAGCGCTTTACAAGCCAATTTTTTGCCATGAAGCGTTTTTCAAGCCAATTATGGAAGCGTTTTTCAAGCCAATTATGCTTCTTGAAATACCACAGTTCATTATTGTAGCGGATATAGGCTGCACTAGTGATTGGCAAAGTATTTAAGTCAACTTCTTCTTCAGGAGGGGTGTAGACAGTGAGCAAAAGTGCGCCATTCTTTTTTTGCCAGGCACTTAAATTGCCAGTTAAAAACAGAATATGATTAAGCTGTTGCTTTGTTAGTAGCTCACTTTTGGTCTTCCCGTCATTTAAAACATCCTGGACCTTAAAGGCAATATCAAATAGGGCCTTAAATTTGTTATCCAAAGGGACTTTAAAAAGTTGACCTGTTTTTTTACGGTTATATGACAAAGAATCTTTGACAATATCAAATAGGGCCTTAAATTTTTTATCCCAAGGGACTTCAGAAAGGTGACTTATTTTTTTACGGTAATCACTACGGTAATAGTACAAAGAATCTTTACTGCGGATATAGGCCGCGTCGGTTTTGATGTTTTTAAGAAGCTCACGAGGATGCTTATTGGTTATAATGAGTTCGCAACTTCCGTTTTCATCGAGATCTTTTGATTTTAACAGAAGTCGTCTCTGTCCATCACGTTCGAGTTCGTCTTCGCTGTCGATTTCGATGGTGTTGAATTCAGTGTCGCTGACGATGCTGTCGCTGCCCTTCGACTCTAACAGAGGTTGCTGTTCATCTGTATCACTGAAAGAACCACTTTCATCAATAAGAAACTCAGACAATTCGATTGATCGTTTCTTCATATCCACTTCCTCATTTGGGTTACTTATTTGTGAGCTAATCTTCATTTACACCATATATTTTATTGTTTGGCAAGTAGAGATTTAAAGAAAATATGCATAATTATTATGCAACATTTAACGTTTACAGCTTGCTTGAATATTATCCAAACCCTAGTAAAATTGGAAGTAAATAACCGTCATTAAAAAACGAAGCTTAGCACCGTCATTGCAAGTGAGGCTTCGCTCCCAATGACGGCCCCAATAACTAGGTAAAACATGATCGAAATAGACCGCCGTATTTCTGTAGCTCCCATGATGGACTGGACAGACCGTCATGACCGCTATTTTCTGCGTTTGATTGCGCCGCAAATTCTGCTCTATACCGAAATGCTGACCGCCCAAGCTTTGGTCTACGGCGATACGCGCTATCTGCTGCAATTTGATCCACTGGAACACCCCGTCGCTTTGCAAGTGGGCGGCAGCGGGCCGCGGCTTTTGGCGCAAGCGGCAGTTTTGGGAGAGGACTTTGGCTACGATGAAATCAACCTCAATGTCGGTTGCCCCAGCGATCGGGTGCAGTCGGGCCGTTTTGGCGCTTGTTTGATGCGTGAACCGGCGTTGGTAGCGGACTGCGTTTCCCAGATGAAAGCCGCCGTCAAAATACCCGTGACAGTCAAATGCCGCATTGGTGTCGATGAACTGGATGCTTACGAAGATTTAACCCGCTTTGTCACAACCGTCGCAGAGGCCGGTTGCGAAATTTTTATTGTTCATGCGCGCAAGGCCTGGCTCAAAGGCTTAAGCCCCAAGGAAAACCGGGAAATTCCCCCGCTCCGTTACGAGACCGTCCAAAGACTTAAACAAGATTTTCCCCATTTAACGATCATTCTCAATGGCGGCATCAAAACTGCGGCGGAAGTCGCGGCACAGTTGAAGATAGTGGACGGTGTGATGATTGGCCGTGAGGCTTATACGAACCCTTATTTTTTGGCCGAGTTGCAAAAACAATATTATTCACCCGATACACAGTCACCTTCCCGTTTTGCAGTGATTGAAAAATTTCTACCTTACATAAAAGAACAACTCAAAAAGAACACGCGTTTGTCCAGCATGACCCGCCATATTTTGGGCCTCTTTCGCGGCGAACGCGGCGCGAACCGCTGGCGGCGTTATTTGAGTGAACATGCACATCGCAAAGAAGCAGGAACAGAAGTGCTCAGCGAAGCGTTACAACAATTGCTTTAATGATTGTAGCAACAATTCTCGCAATGACGGTGTAGTAAGCTGCGCTTGCAATGATGTTTTTTCAATTTTCAAGGAGAGAAAATAATGTGGAAAGAATTTAAAGAGTTCGCCATGCGCGGCAACGTTGTGGACATGGCTGTTGGTATCATCATCGGCGCAGCATTTGGAAAAGTCGTGACTTCTCTTGTCAATGACATCCTCATGCCCCCCATCGGCTTTATTCTCGGTAAAGTCGATTTCTCGAGCTTGGCCATCACCCTTCATGAAAAAACAGAGACCTCTGCTGCAGTAGTCGTTTCCTACGGCGCTTTCATCAACACCATCATCAACTTCATCATCGTCGCTTTCGCGATGTTCATCGTCATCAAACAAATCAATCGTGTGACCAAAGGCAAGGAGGAACCTACACAAAAGGACTGTCCCTATTGCTGCTCGAAAATCTCTCTCAAAGCGACACGCTGTCCTAGTTGTACGGCGACCTTAAGTAATTGATTGGAGGCGGGCCCCTTTATGGTAGGATAAATGGTATGAAACATTGTCCTACCATAAGTAAGATGAGAGCCCAGTATGCATACATATAAACTTTCTATTTCATTACCTCAACAACAGTTTGATTTTATTGATAGCTATCAAGCAGAGCATCACTATAAAACCCGTTCTGAAGTGATAAGAGACGCCATTTATTTGCTGCAACAAGCCCAGTTGGAGGCTTGTTATCGTGAAGCAAATAAAGAAATCAATCCTGACTTTGATGCGGCCTCTTCAGACGGAATGGATGAAAATGAAACGTGGTGAAATTTATTAAAGAATTTACCCAGCGGCTTGCCGCGGGCTCTATAATTTTGAACGTAGCGATTGAGGTGGCCTTTGTTCTTGTTTATTTTCCAACACTTTTTTTGCGAAAATTTCTAAGCACCAAAAACTTAAAGGAATACGACTAGTATTTGTGCAGCCCGACTGATTTAAAAATTCCACGCAAAAGTCCTCAAGAAAATCTTCCTTAAGGTGTTCTGGGATCTGCTTGATATTGGCCATCGATGCAGATAGAAAGGATTTTAATTCAGCAATGGAAGAAAATTCGTAGATCATTTCTGTTTCTTTTAATAATATAACGCCGAGACCGGAACTTGATAGAAGTTCTGCATACTGATCTTTGGTGAAAAATGATCGAGGGTTTGAGTAGTTTTGAAAATAGGTGCTCCATGTTGAGCTACTGCATAAAGTGTCTAAAGTAAAATGGTAATAAGATTTTCTGTGTGAGAGCAATAAGACTATTTTGGCATCTTGGGTGGCTGCTTCAGTAATCCCACGTAAAGCGTTTTTTTGGTCTTTTACCCAATGTAAGCTATTAAACGACGTAATAACATCAAATTGACGTTTAAAAATATTTTTGCTGGTATCCATTGCCATGAAGCGAAGGTTGCCTTGAGCAGCGTAAGTGGAATTTGCATGTTCAATCATTTTCTCTGATATATCAGTGCCAATGACTGAGCCATCACAGGCGAGTTTGGCGAGCTCACAAGTAATTCTCCCGTCCCCACAGCCGAGGTCTAAAATACGATCGCTCGGGCAAATATTTGCTTGTGACAGAATACGCATTGCAAAACCATACTGCAAGTTATTGTTTTTGCTGTATTTATCAGGGTTTCTGTATACATGGGTTTGCATAAAGTATTTCCAACCATTTCAGGCTGGTATTATGCAATATTTTCTTTAAAAACTTCAAGCAATGGTATAAATTCCACGGTTTCAGGGCAGGATATAGCAGTTCAAATATAGGTTGAAAGACCAGAATAAGTGGGTCAGGAGTGTTATGGATAGGAATAACTTAATTGGAGTTTTGATCAATAAGATCAACTCACTGATTTCAAAAATTGAAACAAAAAGTCTTAAAATCGATTCAATTTCTGAGGATCCCGAAAAGGGGCTTTTGTGTTTAATTCTTAGAATTAATGGAAAATGCACGCCTCCTATCAAAAGAATGCCATATCAATTTTTAATGGAGAATGGCACTAACGCAAGCTCCATGCTTTCACAAGAAGACTTCAATTCGCTTGTTTCAGCGCTGCTGGAAAATCAGAAAAGAATGGTTAAGAAGAAATATGAAAAAATTTATATTCTGATAAACCATAAAATTTCGGAGCAAAATGGAGAGCCGCTCCTTGTTTATCAAAATATCATCTCAAAGCAATATAATATTAAGCCAGCAAAAGAAGTTTTTACAGACCTTAATTTAATTCAAAATTTTGATTCCAAGGATAGCGCTTGTATTGGAAATATTGTCGGTGTTTACGAAACTGAAAAGGAACTTAAGTATCGTCAAACAAATAGTGCGGAAAAAATAAATAATGTAGTTAAATTTGATAGTTCCGCTTCGATGAGCCAATGGGAATGATTTTTTCACCTTTTATAAATAAAGCCGAATTGTCCTTTGGAAAAAGGGTTTTAATTTTATTCACAAGAAATGCATTTGGCATGCAGATGAAAAGTGAGTATCCCATTTTAAAAATATAGTCCGAGGCGATGATATTTATCGTATCGCGTAAACCGGCAACCTCGAAAGAATGAAAGGTGATCAAGTTCGTTGAAATTGTAAAAATCAACTCGCCTATCGCGGTGGCGCCAAGGCTTCTTATAAAGAAGCCCTTGCCATAGAGTGCAATGCCCCATTTGTTTAAGAAATAAGAGTTAGCAAAAAAGCCGATTGCAAGTGAAGTGGAATCGGCTATTGCGATATGCAGAAATCCAGAGGTAAGCGTTGCATACAGTTCTTGATGCTGCCAACCAGCGGGGGTTGGTAATAAAACTACAGTTTTTGTAAGAATGCTAAATAGAAATTCGCAAATGATTATGGCAATAATCATTAAATAGGATACTTTTACGCTAAATAATTCGGTTATTGCGTCATTAATAGGGAAAAGCAGGGGAAATATGAAAACGGAAGCACATAGGATGTGCTCGTTAAATGAAACAACTTTATAACCTAAAATAAAAGAGGAAAAAAAGATTGTAGCGTATAGCATTCCAATAAAAATTAAAAAAAATGTTCTATCGATGCCGCTAAATAAACTTTTGAAATAAGCTGTTTTCATTTTACATGTACCGCCCTGTGCTGGTCTGAGTTAATAGCGGTTTTTTCTAAAGTGAATAGATTGGTTCTGTAATGAACAATAACGCCAATAAAATTGAATTCGCTCAGATTCTTTACTTTGACGAGATCAATAGGGAAATTTGAATTTAAGGCCTTGAGATAAATTGTAGAGCCATCTTTTATAACTTGTCTTACCTGAGGATGGCTGTCATTTTTCTTTACAAACAAAATAAAATCTTTGTGTCTCATTTCTCTTTCAGGATCAATGATGATAATAGAGTTCATTAAGATAAATGGTTCCATGAGGTCATCTTGAACATAGGTGGCGAAGCTTTTGGAGCTTAAAGGAAAATCGATTGGTATTGTTTGGTATTTTGATTTTTCTTCAACTGATGCGCTTAGGAAGTTTAAAACTTCCATGGCTGGTATCAGTGGCGCTTGTTTCACCCCAATGGGTTCCTCACCAATTAGCTGGCTAACAGTGATTTGGAAGAACGTAGCTAATTTCTTTAAAACTTCGACTGTCGGATTTCCGTCTCTCTTTTTAAGTAGCCTATAAATGGTGCTAGAAGGCACGCCTGTATGCTTCTCAAGCTCGAGAGCATTCAGGCCAAATTTTTTTATTAATGCAGTTAAAACAAAACTAATAGAGGTAGTTGACATAATTCGCCACGTATAATAAATTCACCATAAATAGCAAATTCGCCATATATGATAGAAGCATCACTTATGGCACAAGAGTATATAGAGTTCGTGAACAAAAGAAAGTGCGAGTTCTAAATTTATAGCTTTGATAATAAATTGCAGCGCAATTCAGCATGCTGGGTTGAACTGTTAATTATCATCAAAAAATCACGGAAAGGAGCAAGAATAATTATGGCAGCAGCGGAGCCGTTATATAGCCTGATAGGGGTTGTTTCTGAAGGATTGTCTAAAAATGAATCTATTTTACTGGAGGCTGACCTGTTTGCGCGGGTTTGCGAGGAGTTAAAAGAGGCTTTCAGGGGTCAGTATAAAGATTATTTTAGTGTAATGAAATTTACTATAGAAAGGGAGAATGTGATGCTTGAGACGAAACTTGCACGTTTAATTATTCAGGATATCTTGTCAACAGGGGACTATAACATGGAGGGGATCGCATGTTATACGGATACCTATGAGGATGTGATTCAGGAGGTCATGGCAGAAAGGAATACCAGCCCCTCCGCGGCGTTTCTCAGAAAGTTGATTAGTTTGCACAGATTGGTGAGGCGCGAGCTCTATGAGTCGGTTATCAAGAAGATTACAACAACTTATTTAGCGGTGGCATAAATAACTCCAAACCCTCAAAGGCACAATGTCATCAAATACGCACAATTTCTAAAATACGCATTCAAAACAAAAAAGCAGGTCAAATTAATCGCGAAAAAATGCGCCAAGTTGAACAATCGTTAAAATTACATTTGGATTTTTGAAATTTCTTAATCCGGAAAAAAGGTTTGTCCGCCGCTCATGGGATGCGGAACGCCAGTGGTCCCTGGGAAGCTCAAGGCTTTCTTTTGCAAACTTCGCACGGCTAAATAAGCAAAAATTTGAGCTTCCATTGCCTGAGCATTCCAACCGGCTTCATTGGCAAGTAAAATTTTAACGGGATGGTCCACGCGTGCTTTGATTCGTTTCTCAAGCTCTGAACGAATCACTGGATTGTTCCATCCGCCTCCCGCCAAAATCCATTGCGAGGGAAGTTTCTCAGCGATTAATTCCAAGCTGGCAGCAATCGTTTCCGCCGTGAACGCTTCTAAAGTGGCGCAAGCATCTTCCAGAGAAAGTTCAGCTAATTCAGGAAGCAATTGAAGGTCGCCGATATCCAAAGACTTGGGCGGGGCTTTTAAAAGATAATTTTGACCGTCTTTGAGCAGCGCTTTTTCATAGAGCGCTTTGAAGACGGTTTCATTGATTTGACCTTGTTTTCCATAACGCCCATTTTCATCCATGTTTTCTTTTCCGCCGCTGCGTTGTTTCACCAAGCGATCGATAAGACCGTTGCCAGGGCCGGTATCGAAGGCGATTAAATCAGACTCTTGATGGCTCCGAATCAGGGTGATATTCGCAATGCCGCCGCAATTTACAACAGCCACAGGCAGTTTTTTGTCTCGTAGTGCAAGTGCTTGATGGTAAAGCGGGGCGAAAGGCGCGCCTTGCCCGCCGGCTTCGATGTCTTGTCTGCGGAAATCATTCACCACTGGAATGCCTAAGTCATTCGCTAAGTCTTGACCATTTCCCAAGATAATCGAAATTTTGTTCATAGGTTGATGAAGGAAAGTTTGTCCGTGATAACCAACCACAGCAATATCTTTGTTTTGATAGCCTGATTTTTTAAGCAAGGTTTTCACAATTAAAGCATGCAGTTGTGTCGAGTGTTCAATTACCGCCGCCAAACTGAACGATGCATTGCCCTTGGTCTGGCGAGATAAATAAGCGGCCAGAGCGGCCCTTTGTGGGGCAAGCTGATTTTCGGGCAGCTTCAACTCCTGTTTTAAGTAAGCCAGCAAGGCCTCCCCAAAATAAGCTTCTGCCGCTGCCAAGTTTCCCTTTTTTTGCCGGATAGTAAACTCGGCTGCCTTCAAAAGTATTTTAAACTCAGGCGCATAGGCTAAGGTTTCATTTCCTAAGTCTTTGATTAATTGCGGACTTCCATCTGTTTCCAGCAGGGCGGCGTCAATGCCGTCCATGGAGGTGCCGCTCATCAGGCCAATACTTAACATATTTATCCTTAAGCTTCTATTCAGCTCCTTTAAGTCTTTTTTAAGCTGAGTTTGCTAAATTATATATATGAGTAAATCTTAATCAAGACTCATGAGGTTGTCTAGAGGGTGTATATATGATGAGGCAAAGGGTAATAAGGTTTTCACTGAAGCCAGAGAAGCAGTATCTTACTGCGGACCAGTACAATGATTCAGTTTCAGAAGCCTTTGACTTTTTGGACATGGTCTACACTTACTTTTTCCGTTACCCCTGGCTGATGGATCAAATTGAAGGCGCAAATGGCTTGGAAGGCGCGGGAATTGATTTTATGGCCTCAAATCCGCAAGCGGCTGTGGCTTTGACACTGATTTTGGGAGCTGCCGCAATACACTTGGCGATCAAGAAGGGCCAAGAACAAAAAGTAGAAAACCAAAAAAAGGCAAGTGATTTTAAATGCAGTTATGACTTGATTCAAGATCGGCTTATGTTATTAAAGGAGCCGACACTTACCTCAGGTGAAAGCAAAGAAGATGATTCGCATGCAAATGCCGGGGAGTTAGATTTATCTAAGAAAGTAGAAAAACAAACAAATAACTTAGACATGAATGAGATTTTACAGCAGGACGCAGACGCAAATCTGAGAAAAAAATATGAAAAAATTGAAATTATAAATAATCAGGTTGTGTTTACTTTAAAGGACAAAGAAACAGACGAAAAGTCCAGCTTTTTGGTTAAGTTTTCCAACAGTAAAGCGGCTTCTTTCCTTAGCGCGACTTGGACGACCTTAGGTCTTTGCTCTTTTGCTTACTGGATTTTATATATCGGTGCGATTGTGGCGACCGGTGGTGCAGTGGTGGGCTTGGGCGTGGCGGGGTTTGCGGTTCCACTGGCTGTGGGTGGGATTTATGCCTTGATGAAGACCTATCAGTGGGGCCGAAATTACTTTGCTCAAAAAGAAAAGGGCCAGATAGTTGAAAAGGACCCTCGCTTAGTGCTAGAGGCAATGTCGGATGCTTCTGCGCTTTTAAACAGAGCGATTGTAGTCCAAGAAAAGCTGCGCCTAAAAAAGAAATTTAAAATCGATACTGAGTATAAGGCAGAGGGTGATGCTCTCAGCGAGGATAGCCAATCGTTCGTCTTGGGCCAAGGTAAGTGGAGAAAATCTGCAGTTACGTTTTTATCTGAAACTATCAGTGCTTTTATTGGTGCCGAATATCTCGCTTGGTTGGTAACGGACCTTTTGCAGGCCGCCGGCGTTGTTTTAAATATGGCGGGACTTGCATTTGGCGTCGGTATTGCGATGCTGGTTTGCAGCGGGCTTTATGGTATTTATAAAGCCGCTATAACTTATCAAGAAGTTGAGACCAATAAAGCCAAAATAAAAGATTTAGAAACCGAACAAAAAAAGAAGACGATTAGTTTGGACAATAATTATAAATCGCAGCTGAAAGACATCGAAGCTCTGCGAAAAGAAATTGATGGTCTGGCGAAGAAGCACAATCGGCAGGCTGATTTGAATTGGTTGAAGGAACATAATAAACAATTCAACTTCGTTGCTGGGATTGATTCAAAGGCTGAGTCAGACAAACAATCCACCGACAAGTGGGCCGGCATTAAGACCGGCATTAAAAAATTTTCTGCCCACGCTTTTATTTTTGTGGCTGGCGCGACAACAGGTATTATGATTGCCCGTGCTGCAACGGTCATCGGGACACTTACTTTTCTGCCTTTTGTCGCAGCCTCCCTCTCTAACCCTGTGACCATTGGAATTATAGCAGCGGCGGGTTTAGTCTATGGACTTTTTAAAGTGTACCAATACTATGAAGCTAAAAAAGAGAACAAAGCGAAAGCGCTTTTCGAACAGCGCGCGCATAAAATTGAGATCTTAAAGTCTCAATCGGAAGTGGCAGAATTACAAATCAAATTGCTGACTGAAAGGGCAGAGCTTTTAAGGTACAAGGGGCCATCAAAGACAGCGCAGGATGATTCAGTCGTGCTGAGTGCTAAAAGGGCAGAGCTTTGGAAGCACAAGGAGTTATCAAAGACAACGCAGGATGATTTAGTCGTGGTGACTGCTAAAAAGAATGAGGGGAGACCGTTGACTAGGGCGCGGAATTATTCCAGTCTGCTTAAGTTCTTTAACCCGATTGAGGAAAAATTGAATTTGGACTTGGCCGAAACGCCGGATTCATCTGTTAGATCCAGTACCTCTTCCTCTTCTTTTTGACACTCCCCCGCCAAAACACTTCAACGGACACTAACAGAGTAGAAAGTGAGTACCTTTTAAAGGACTTTTCTCCGCAAACTCTGACTTTTATTGTTGTTGATTAAAACCGCTTCGTATATACCCATTACACTTCAAAATGCGAATCTGTCATTCTGAGCGTAGCGAAGAATCTCTTGAATTTTAACAGGTCCTTCACTTCATTCAGGATGACAAGTTCGCATTTTGAAGTGTAATGGGTATATCGATGACAATAAGGCTCTTTCTTGTTCTTCTGATAATAATCCTGATGATAATCCTTTCCTCACCAAAACACTTTTTTTCACGGTGTTTGCCCCGTTAGAGGTAAACACCGTGAACGGTTACGTCCGATAACATAGTTGAGACCTGACCCTTTATTTTTTATTTTAAACAATATTTCCCATTTCCATAAGAATTACTTTTATCACCATGCCCTTCGCTGCAAGTTATTTCACCGACGCTTGGTGTTAATTCAATGGAGCCAGAATCTTCTAAATGTTTTGTTATTTGAAAGTAGAATCCTTCAAATATATTTGCGGGTACGCCGTCTAGATGTCCATCCGCTGTAACATAAGGACTGCCAGAGCAACCGCCATTAACTTCGAGATGTTTTGTGTCAATTTTCACAACAGCCGCTGGATTGGATAGTGTGCAATTGAACGTGCCTCCACTTTGACCTATAGGAAAGTCAACGGATGCTGCAAAGACACTGGCGCACGCCGCGAAAGAAAGAAAACCAAGAGAATATTTTTTTGTGTAGGTTAGCATAGTCAATTCCTTTTATAGTTGAATAGTTCTTTTATCAATTATATATGCATTACGTTTTCACGATAGAAGAAAAACGCATTGGAAATTTTATCATTATTGATTAAAGGAGATCAATCTAAAAATCGGTTGGTAAAATGAGGCGCCGTAGATTTTACAATTGGATGGTCACATATGAAAATGTAATATCTTGTACTTGGTCGGTTGCTGCCGCTGCCATGGACGAATAGAACGATTCCTGTTGTGTTTTTAGGAATATGTAAAATTCCATCAAAGTTAAAATCTTTTCCGGGAATGGTTACTGGATGCTCCGTGTCTCTGGTGGAAAGAGTCATGCGGCCCCTCCTATAAGGGACGAATCATTAATAAGCGGGAGGTTGGGCAGGAGCGGGAGGGGGGTAGGGCGTGGCGCGTATAGTAAGCTGTGACTCCACTTTTTTTACCCCTTTAACTGATTTTGCTAGTTCAACCGCTATTTTTTCTTGTGACTTTGAGTTTACAGACCCCTGCAAAAAGATGATTCCCTGATGAGAAGCCGCGCTAATGGGTTGATGTTTTAAGCGCTGATGAGCACTAATTTTTTTCTGAACCTTCTCTGTCAGGACTACATCTGAGTTATTGGTTTCATGATAGCTAGGAATCGGTTCTGAGGCCGGGGTTGGCAACGCCCCAAATGAAAGGGAGTTTAAGAGGAAAAATAAAAAAAATGTCCAGAAGTAATTTTTTTTATTCATTTGATTATCCTCCTTATATTTTTGCAGTTTGAGCTTCTTGATTATCCGCCGCCTTATTTATTTTTTTTAGGAACTTTAGCGCCTTTTTTTCGTGCTTTGGAAAGACCGATTGCGATGGCTTGCTTGGGATTTTTTACCTTTTTTCGCTTAGGACCACTGTGCGCAGTTCCTTTTTTAAAGCGCCGCATTTCTTTTTTTACTTCATCCTGCGCTGTTTTGCTATATTTCCCTGCCATAGATGAATTCTCTTTTTTCATATCCCATTATATCATGCCGCACATCTAAAGTGGTTGCTATTTTTGGTGAAAGGTGCCAATTTGACATCCTCTGACTTTTATTGTTGTTAATTAAAACCGCTTCGTATATCGATGACAATAAGGCTCTTTCTTGTTCTTCTGATAATAATCCTGATGATAATCTTCTCCTCGCCAAAACACTTTAACCGGAACCAATAATGTAGCCAGCGAGTATCCTTTGTCTTCAAGCACCTTCATCAACCCCTGCGCAGTTTTCCTCTGGTTCTCATCATAATAAAAAATCACACTCAAATACTGCGCCCCAAGGTCTGGTCCTTGCCCATCTGTTTGCGTGAAATCATGAATCTCAAAAAAGTATTTAACCAAGTCCGCATAGTTCAGCTGTTCCGGGTCATAAATAACCCGTAGCGCTTCCACATGCCCTGTGCCGCCTTCGCAAACCTCGTGATAACTGGGCCCTGCTTTTTGTCCCCCGGTATAGCCCACCTCAGTTTTGAGAACGCCAGGTAGTTTCTTGAAATAATACTCAACCCCCCAAAAACACCCTGCCGCAAAGATGGCTTCCTCCGTGTCATTGACGGTGAGACTGGGCACAAAATCCAGGCTGAGAGAGTTCACACAATGCCGCGTGTTTTTACCGGTCAATTTCTCCCCATGAAAGACATGCCCCAGGTGCGCTTGACAGCGCGCACACAGAATCTCGGTGCGCAGACCATCTGCATCTGTTTTTTGAGTGATCTTCCCCGGAATTTCCTCATCGAAGCTCGGCCAGCCACAGCCAGAATGAAATTTGGAATGAGAACTAAAGAGGACTAAGCCGCATTGTTTGCACAGATAGCTGCCTTCCTCTTCCCAGTCGGTATAGGTCCCCGTAAAGGGATGCTCAGTGCCCTTGTTTTGGACCACATGCAACGCTTGGGGTGTTAAACTTTTCGTCTTTAGCAGCATTTTTTTTATCTCCCTTATAGTTACTGACATGCCAGCATGACAATACAGGCGGCTTAAGCCTTTCAGTTTACTAAAATTTACCTTATTATGTTCTAGGCAGGACTGCTGTCGCAATAACGATGATGCGGCAACATCCTTTTACTTTAACAAAGGAGAGTGCTTTATGATCGTAATGCATATGGTGTATGGCTTGGATCTAATCGCTTTATCCGCAGGTACTGCGTTATTGCTTTGGTCAACGAAAAATCCAGGGAAAGGGAGCTGGCTTGGAAAGCTTATTGGTGCTTTGGTCATGATTTTCTCAATTATCTCGATGGTTTGCATGTATTCCTGCGTGATGCGCGGCGGGGAATGTCATGGGCCTGGACATGGGGAAGGTATGATGATGGGTGCGCCGCCTTCAGGTGAAATGGGCCATGAGCATGGAAAGAAGGGCGAACATAAGAAAGCCTAAGTCAGGTTGTTTACCAAAAGGGCTGCAGTGCAGCCCTTTTTTTTGCCGTCATTGCAGGCCCCGGCTTAAAGCATGCCGGGGTAAACTCGCTTAGTTTGTCGCTTTTATCCCACAACTTTCTCCGCAATTTCAACCGCATCCAAAGCCGCTCCCCGTCTCAGATTGTCCGAAACCAACCACAATAAAAGCCCATTATCCACTGTCGGGTCCCTCCTCAATCGCCCCACAAACACCTGGTCTTTCCCCTCTGCCTCCAAAGGCGTCGTATAATCATGCAAACTCAACTGTATCCCTGGACTTTTCTCCAAAATCGCCTTGACCTCCTTCAAATCAATCGCCTTAGCAAACTCAACCGCCATCGAAATAGAATGCCCCACCATCACCGGCACCCGCACGGAAGTCGCGGCAATTTTAAGATTCGGCGCAATGATTTTCTGCACTTCCTTTGCGATTTTGATTTCCTCATAAGAAAAACCATCCCCTGAAAATTGATCAATCTGCGGAATAACATTAAAGGCAATCGGCCGGCTGAAATGTTTATTTTGATAGGTGGCCGCAAAATAAATGCTTTTGGTCTGCTGATAGAGCTCATCCATGGCGGCCTTACCGGCGCCGGAAGTCGATTGATAGGTGGAGACCAACACCCGTCGCGCATGCGCATAATCGTGCAAAGGTTTTAGCGCGACAGCAATAGGACAGGCGACGCAATTCGCTGTGGCAATCAAGGCTGATTTTGAGGTGAGCAACTGTCCATTGACCGGCGGCACCACCAGGGGAACCTGGGGATCCAATCGATAGGCTGAACTGGAATCCACCACTCTTGCGCCTGCGGCCAAAGCTTGGGGCGCATAGGCTTTAGAAATATCACTGTCTGTCGCAAACAAGGCCAATTGACAATCAGTGAAGTCATAATGAGCGAGATCTTCGACCATAAAGTGCTGGTCATCCACATTCAACCGTTGCCCTGCGGACCGCGCTGAAGAAAATAAGCGAAGCAATTTAGAATTAATTTTTTTTCTCTCTAAAATGAGCTGAACAATTTTGCGGCCCACGTTGCCTGTTGCGCCGATGATGGCAATTTTTTTGCTGTTTGTCATGACTTTCCTTTATTTTTTAAAACGTCTTTTATACTCGCAAGCTTAGCTTCAACTGGAATGCGCTCTGTTGGTCTTTCCAACAAGGCTTGCAATTGAGGCGCCACAGGCACTTTAATTTGAAGCAAGGGCCCAATAATATCATCAAATTTACAGGGATGGGCTGTCGCGACAATGATCCAGGGTTTTTCCGAGAGTTGCTTTCGCGCGAAACAGGCCGTCGCAGTATGAGGACAAACTAAATAATGGGCTTCGTGATACATGGCCTGGATCGTTTTACGAATGTCCTGGTCTGTCGCACTCAAAGCGCTGACATTCTGTTTGAAATCATGAAAGCTGGGATAAAGCGCGTGTAAACGCTCAAAATTACTAGGATCTCCGACATCCATGGCATTTGCCAAAGTGTGAATACTTTTTCTCGGAGTAAATCGGCCTGTTTTTAAGAAATCCGGGATGGTGAGGTTGGCATTGACTGCAAGCACGATTTCACGGATTGGGAAGCCCATCTTCTTTGCCCAGTAGCAGGCAGTCGCATTTCCCAAGTTGCCTGTCGGCACAATAAAACCAGGTGCTTCTTGATGTTCCTGGTAAAAGCAGAGGCTAGTATAGGCATAATAGGCAAGCTGCGGTAATAGACGGCCAATGTTAATGCTATTGGCGCTGCTTAAGTGAAACTCTGTCTGCCAGCTCTTGTCTTGGAAGGCGGACTTGACCAAACGCTGACAATCGTCAAAGTTGCCTTTGACAGAAAGCGCTACGACATTATCGCCCCAGCAAGTGATTTGCTGTTCTTGGCGGGGCGAAATTTGTCCTTCTGGATAAAGCACGATGACTTGAAGATGGGGTTTTAAATAAAAAGCCGAGGCCACTGCGGAACCGGTGTCGCCGGAGGTGGCGACCATCACGGTTGTTTTATGAGTACCTGAGAGCACTTTGAGTGCTTCCGCTAAAAAGCGCGCGCCGAAATCTTTGAAGGAGAGGGTGGGGCCGTGAAAGAGTTCCAGGATGAAGGTATTGGGATTGATTGTTTTGAGTGGTAAGTGGAAGGTAAAGGCGGCTTGGCAGAATGCGGCGAGTTGATTTTCCAAGGGGTCGCCTTGGAAATAAGGTCCCAGGATTTTTTGAGCGAAGGACGGATATTTCCAATCAGCCTTGAATTCATTCAAAGAAATTTGCGGAAAAGTTTTCGGAACAAAAAGCCCGCCGTCCTCGGCTAGACCGAGCAGGATAGCCCGGGAGAGTGTTTGAGGGGCTGCTTTATTTGCCGTGCTAATGAACTGCATGAGTCATTTCCCTTATTTTAACTCAGTGACCCGCGCTCCTTCCTCGCTAATCCGCGCAATCCAACAATCCGCATCCAGCTTTTCATTTTTTAACTGGTTCTGCATCACCAACGCAACTTTTTTCGCGGTACTTTCCTGCTTCACCAAAGCCAACAAACTAGGTCCCGAGCCGGAAAGACAAAAACCAAGGGCGCCTGCATCCAGTGCCGCTTGCTTAAGCGCATAAAAACGCGGAACAAAACCCGCCCGTTGGGGTTCAATTAAATAATCTCTAAAAGAGGCTTCTAAAAGTTCCAGGTTATTTTGATATAAACCAGCAATAAAAGCCGCCAATTGGGCCGACTGTTTCACATAATCTGACAAAGGCAGTTGCGGTTTCAATATTTTTCTGGCGACTTGGGTTGAAACCTCTAAATGCGGATGCACTAAAACGCAATAAAGCGAAGGAATGGGCAGTTGCACGATTTCAAGAGGGTCTAGTGACTTAATGAGGGTGAGCCCGCCAAAGAGAGAAGGAGCCACATTGTCTGCATGCTTTTGACCACTCGCAGCCTGCTCGCCTAGCAGAGCAAATTGAGCGAGTTCCAAAAGAGAAAGCGGCTTCTTTAAAAAAGCATTACAGGCCAGCACCGCAGCAACTGCTGAGGCCGCTGAGCCGCCCATCCCGGAACTCATTGGAATCCCTTTTTGAATATGAAGCGAGAAACCTTGCTTCAATTTGAGATGAGAAAGCATCCCCTGCAAGGCAACTGAAGCTGTGTTTTTATCGGGGCCGAAAGGAATTTTTTCTACGCCAGTGATGCTTTCAATCAGCAATTTTTGATCGTCTCTTTTTTCGAGGGCCACGGTATCGCCAACTGAGTCAAAAGCAAGACCTAAAATATCAAAACCAACTGCGAGATTAGCACAGCTTGCAGGTGCAAAGGCAGTGACACGCTGAATGTCGGATTTTATTTGAGTCATGCGCTTATTGTATCACGACAAATACGAAACCAACCTCAATAAATCAGCAAAAACACCGGCTGCCGTGACTTCGGCGCCGGCCCCTGGGCCTTGAATAATCATAGGGTGTTCCTGGTAGCGGCGGGTGTGAAAGATCAGCAAATTATCCGTGCCAGTCAAGCGGGCAATAGGATGAGTAAGCGGAATGGACTCGATGGCCACTTTCATTTTTCCATCGCCCTGCACGCTTCCGACATAACAAAGCCTTTCATTTTTAGCTTTCGCTTCCGCGAGTAAATTCGCAATCAGATGATCATAAGCGGGCAAACGGTCAAGAAACTCCTCCACAGAGCAGGATTTCAAATCAGCTGGCACCAGGTCATAGACTGTGACCTCTTGCAGCGAGACTTCCCGGCTCAATTCCCGGGCAAGACAAACGAGCTTGCGGGCCACATCCATGCCCGACAAATCTTCCCGTGGATCAGGCTCCGTATAGCCGCGTTTTTTTGCATCGCGCACGACCTCCGAGAAGGACCGTCCTTTGGCCAGCTCACTAAAAAGAAAACTTAAGGTACCCGAAATCACGCCCTCAATTTTAAATACTTCATCCCCAGTCTTAATCAAGTCCTGCAAGGTGGTGATGATGGGCAGGCCC
This sequence comes from uncultured Coxiellaceae bacterium, assembly GCA_964449835.1. Classification (GTDB taxonomy): domain Bacteria; phylum Pseudomonadota; class Gammaproteobacteria; order DSM-16500; family DSM-16500; genus JABDGC01. The sequence goes on along the minus strand of CAYVBZ010000001.1, from coordinate 63,440 downwards.
GCGCAAACCGTGGCCTCATAGAGATAATGTTTGTTTTTATTTTGCGTGAGCGCTTTCAATTTTCGATAATAATCCAGATTACCGGCATTGGCGTGTTTGTTCGGGGTAATGACATGGAGACCCAACTCCATAAAATAAGCATAATGCTGAGCAATGCTTTGATTGGCGGTGCAATCAATGATGAGCGCATGGGGAATATCGTCAGTCAAAATGTGCCTGGCAAACTTTTCCAGGTCGGCTTTAGTCTCGCAGGCGGCGAATTTGTCCTGCCAAGTACTTAAATCAATTGCTTCGTTACTCAGCAGCATTTTTTTGCTGTTCATAATGCCGCGCACATAGAGATTGGCCTGACCGCTCCGTTGAAGTTTGTTCACGGCCGCATGAATTTGCCGCAATAAGGTGCTTCCAACTTGTCCCGGCCCAATTAAGCCGATTGAAATGGTATCGCGGGACAAATAGAAACCCGCATGGACGGCCTGGAGGGCTTTATTGACCTCCGTGCTTTTGATGACGATGGAAATATTGCGCTCGGAGGAACCCTGTGAAATAGCCCGGATGTTGACACCGGCTTTGGCTAGCGCTGTGGCCAGCTTTCCTGCAATGCCGACGCTTCCGATCATGCCGTCGCCCACGGCGGACAAAATTGCGCAATCGGAATCCAGATGAATGCCTTCCAAGAGATGCCGTTCCAAATCAAATTGCAGGTTCTCCTTCAAGGCTTGCACAGCGCTTTCGCCATGCTCCTTGGAAACAGCAAAACAAATGGAATGTTCAGAGCTCGCCTGGGAAATAAAAATGGCGGAAATATTGGCCTGATGCAGAATTTGAAAGACCTGTGAGGCAATGCCCGAAACCCCAATCAGTCCGGCGCCTTCAACATTGATTAAAGCAATCTCGTCGATGCAACTCAGCCCTTTCACATAGTAAGAAGATTTTTGCGGCGAAGCACAGATGCAAGTGCCCGGTGCTTCGGGACGAAAACTATTTTTGATATAAATGGGAATCTGACTTTCCAGGGCGGGAGCGATCGCCATTGGATGCAAAACTTTGGCGCCAAAGTAGGCCAACTCCAAGGCTTCTTTATAAGATAGCGATTCCAGCACAAAGGCGGAACGAACGCGGGTAGGGTCTGCGCTGTAGATGCCATCTACGTCTGTCCAGATGTAAAGCGAGGACGCGTTGAAGAGCTTGGCAAAAATGGCTGCGGAAAAATCACTGCCATTGCGCCCCAGAATCGTGCGTTTACCCTCTAAAGTGGAGGCGATAAAACCAGTGATGATCACTTGGTCAAAGGTTTTGCCTTTGAGGACCTCATTCAACGCTGCTTTGCTTTTTACCCAGTCCACACAGAGGATGCCGTGTTTGTGATAGATAAAAAGAACTTGTGCCGCATCGATCAACAAAACTTTTCGGGTTTCAGAAAGATGAGCGCTTAAAATAGCGGCGGACCAAAGTTCACCGTAGCCGAGAATGCGATCTTGAATTTCTTTCGAATAGGAACCCGTCAGTTGAACGGCATGCAAAAGGTCTTTGATTTCAGAAAAATCTTTTTGCAGCGTTGAGAGCAGAGTTGTCTGTTTTTTTTTCGGCAATAACGCATGGACTAGGGTGGTATGCGTTTTTTCTAAAGCAGCCAGTGTTTTTAAAAATTTTTCACCTTGGGCGGCCTCATCCAAGAGGCGCTGCAAAGTGGAGGTGGTCCCCTGGACTGCCGAGACGACGATAATTTCTTTTTTTCCGCTGAGCAGCGTTTGCAGCGCCTGAAAGCGCTCGCTATTCGCAAGGCTGGTGCCGCCGAACTTGTGGACGACATAGGGAGATTTTTGGGTCTTCATCTCCCTTTTATATCATCAATTCCCTGCCTTATTCTACTCTCGCCGACCGTTTCCGCTCGTGTTCCTTCAAAAACTTCTTCCGCACGCGGATGGACTGCGGGGTGACTTCGACCAACTCATCATCGTCGATGAATTCCAAGGCCTGTTCCAAGGACATTATGATGGGCGGCGTGAGAATAATGTTTTCATCGGAACCTGCGGCGCGAATGTTGGTCAACTGTTTCGCTTTGCAAACATTCACCACCAAGTCATTGTCGCGTGAATGGATGCCGACAATCATGCCCTCATAGACCTCGGTCTGAGGACTGATGATCATGCGTCCGCGTTCTTGTAAGTTAAACAGGGAATAAGCCAGCGAGATGCCCGCTTGGTTGGAAATCATGACGCCATTCAAGCGGTGTGCGAAATCACCTTTAACGGCCGGACCATAATGACTGAACACGTGATAAAGCAGACCTGTTCCCGAAGTCATGGTCAGAAATTCAGTGTGAAAACCAATCAGCGCTCGCGCGGGGATCACGTAATCGAGACGAACGCGGCCTTTGTTGTCTTGGACCATATCTTTTAAATCACCACGGCGGCTACCCAGTTTTTCCATGATGGCGCCTTGATGCGTGGTTTCTACGTCGACGGTCAAGGTTTCATAGGGTTCCTGCGGTTCGCCATTCACCATTTTAATGATGACCTCGGGCCGCGAAACGGCCAACTCATAACCTTCACGCCGCATGTTTTCAATCAAGATGGAAAGATGCAGCTCGCCTCGACCAGAAACTTTAAATTTATCCGGATCGCTGGTGTCCTCAACTCGGAGGGCCACGTTGTGCAACAACTCTTGATAAAGACGCTCGCGGATCTTGCGGCTGGTGACATATTTGCCTTCCTTTCCGGCAAAGGGCGAGGTATTAACTTGGAAGGTCATGCTGACGGTCGGCTCGTCCACCGTTAGCGGCGGCAAGGCCTCAACATGCTCCGGATCGCAGAGCGTGTCCGAAATCTTCAATTCTTCAATCCCGGTGATGGCGACAATATCGCCGGCATCGGCTTGCGAAACTTCACTGCGCTCCAACCCCAAATACTCCAGCACTTGCATGATACGGCCTGAGCGGGTTTTGCCTTCACGGTCAATCAGGGTGACAGGCATATTGGATTTGGCTTGTCCGCGGGTAATGCGGCCAATGCCGATCATGCCAACGTAGCTCGAATAGTCGAGGGTGCTAATTTGCATTTGGAAAGGCGCATGCAGGTCGACTTTGGGCGGCGGCACGCGATTGATGATCGTTTCAAATAAGGGCTGCATGTTGTCGCTGTTTTTGTTCAGGTCGAGTGTGGCATAACCGAGTAAGGCGGAAGTATAGACAATGGGAAAGTCTAGCTGTTCGTCGGTTGCGCCCAAACGGTCAAACAAGTCGAAGACCTGGTCCACCACCCAATCGGGACGTGCGCCCGGCCGGTCAATTTTGTTGACGACGACAATCGGGTTTAGTCCTTGTGCAAAAGCTTTTTGTGTGACGAAGCGCGTTTGCGGCATGGGGCCGTCAACGGCATCTACTAACAGAAGGACGGAGTCCACCATGGAAAGAATGCGTTCCACCTCTCCACCAAAGTCTGCATGGCCGGGGGTATCGACAATGTTAATCCGGTAGTCACCCCATTTTAGGGCTGTGTTTTTGGCAAGAATAGTAATGCCGCGCTCTCTTTCCAAGTCGTTGCTGTCCATCACCCGTTCGGTGTTGGTGGTCTTCTTGGAGAGGCTGGCGGTTTGCTGTAAAAGCTTATCAACCAAGGTGGTTTTACCGTGGTCAACGTGGGCGATAATCGCGATATTTCGCAGTTGTTCAGTCACAAAATTTTACCTAATTGGCTAGTTAAAAAGTGCAATATCATATCGTAATTCCAGAAGTTTTACTACGACTGGCTGGTTTATTATTATTTTTTATTCATTTATACTGTCATACCAGAAGTGCTAGGAGAACCATCAATGAACGCAAAAAGAAAGCAAGCAATTGATAATAAAACAGTTTTTATCTCCTGCATTGTCCCTGTTTATAATGAAGAAACGGTGATTGTGTCCTTTTTAAAGGACTTAAGCCAATATTTGTCCCAGTTGACCCAACATTATGAGATTATCGTCGTCAATGATGGCAGCCGGGATGGCACCGTAGAGAAAATTTTAAGCTTGCCGGCCAAAAAGCAAATTAAAGTCCTGTCACTTTCCCGCAATTTTGGCAAAGAGGCCGCCATGACCGCCGGTTTGGAATATTGTGAAGGGGAAGTTGCGGTCTTGCTGGATGCGGATTTTCAGCACCCCGTCGAAACGCTAACGACCTTTTTGACATATTGGGGAGAAGGCTATGACATGGTTTACGGTTTGCATCAAAGCCGTGCCGCCGAATCGCCTTTCAAACGCAATGCCGCGCGTCTCTTTTATTGGCTGATGTCACAAATTACCCATATTGAAATTCCGAATAACGCCGGCGATTTTCGTCTCTTCGACCGCAAGGTTGTGGAGGCGCTCAAACAATTCCCGGAGCGCACGCGCTTTATGAAAGGCCTTTATGCTTGGATTGGCTTTAAAAAAATTGGCGTTCCTTTCGAAGTGCAGGAACGTGCGGGCGGCCGCTCTTCCTGGGGATTGATGAAGCTTTTTGAGCTCGCAATGGCCGGCATCACCTCCTTCTCTGACGTGCCCCTGCGCGTGTGGGGCCTGGTCGGTTTTTTCATTTCCTTGGTCTCACTGGTCTATGCCATTTATCTTGTCACCGCCACTCTGCTTTTTGGTACAGATTTTCCAGGGTTCCCGACCATCGTCGTCGCCATTGTCTTTTTAGGCGGAATTCAATTACTGTCCATCGGTATTCTTGGCGAGTACATTGCCCGTATTTTTACTGAAGTGAAGCAACGTCCCAAGTATCTCATTGAGCGTAAATATGGCTTTGAAGAGTAGGGGCTTGTTCCCTTTATTTTTGCAATTGGCCCGTTTCGGTCTTGTTGGCGCAAGTGCGGCAGTGGTGCATTTTTCAATGGTCGTGCTCTTGGTCGAAACCCGCTGGCTGCAACCTTTAGTAGCGAACCTCGTCGCTTTTAGCCTGGCCTTTCAAGTCAGTTATTGGGGACATCGCACCTGGACCTTTAGCGGCACCCAACAAAAACACAGCGTGGCCTTTCCCCGTCTCCTCTTAGTCTCAAGCCTCGCCTTTGCCGCAAACGAAAGCCTGTTTTATCTTTTAATGAGCCAATTTAAATTGACCTACATGCCCGCCTTGTTGATTGTTCTCAGCATCCTCCCCCTCGCCGTCTTCACCATCAACAAACTCTGGGTTTTCCCCTCAATAGGGTTGAGAGGTAAAGACCTAAATAAAATGCTACAATAACTGCCTAAAGGGGGGTGTCTATGCGTCATTTATCCAGTCTGTTTCTCATTCTTATCCTAGTTTTTTGTTCATTTAGCGCTTCCGCCCAAGAAGAAGCCCAAGAACTGCTCCAAGTCCTCAACCCCATCCAAAGCCTCCAGGCGGACTTTGTGCAAACCATTTTGGACAACCGAGGAAAAGCCGTCCAGCGCTCTCAAGGCAAGCTCTTCCTAAAACGCCCAGGAGGCTTTCGCTGGGATGTTCAGAGCCCCACGCCACAGCTCATTGTCGCAAACAATGCCCGTCTTTGGATTTATGACCCCGACTTAGAACAGGTCGTGATTCGTCCGGTCGCTAAGGAAGCGGGCAAGACGCCGGCGTTTTTATTAAGCAATGTCAGCACGGCGATTACCCGTGATTTTACCGTGCGCCGCATGCAGGCACCGCGAAATTGGCAATGGTTTTCCCTGACACCCAAGGGCGGCGACAGCCAATTTCGTGCAATTCAACTTGGTTTTTTAAACCATAAAATCAAAGAATTACGCATGCAAGATCATCTAGGACATAACACCGTCATCCAGCTTCAGCACGTCAAAGAAAATGCAAATCTGAAAACTGCCTTATTCCAATTCCATCCTCCAGCCAAAGTGGATGTGATTGATGAAACCCACTAAATCCGCTTCTCTTCCTGAAGGGCTTTTTACGCCACTTGCAGAGCGCATGCGGCCGCGGGATTTGAGCGAGTTTATAGGCCAGGGCCATCTTGTCGGCCCCGGCAAACCGCTGCGTCGCGCCTTAGAGCAAGGTATTCTCCATTCCATGATTTTTTGGGGACCGCCGGGAACCGGAAAAACAACGCTGGCCCGCCTCATGGCGACACAGGCAAAAGCCCATTTTGTGCAATTGTCAGCAATTTTTTCCGGTGTGAAAGACATTCGAAAAATTGTCGACGAGGCCAAGCTGCGCCGCGCCGAAAAGCAGCAGGCCACAGTGCTCTTTGTGGATGAAATTCATCGTTTTAACAAGTCTCAGCAAGACGCGTTTTTGCCTTATGTTGAAAACGGCACCTTAATCCTGATTGGCGCGACCACGGAAAACCCTTCTTTTGAGTTGAACTCACCGCTTTTGTCGCGTACGCGGGTTTATGTTTTGAGACGCTTTACTGATGAGGAATTGCTACAAGTTTTGCAACAAGCGCTTGCAGACCCTGAGCGCGGCTTAGGAGAACTGCGCTTTGATTTTGCTTTGCCGCTTCAATCCATTTTAGTGCGGACGGCAGATGGCGATGCGAGGCAAGTCCTCAATTTATTAGAAATTCTAGCGGATTTAGCGCAAAGCAAAAATAATCAAGTCACTGTGACCGAGGAGCTTCTTAAAGAGGTCGTTCAACAGAGCCTGAGACGCTTCGATAAAGGCGGCGAGCTTTTCTATGACCAAATTTCCGCGCTCCATAAAGCAGTTCGGGGCTCTTCTCCAGATGCGAGCTTGTATTGGTTTGCTCGTATGTTGGATGGGGGCTGCGATCCACTTTATATCGCACGCAGGATTGTGCGCATGGCTTCGGAGGACATCGGCAACGCGGACCCTCGCGCTTTGGACCTTGCTATTCATGCTTGCGAAGTTTATGAGCGTTTAGGCTCGCCGGAAGGGGAGTTGGCTTTGGCGCAAGCACTGGTTTATCTAGCTTGTGCGCCTAAAAGTAATGCGGTTTATGTGGCTTATAAGGCGGTCCTTTCGGAGGTCAAACAAAGCGGGACTTTAGAGGTGCCTTTGCATTTGCGAAACGCGCCGACGGGCCTGATGAAAGATTTAGGTTATGGTAAAGCCTATCGGTATGCGCATGATGAGCCAGGGGCTTATGCGGCGGGGGAAGATTATTTTCCTGAAGGGGTGAGTAATAGGTCCTACTACCATCCTACGCCACGGGGGTTGGAGGCCAAGATTGCAGAACGCTTGGCTTATTGGCGGGATTTGGATGGGAAGGTGAAGAAATAGGGGGTTATTGATGTAGGGATGAGCAGGGCTGTCCCATTAAAAAATGATCCCCTCTCCCGGAGCGCGCAGCGCGAGGGGAGAGGGGTAGGGGTGAGTGGCCTCTCTTTTTTGCAACCAGTTCTAGTGTTATAATCAATAAACGAATAAATCAGGCTTCACGGACGGAGAGCTATGTATTTCGACTTTTACCAATTCAAAGAAAACCCCTTTAACGTCACCGCAGATCCTGATTTCTTTTTTTCAAGCACCAGCCATCGCTACGCCATCTCCAGTCTTGCTTATGGAATCGAGCACCGCAAAGGCATTCTAGCCATCACCGGTGAGGTCGGCGTTGGCAAAACGACTCTTTGTCGGGCTTTATTAAAATACGCCGACCCCAAAACCAAATACGCCTTAATCCTCAACCCCAATTTTTCAGAATTAGAATTATTACAACTCATTGTCCAAGACTTAGGTCTAAGGACCAAAGAGCAAGATAAATATGGCTTGGTGAATGTTTTAAATAAATATTTAATCAAAGAGTCCAACCTAGGACATAACGTCGCCGTTATCATTGATGAAGCACAACATCTTACTTCAGCCCAGTTGGAGGAGGTCCGCCTTTTATCCAACCTTGAAACAGAAAAAGAAAAGTTATTACAGATTATTTTAGTCGGCCAACCCGAACTCATTCAAAATTTGCAGTTGCCAGAATTGCGCCAATTGCGTCAACGCGTGGCAGTGCATTTTCATATTCAACCACTGGATCGCGGAGATGTGCGCGATTACATTCATCATCGCATCAAGAAGGCCTGCAAGAATCCGGAAAGTCTATTAAACATTCTTTTTTCGGACCAAGCCATCTCGGCGATTTTTCATTACAGCAAAGGCTCGCCTCGCGCGATTAATATTTTATGCGACCGGGCGCTTTTGGCCGGCTTCGTTTCCGGCAGCCATTCCATCGATGAATTCATTGTAGAAAAATGTGCAAAGGAGATGTTATACGGTGAGCATTATTTATGATGCATTACAAAAAACGCAACGGAACCGCGAGTATCTTCGTTTACAAAACTCCCTGACGCAGAGTAAACCGCATCGCCGCAATATTAAGCCGATGGTTTTGGGGAGTTTGCTGTTAACGCTTAGTGCAGGCGGGATTGCGATCTACTCGTTTTATGGGCGGCCCATGTCCGGAAATGAGCTGCGCCCCGCCGTGACCCAAACGCACCCTCGTCAACAAGATGTCACTCCGCCTTCAGCACATTTTTGGGTGACAGATGGAAAGAGAGTGACTGCTCCGCCGCAACGAGCACTAGTTCAGCAGTCGCTGCCTGTTCCAGCGAGTCCAGTTGTTGCTGAAGTTCAGGCTGCGCAGGTCCCTGTTACCTCAAGTCCGGTATTTCCAGAAGTCCAGTCTGCGCGGGTTTCAGCCCAAGCCAACCCTGTTTTTATGAAAGCGCAACCTTCACCAGTTCCTGTCCAAGCCAACCCTGTTTTTGTGGAAGCGCAACCTTCACCAGTTCCTGTCCAAGCCAACCCTGTTTTTGTGGAAGCGCAACCCTCATCAGTTCCTGTCCAAGCAAGCCCTGTGTTTGTGCAAGTTCAGCCTTCACAGGCCCCGCAAGTCGTTGCTCAACCTGCGCCCTTGCCAGTGAATATGGCGCTGTCGAGCTCTAAACTGACTTTAAATGGTGTTCTTATTTCGGGGTCTGAGAAAATTGCTTTGATCAATAATCAAACGTTTCGGTTGGGAGATTTGGTTGATGGGATGAAGGTGGTTAGTATTGATTCTACGAGTGTGAAATTGCAGAGTGGGGGAGAGCTTTTGGAGCTGCGGGTGCCGGTTTAATGTGATTTGGCGGCTTTCAGCCTGCCAGCGCACCGTGAGTTAAATTGCGAGATGATAAATCAAAGAAAGCAAAAATTGATTATTACTCGGCGAGTACTGCGTGCCTGAAGTGGCCGTAAACGACCGATAATCCGTATGCACATAATCCCCTCTCAAACTAAAGTTTTCCACCATTCCCTGTTCAAACCCCAAGCCGTAAGAAAATCCACCGCTCCAACTATCGGAATTGCTGGGGATGGTGGTGCTGCCATCTACCAGATTTTCCTGTCCCCGCAGACGTGCAATCTGATATCCCAAGCGGAAAAAAACCACGCCGCTATCGCTTAATTTAATTCCAGGCAAAATATTGACGCCATACCCCATGCTCACAAAAAATTTCGTGCCATAGCTGATGTTATCGGTGCTGTCACTGATCGTGTAATTACAGCTTTGATAAGCCTCACTGACATTCAAAAAAACTTCCCCGCCTAAATACAGGGCGTTATTGAAATAATGTCCATACCCTGCGAGTAGTGCTCCGATCAAACCCGTCGCGTTGATGGTGGGGTTGTAGCTCGCAGTCGTTGTTCCGGTGAACAGCGCGTTTTCGTTAACTTTATAGGAATCATAGCCGCCGGAAATACCCACATAAGGGCCGTCTTGTAAAATGACAGGAGCCATGACGGGATGGGGTTGAGGAGGCAGAGGTTTGGCTAAGGTTTCGCCTTTATAATTTCCCGCGCGGACAATTTTTTTGGTCCTTTCACCTTTATAAGAGGTGTAAGAAGGTTGCGGCTGAGGTTGGGCTGTTCGATAGTTTGCGGCCCAGCTGGAAGGGGAAAGACTGATTAAGAACGTTGTTAAGCTGAATAAACCTGCTGTGACTACTTTTCGCTTTTGCACCGGGTCAAAGCCTCCTTGCTTTTGGTTATTCTATACCTGAAAAAGGGAGTTTGTCACCTGCTGCCAACTATACCACCGGATTGCCGTGCTGCGCTTGCGAGGAGGGCTGTATTCGAGTCTCAATGTTGCTGTTTTTAACTTTCTGCCCACATCCTAGTCACAATCAAAGCAACACCACTAGAGACTAAAAATAAAATTCCTGCTAAATTAGAGGGGTACGCAAATTTTTTGTGTGCGTTCATACATTTCTAAGAGGTTACTGCTATGGCGAGAGAGAAAGGGACCGTAAAATGGTTCAACAATGAAAAGGGCTATGGTTTCATCAAGCGTGACAATGGACCGGATGTCTTTGTGCATTACCGTGCGATTAAAAGCGAAGGTTACCGTTCTTTACAAGAAGGGCAGCAGGTCGAATTTAACGTGACGCAAGGACCGAAAGGGCCGCAAGCTGAAGAAGTTACCGTGGTCGAGTAATCCCAGGTATTTTCAAAGAAAACAAACAACAAGCATGCCCGCTTTTGCGGCGGGCTTGTTTTATAGTTAGCCTTTATCTTGAATACGACAACCCCCTACGCTAATTTGAACCCGCACTTGATCTTAGACGCGATTGAGAGCGTTGGTTTTCAATGCACTGGAAGCTTATTGGCCCTGAACAGCTATGAAAACCGTGTTTACCAAGTTGGCATAGAAGGGGCCTTCCCGCTCGTTGCAAAATTTTACCGCCCCAACCGCTGGACCTCCGAAGCTATTTTAGAAGAGCATGCCTTCGCCCTTGAGCTGCAAGAGCATGAGCTTCCCGTTGTTGCGCCAATGCGTCTTGGTGCTGAGCAAACAACCTTAGCAGAATATCAGGGCTTTCGTTTTGCGCTTTTCCCGCGCCAAGGCGGACGGCCGCTTGAATTGGATAATATGGAGCACTTGGAATGGATGGGCCGCTTTATTGGCCGCCTACACGCCGTCGGCGCCTGCAAACCTTTTTTACACCGTAGTCATCTGGACCTTGAAACTTATGGGCACAAACCCTATCAATTTTTGTTAGAAAATCATTTTATTCCAGAGGAGCTAAAACATAACTATTGTTTGACTGTGGAAACCATCCTGCAAAAAATAGAAGAATGTTTCCGTCAAGTTGGAACAATCCGCATTCTCCGTCTGCACGGCGATTGCCATGCCGGAAATATTTTATGGAATGAAACCGGCCCGCATTTTGTGGATTTAGATGATTGCCTGACAGGCCCTGCAATTCAAGATCTCTGGATGTTGCTTTCAGGCCAGGCGGCAGAGGTAAAAAAACAACTTCAATTTATTTTACAAGGTTATCGCGAGTTTTATGACTTTGACAACCGCGAGCTTCACCTGATCGAAGCACTACGCAGTCTGCGCATGATTCATTACGCAGCCTGGCTCGCGAGACGCTGGGAGGACCCTACTTTTCCTCTGAATTTCCCTTGGTTTAACACACCGCGTTATTGGCAGGAGCAGTTACAGCATCTTCGAGAGCAGGAGGCTTTATTAATTCACTCTTAAGCTTTTATACTGCTCAGAGTTTGATTTTTCAATAATTTTTTCGCAAACTTTTTTCCCTTTTTGACTTAGATTGTGCTCTTCGAAGAAGGTATTAGAGTTAATTTTGCCATCATCGTGATTACGATAGATAGAGTGCGCCGCAGGAACGATTTTTTCTGTAAGTTCTTCAATGGCTGCCACATCGTCAGGATTGTTCTCCTGATCCAAGCCCGCGCCATATTTTTGAATCGTTTTTTTAATACGTCTTTGCCTTTCGATGAGCAGCCACTGGACGGAAAGGTCTGGTTTTTCAATCGTTCGTTTTTCAGGAAGACCAAACCAGGCTTTTTTAAGTGCTTGCCAGGGGCTCTTCAGCCTTTTTTCAGCTTCCTCGTTCTTTTGACTAAAATGATAGTCCCAAAGCGCTGCCAAAGGATATAAGAAGGTCACGGTCAGGACGAACTTTAAAAATCTTCCTGTCAAATCAGCATGAGTATGGTTATGTTCATCATGTTTTTTGCGCGGAGCATGGGCTTGTTCGGCAGGGCCGTGATGCTCGTTCTCGTCGTGATGCTCGTGCTGGTGGCCCGGAAAAATCATACAGTAATCGGCCGAAGCTTCGCTGGCGGTACACAAGGCAGTTGTCACAAACCGATTGACGCCTTTAAGTTCGTTTCCCATGACCCCCATGCTGATGAGATGGCCCACGAAAGTGAGGGTTTTAAAGGGAAAGGTGATCAGTAGTATGAGCAAACGCACAGGATTCAGGAATTGGACTGTATTTTCCATCTTCCTATATTTTTGCACCTCATTTTTAAGATAATGCCAGGCAATGTGGATAGAGGTATTGGCCAGTTCTTTCAGCGATTTGAGCGAATTCACGACATTAAAGGGCAAGGTTGTTATGAGTGTCAGGATGAAGGTTACTATGCCGAAGGTATTGGCGAAATTGCGGATGCCTGGAATCATCTTCGCGCCGAATTTGGCAGCCTGCCACCATGTGCCGGCAGTTGCGACCGTTGCAAAGATAGCCATGCCGACGACCAGGCCAACACCCACAGCACCTAAAACGAGGCGCCGTCCATAGTTAAAATTAGTTTCACCCGGTTTGCGCTTAAAGAAAACGGCGGTTTCTACTGCCCATTTTTGCAGGGTTTCATTTTGAATCATGTCGGTAATGGTGTTATGGACTAAGAGGGTATAGCCAATGGCACCCACAACGGCGAGTCCAATGACGCTGGCACTCATGGCGGCGCCTGTAATCACAATTCCAAAATGAGTGGCGAGTGTTAGAATGCCGGATTGCGCTAAATTGAGGCCGACTAACCCGCAGCACATTCCGGCGCCTAGATTTAAGATCCAGCTTAAACGGCCTTGCAAAAGTTTTCGGCGGACTTTCTTACGGAAGGCTTCTTTCTCGTCGTTTGCTTTCTCGTCGTTTGTTTTCTCATTGTTTTCTTTCTCGTTGTTTTTGATCAGAGCTTGTTGTAATCTTTCGTCATTTTGTTTGTTCTGCATGAAGTCTTTGAAATAGCGCCGCATCCATTTAAGACTTTTTTGGGTACTTTTTAGTTCTTCTCGGTTGGACTCGTCTTCACTTTCTTCAAGCGCTTCAAGGTATTCAAGTTGTTTTTTATAATCGAGTAGAAATTGGGAAGCGGGATTCTCTTCATCTAAGTTTTCAATGAGCTCGAGCAGTTTTTCCTGCAGCAGCAGATCTTCCAGGTAGTTAGGAGAAAATATTTTTAATAAAGAGGAGCCTATCTGTTGTGCATAAACTTCACCTTCAATGCCGCCTGCCAAATAGAAGGCGCCGAGAGCGAGGTAAATAGAAGGGGCCAAAAGCAACATACAGGTAAAACTAATAAAACCGGTCACAAAGACCATTCCGGTGACTAAGAGGCCTGTTAGGGCATAGCGCAGATATTTCTTTGTGCTTTGGGAAAGATGAAGCATGCACCCCTCTCCTAAATGTAAATGATAATCATTCGCAATAAGATACGCTGCTGGTAGGGGTAAATCAAGGAAAAGTTTTTTCAATCTAAGCAATGTGTTAGAATCCAAACTAGCATGACAGTGTCGTAGTCATGGCTGAAGCCCACCGTTTATTAAATTAGGAGGTTTTTCATGAAATATGGAGTCGCAGTAAAAGCCGTCTCGCTGGCCGTTTTAGGTCTGGGTTTGCTAGCAGGAAATGTTTACGCCGATACTTCTTCGGACCAAACGCAAGTCTCAACGCAAAAATCAGCAGGCGAGCTTTTTTTAGAGAAAAATAAGCAGAAACCAGGTGTGGTCGCTTTGCCGGACGGTCTGCAATACAAGATTTTGCAAGAAGGCCAAGGTGAACGCCCAGCGGATGGCGATATGGTCACGGTGGATTATTCCGGTACCTTGATCGACGGCCAAGAATTCGATAGCTCGTACAAACGTGGAAAACCCGCCACCTTCCCCGTGAACGGCGTGATCCCTGGTTGGACAGAAGCCTTAAAGCTCATGAAAACCGGCGCAACCTGGAATCTCTATGTCCCTGCTTCACTCGCCTACGGCGAACAAGGCGCACCTCCCGCAATCGGCCCCAATCAAACCTTAATTTTCAAAGTCCATTTGATTTCCGTAAACCGCGGCAGCACTTAAATAAAAAACCTTGCTTTACAAGCGCCTTCATTGGTTTGAAATCTCCTCTCCCTTCCCCTCTCCTCCACAAAAAACGTGGAGGAGAGGGGACGCTCTAATTTTGTATGCGAGGTGGAAGTTCAGAAATTCGCGTCCAAAGGGCCGGGGAGGAAGGCCTAGATTAACCCCTTCTTTCCCCTTAAAGCCTTCACCTTCCCATGCAGCTTCTTTTTCCCCAACCTCCTCTCAATCACCCCCCGCGAAGGCTTCGTTTTTTTCCTTTTCTTAGGCCGGACCGCTGCTTCCCGCAGCAACACAAGCAAGCGCCCAATTGCCGCCGCTTTATTCCCTTCCTGCGTACGAAAGGTCGTCGCTTTAATCAACACCTCACCCTGCGTTGTGATTTTACTCGCATTTAATCTAAGAAATCGTTCACGCACTTCCTCCGTCAAAGAAGGGGAATGCCGAACATCAAACCTCAACAGCACCCCCGTCTCGACTTTATTCACATTCTGCCCCCCGGGACCGGGGGAGCGAATGAAGGTGAAGTTCAGTTCAGCCTCATCTAGGAACAGTGAAGGTGATATTTGAATCATGTCGGCAGTGCCTGTATTATTTGCAAGATGTAACTATGCCCATTACACAAACTGCGAAAACCGTCATCGCGAGGCGGCATTGTTGCGTGAATAAAGTCACAATGCCTCCTTGCAAAGACGAGTTCGCATTTTGAAGTGCGAGCGGTATAGTAGGTATATTTTACCCGATGTAATAAAAATCCAAAAACTGCATTTTAAAAATGAGGATCCACCCCTTGCTCCGTCCCCTAATAGTCGGCTCCCGGACCTTCCCCATCAACCTCATCCAAGGCCCTCTCGCCGGCGTCAGTTGCGCCCCCTTCCGCATGCTAACCTGGAAACACGGAAAACCCGCCTACAGTTGCACAGAAATGATTTCCTGCAAAACTTTACTCCATCAACCCATTTGGGCCCAACAACGCTACATTCGCAAACACCCTGAAGAAGGCCCAGTCTGCTTCCAATTGGCCGGAAGCAGTCCCCAAGAAATTGCCGAAGCCACCCGCCGGGTAACCGGCTATGGTGCAGACCTAATCGATTTAAATTGCGGCTGTCCCGTCAAAAAAATCCGGAGCAAAGGTGCAGGATCCAGTCTTCTGACTCAACCGGCCCAGCTGTTTAAACTCATTACCGCAATGAAACAAAACACCCATCAACCGGTCTCAGTCAAAATCAGAGTGCAGGGCAAAGACGAGAAATTTAACGCTGAAGTGGCCAAGGTGCTCACCGAAGCCGGCGCAGATCTAGTCGTGGTGCATGGACGACATTGGACCGAGCATTATGAAACACCTTGCCGTTATGAAGCCATCGCGTTTTTTGTGGAAAATCTAAAAATTCCCGTTATTGGAAATGGCGACATTGCCTGTCTTGATTCTTTAAAAAAAATGTTGGCCACGGGGTGCGCCGGAGCCATGATCGGGCGCGCAGGGGTAGGGCAGCCTTGGTTGATTCAAAAGTTGATAGCGGAGATGAATGGAGAGAAATTTGCACCGCCTTCTTTAAGAGAGCGGGGTTTGCTTTTTATAGACCATATTACAGAGCTCGCGTCTTTGCTGGAGTATGAGAAGTTCGCCGTTTTACAGGCACGCAAGCTGGCAAAATATTATGCCCGGGCTTTGCCAAAGCGAACTGAGTTTTGTGCGGAGATGAATGATTGTGAGAGCCTTGAGAGGCTGCAAGAGCTCTGCAGGAAATATTTTGTTGCCTAGGTTATCTTTTTAGTGATGGTGATGATGGCCATGACTATGGCCCCAGTAACCTCTATGCCAATGTCCATTGGAGCCTATGCTTCCTTCATACCAGATGTAATTGCTGCCAGGTGCAGGGCCTGCATATTCGACATATTGTCCGGGGACCCAATATCCGTGATACCAGTGACCTGGAATGTAGACTACGTTTGACCCATACGAGGTGCCAACCCCGATAGAAACTCTTGCAGCTTGCGCTATATTCACAGAAAGTATAGCGGCCAAGGCCAAAATGAACCCCAAAATCACCACCGGTCCTATCTTGATTGATTTTGACTTCTTCATAAGCACCCTCCGCTTACTGACTAAGCCGTAATTTTCTTCACTACTGCTGGAAATGGGTCTTCTGTATTTTCTATATCTCTATTCTGACATTTTTAGACTGAATTGTAAAGCTATCTTTATTTATTAATTCAATATAATCAATTCAATAAAGCATTTAAATAATCTAATACTTTAAATTTAGGCTAAAATATAAAGACAATAAGAAAGGAGCCAGGCAATGGGCACACGAAGCGGAGTTTGTGTTTATTTTAGTCTTTTCTTAGCTTTGGTCTTATTTTCTTCCCAATCTTTTTCCTCCTCACGACATCGCGCTTATTACGCTGTTCCTTATAATCCGGCAACCTTCGAAGCTCGTCTCCCTTCGCGGATTACGCCAGAAGGTCAAAAGGTGGTGATTGTGAATCCAAGAGCGCATGCCTGGGGGGCCTATGATGCCTATGGCAATTTAGTGCGGGGAGGCCAAGCAACTGCGGGGTCGGATTGGTGCTCTGATTTAGGACATCCTTGCCATACCCGCACGGGTGTTTTTCATGTCATATCACTTGGCAGTCCTTCCTGCAAATCCAGCAAATTCCCCATCCCGAGAGGCGGTGCACCCATGCCTTACTGCATGTACTTTAATCACGGCCAAGCGCTGCATGGTTCGCCAGAAGGGGAGGTAGTGGATGGTAACATCAGCCACGGCTGCGTCCGGCTACATGTTCAAGACGCAGAATGGCTACGGTTTAATTTCGTTTCTGTTGGCACGAAGGTGGTGGTTTTGCATTATTAAGACGGCAGTGACTCGTTCGCATTTTAAGGGAAATGGGTATATAATATAAAAAATTCAAAAATATAAAAAACACCCAAAGGAGGGCCCAAGTGAAGACCCGCCAAAAGCTTCTCATCTTGCTTTCCAGCTTGCTCTGCCTGCTCACTTTCACCCCCGCCTTCGCCGTCTACCCCGAACCTCTAAAGGCCCAAAAAGGCATGGTCGTCACTGAACACCGCCTGGCTTCTGAAGTAGGCGTTAAAATCCTAAAACAAGGCGGCAACGCCATAGACGCCGCCGTCGCCGTCGGCTACGTCCTTGCAGTCGTCACCCCTTGCTGCGGCAACCTCGGTGGTGGCGGCTTCATGCTCATTCATCTCGCCGATGGTAAAAACGTGTTTATTAATTTCCGCGAAAAAGCCCCCCTGGCCGCAAATGCCACCATGTATTTAGACAAAAACGGCAACCTTATCCCCGACAAAAGCACTTACGGCTATCCTGCAGTTGCCATCCCTGGAACTGTGATGGGCATGGAACAAGCTTTAAAAAAATACGGCACAATGACACGAAAACAAGTCATGGCCCCTGCGATTGAACTCGCGGAAAAAGGCTTTGTTTTAAAGTCGGGTGACATTGCTATTTTAGCTAAGGGAAACCAACGCTTTGAGAAGCTGCCCGCCGTGGCCGCAATTTTTTTAAAAAAAGGAAAACCTTATAAACCCGGCGATCTTTTAGTGCAAAAAAAATTGGCAAAAACCCTCCGTTATATTTCTCAAAACGGCGCTGCGGGTTTTTACAAAGGTAACATTGCCAAAACCATTGTCACAGCCAGTCAAAAGCAAGGCGGTATTCTGACACTACAAGATTTCGCGCAATACCAGGTCGAAGAACTAACTCCCATCACCTGCAGCTACCACGGCTATGATATTGTTTCCTCTCCGCCCCCTAGCTCCGGCGGCGTGGCCCTTTGCGAAATGTTGAACATTTTGGAAGGTTATCCTCTCAAAAAATTCGGTTTCCATTCCGCGCAAGGTTCACATTACATCATTGAGGCCATGCGTTTTGCTTTTGCTGACCGAAATAATAAACTGGGCGACCCTGATTTTGTCAAAAACCCTGTCGCAGATTTAATTTCAAAAGACTATGCGGCAAAGCTTAGAAAAGAAATTCAACCTGATCGTGCAACACCTTCCGCGCTTGTGTCCAAAGGCGCTCTCAAGATGGAAGGCGAACACACCACCCATTATTCAATCATGGACCAATACGGCAATGCTGTTGCAGTGACCTATACCATCAACCGCTTTTTCGGCTCCTACATGATTGCCGGAAACACCGGCTTTTTCCTAAATGATGAAATGGACGATTTCGCTGCGAAACCAGGCTCCGCCAATCAATTTGGTTTAGTCCAAGGTGAAGCCAATAACATCCAACCGGGGAAACGACCCTTAAGCTCTATGATGCCGACTATCGTGATGCGCAACGACGAACCCTTACTAGTCCTAGGCAGCCCAGGCGGCCCACGCATTATTTCAAGCGTCCTTTTGACGATTCTGAACGTTTTAGACTACGGCCTGGATGTGCAAGCCGCCGTGGATGCCCCTCGCTTTCACCAGCAATGGCTGCCAGAGTGGGTGGACATTGAAAAGCAATACCACGTCTTTTCCCCAGACACAGCTCTAAAGCTGCAAAAAATGGGCTACCAGCTGCGTAATCACGCCTTATGGGGGGCTGTAGAGGCGATTTACCATGATCCCAATACAAAGCTTCTTTATGGCGGCAGCGATAGCCGTAGGCCTTCAGGCGGGGCAGCAGGGTATTAGGATTGTTTAAAGAATTTTAATAAGGTCTTTATCAAATGCTAGCGACTATATTAAAAAACGCAAAAGCTGTTGCGATTTATTTGACTGATGGCCACCCATGACTCCCATAGCTTATTACCATAGCCACTGCCTCACCGGACAAATCACCGAAGACAAGCAACAACTCCGCGCCCTGCAACACCTAGAAAAAGTCTATCAAGACTTACTAAAAGAAACGCTGCGCCGCGCCGGCCTTTTTGCCGTCTTGCGCAAGCCCAAATTAGTAAAGGGTTTCTACCTCTGGGGCGGCGTCGGCATCGGCAAAACTTTTTTAATGGATTGTTTTTATCACTCCCTTCCTTTTATCAAAAAACGCAGAATGCACTTCCATCAATTCATGAGTTATGTGCACGCTGAATTAAAAAAACAACAAGGCAAAAAAGATCCTTTGCAGTGCATTGCAGATGAGCTAGCCGAACAAACCCTCGTTCTCTGCTTCGATGAATTCTATGTCTCCGATATCACCGACGCCATGCTCCTAGGCCGCTTGCTCGAGGCCTTGTTTTCCCGCGGCGTTTGCCTGGTCGCCACCGCCAATGTTGCGCCGGACGAACTCTACAAAAATGGCCTGCAAAGGCAGCATTTTCTCCCGACTATCGCGCTTTTGAAGAAAAAGGTCGAGATTTTCCATCTGAAAGGAGAGGTGGACTACCGTCTGCGTCATTTAAAACATGCCGGGGTTTTTTATATTCCCAACGACGAGGCGGCCCAAGATAATTTAGAAAAAAGCTTTTCCTTGTTGACGAATAATACGTCGGTTTCAACGGCTGGCATTGAACTCTATGACCGTTCCATTCCGGTGATCAAAAGAGCGAAGGAGGTGATCTGGTTTGATTTTAAAGTGATTTGCGGCGTGCCGCGCAGTCAAGAGGACTATTTAGCCTTGGTGAAAAAGTACTCTACCATTTTAATTAGCAATGTCCCCATTTTACCCGCCAACTCCCGCGATAAAATCAGCTTATTTATTAAATTGGTAGACGTGCTCTACGATGCCCGCATCCGCTTAGTGCTTTCCGCAGAGGGAACGATGGACAAAATTTACAGCGAAGGCCGCTTACGCTTTGAATATACTAGAACGCTTTCCCGGTTAATAGAAATGCAATCGGAAACTTATTTCTTGAAATAAAAATTGTTATAATAAGGATAGGCAGGCACTGATCGAAGCCCTACAAGCAAGCCTGAGGAAGTCAGAGAGACGGTGTGGTGTGCAGACCTGGAATGTAACTAGACTAGGGAGCCTGAAGCATCGCTGAGACCTCCACTTATAAACTCGGGCATTCGGTCAGGCCTGCTTTTTATTCACAGGTTTTATTTTTAGGAAGGGTGCGGTAAATCAACTTTCTCAGGTGGATATTCTTCTTTATTCCTAGGTAAACATTGTAGCTTTTTGTCAGTATATCTAATCTCAAAATTTTTAGTTAGGTCTTTTGTCATGTCGGGATCAGATTTTTCAAGCTCAGTGTAAATTTTATAAAATGCATTACCTGCTTCTTTTTTGTCATTATCTGAAAATTTATTTGAAAATGGTTCATTATTGGTGAGAGTTTCTAGATTGATGAGGAGTTTTTCTATAGGTGACTTTCGAAACAGATGGCCTTTTACATTACCTAAAAACCGCTTCCTGTCTATAGCATTACCCTCTGCAGTTTCAAAAACCCATTGAGGATCTTGATTTACAAGTTTATAAGTTATTTTGCTATGATCATCCGTTTCAATCGTAAAACCCAATTTTATTTTAATAGGTTCACCTGTGCCAATTCCAAAATTCACTGCTATTGCTGCTTCAGTAGGCGTCCAAGTGCCGGAAAAAATCATAGGGCCAATTTTTTTAATCTCCGCTTTTTGTTCTCTCTCAGAAGCTTGTCTTTGTAAACCCTGGTCCTTAAAGGCCAAAACCTTTGCTAAACCCACCTGTCGTTGTTCCTCTAGGCTATATGTATTATCAGATGTTGCAACTAGGGATTCACTCCATACATGGATGCGGCTTTGCTGTAATGCCCCATCCATATTCGGATTGATCAGTGCTTTTGCTTCTTCTGGGTTGAGATTGGCGCTGTATATAGACACTATGCGTTGTGGTGTCTCTATGTCCTTTTCTTCGTCTTCAGAGCTAATAATAGTAAAATCAAGTTTGGTTTCCATAAAATGTTTTGTATTTAGATATTCCTTTGCGTTCATCCCCTCAGCGCCTTCTGCATTTCTTAAGTTAAAAGCCGCCACTATTTTATCGCTGGAACCATTCGGCGATTTGTTTAGTAAATAACTATTTGCGATTTTATTATCATTTTCATCACTGGAAAGATCTCTTAGCGCTTTAGCAGCCTTTAGGCTGGTATGATCTTCATTACTTTTCACTAAATATCGATATGCAATTATTTTGTTGGCATCGTCGGGATGTTCTGATAACTCTTTAGCAGCCGTTTGTTGTTCAGGAGGACTCTCTGAGTGTTTTAACAATAATAAATTTACTGGAATAATTTCATCACTTGTGATGATATCTTTGTAGGTGGGCTCTCTAAGCTCTCGAGCTGATGTTAGTTTTTCACTTAAATCATTAGAATCTAACATTTGGAGATGTGCCAATTTCATAATTTCAAGCTCGGCTGGATTATCCTTATCCTTTATGACCTCTTTAGCTGCGGCCAGCTTTTCATCGGGGTTGCCCGTTTTTAAGAAGAATTGATTTGCCTCTCTTTTCTGAGCAGCATTACCCTGTTCTTGAAACACTTTCATCGCCAGTGTTTTAGCATTTGGGTCAGCAGCCATTTTAGTGCGTAGCACCTTATCAATTGACTCGTTCTTGTTGTCATTAATTTTATCGGGCTCCAGTGCGTGGTCAACAATGAGTTTTGCTAAAGATCCCACATTGCCTAGAAGTGCTTGATCTACCGCTTTCTCAAAAGCTTCTCGTATTTTTTCATCCGTTAAACCATTTTCTTGTTGGGATGGTAGGGGGTTAGCTAAATCAAGATCAACGATAAATTTTTCCTGCAAGGCTGATTGCAGGAGGGTTTTTTTATTTTCGTGGAGCCCAGGACTGTTAAGTTCTACAATTTCTTGCACGGATTTTTGAGATAACGCGTCATTAAATTCTTTTAGGATTTCTGCATTGGTTAAACCGTTTTCTACTTGCTCAGGCAGAGAGTGGGTTAAGTCAAAATTGGCATCGACAAATTTTGCCTGCAAGGCTGCTTTAATGAGTTCCTTCTTGTCGGCATTCATCGCAGGGTCACTGAGCGCTGCTATTTCTTGCACGCTTTTTTGACCTATTGCGTCCTTAAACGCATCCGTTATCTCTTGCTCATTTAAACCGTTTTCTGGAGGAGGTCCTGGTAAAGCATGAATTAAATCAAAATTACTATCGACAAATTTTTTCTGCAAGGCTGCTTTAATGAGCTCCTTCTTGTCGGCATTCATGTCTAGGACACTGAGCGCTGCTATATCTTGCACGCTTTTTTGAGCTATTGCGTCCCTAAACGCATCCTTTATGTCTTGCTCACTTAAACCGCTTGCTGGAGGTCCTGGCAAAGCCTGAGTGAGGTCAGAAGCAACACTAAATTTTTCCTGCAAGACTGCTTTAATGAGCTCCTTCTTGTCGGCATTCATTTGAGGGTCACTGAGCGCTGCTATATCTTCGATGCTTTTTTCAGTTATTGCTTTCTTAAAAGCATTTTTTATCTCTTGCTCACTTAAACCGTTTTTGGGTGCATGTTGAGGTAGGGGGTCATTTAGCGGCGCGTCAGCAAACTTTTCCTGCAAAACTTCTAAAATTATGGCTTTCTTGTCATTGTGAATTGGTCCTTCTGGATTAGTGATACTTCCTATATATTTTAATTTTTGGCCCATAAACGTGTCTTTAAATGCATCCCTTATTTGTTCATCAGTTAAACACTCTATTTCCTTGGATTGTGGCAAGGGGCTAGTTAGTTCAGTCTTATGGGGAATAAGAAATTTCCATGCATCCTCCTTTTGACTATCACGTTCACCATTCTCTTTTAAGTAGTGAGCAGCAATTAGTTTGTTTTTGTCCGAGACAGAATTATAAAAGCAGTATTCATTTGCAAATATTTTTTGATTGGGATTTCCATAATTTTGAAGTAATTCCATTAAAGGAATAGAAATGGGGTTATAGGTTGGATCATCCATTGCGCGTCTTGCAAGAGTTTCGATAGCAGTAATATGGCTTTTAATTTCTTCTTCATTATACTCGTCAAATTTCTGAATGATGAGGGACGCTGCTTTTGAAAAATAATTACGGTTTTTAGTTTCATTAGCTATTTCAAAAAGTTCTTCATCATTGAAAACTTCCTCTCCCTCTTTCTTTTTCTTTTCACTTCCAATTCTCTTAGGAGCTTCGGATAGTAATTCAGCATATTCAGCTTGAAGCCGGAGAAGTGACTTAAAATTATCATCATCTAAATCTTCTAAATCTTTATCTTCTGCGAATCCCGATTCCGCCGTCTCGACAGCAGCATCTTCATAACCGTAATTTAAATTGTATTTTAATAAGTTAATCTTCGCTTCTCTTATCTCTTCATGTTTTTCGCTATCAAGTTTATTTTGTATATCAGAAAGCGACATTCGTTTGTCTGGCTCGGATGCTTCGGGTGCTTTTTTCCAAAAAACCATTTTATTCCCCTCTTAGGTTGAGCTTTTACAAACAGTTATTTCGAAAATTTACTTTGGCCCTTTAATAAAATTATATCCAGTATCTTAATTATAGTAGTAAATATTTGGTTTTGACCTGTTTCAATATTTTCGCATATTATCAAGTAACTGCGTCAACTGCATTATGCACAGAAAGGAAGTTTACAAAATGGATTTATAATTCTCTCGACAGTGCTTTTGAGATAGAAAACCTGGGAGAAGTAGACCCGAACCTTTAAATTTTTTTGCCTTGACTAGCGCCTTCTTGTGTATGAAAATTGAGTGATAACAACTCAATTTTCACGAGCCAAACATGTCTATTCTTAACCGATTGAATTTTATAGATAAAATAAAATTTTCTTTCAAGGTCAACCCAGTGGTTGCCCTTTTAGGGCCTCGACAATGTGGAAAAACGACTCTTGCAAGGGAATATGCTAAATTAGCAAAACAAGCTAAGCATGATATCAACTTCTTTGATCTTGAAAGTCCAAGTGATTTGGCGCGCTTAGAAAGGCCCCAGCTGACCTTAGAAAATATGGAAGGCCTTATTGTTATTGATGAGATTCAGCGACGGCCTGAATTATTTCCAATACTGCGTGTTTTAGTGGATCAACATAAAGATCGACGCTTTCTTGTTTTGGGAAGCGCTTCTCGAGAGCTTATAAAACAATCATCAGAGTCCTTAGCTGGTCGTATTTCCTATATTGAATTAACACCATTTTCATATCCTGAAGTGGAGGACTTGGAGTTGCTGTGGCTCCGAGGAGGCTTCCCGCGTTCATATCTAGCAGAAAGTGCGGCGATAAGTGACAGTTGGCGAACTGCTTATGTAACAACGTTTCTAGAGCATGATCTTCCTCAATTAGGTATTACAATTCCGGCCAATACGCTGCGCCGCTTTTGGATGATGCTGGCTCATTATCATGGCACGATCTTTAACGCGAGTGAAATTGGGCACTCATTAGGGGCGGCGCATACAACAATTCGAAATTATCTGAATATTTTGACGGGGACTTTTATGGTCCGTGAGCTTCAGCCGTGGATTGAAAATATCAAAAAAAGACAAGTCAAATCACCTAAAATTTATTTTCGCGATAGCGGAATTTTTCATACAATGCTCAGCATTCAAGATAAAACAAAATTATTTTTACATCCGAAGTTGGGCGCCTCGTGGGAGGGGTTCGCATTGGAGGAAGTGATTCGACATTGTCAGGCAAGACCAGAGGAGGCTTATTTTTGGGGCATTCATGCACAGGCGGAGTTAGATTTGCTTATTTTAAAGGACGGCAAAAAGGTAGGCTTTGAATTTAAATATAGCGATGCTCCTCGTTTAACAACCTCATTGGAAGCTGCACAAGAAAATTTGAACCTAGATGCTTTAACGGTTATTTATCCTGGGAAAGTGTCTTATTCTCTCAATAAAAGAATTCATGTTGTTGGCCTAAAAGAATTTTTGCTAAGTTAAATTGGAGGTCCTTCACTTCGTGAAGGATGACAAAACAATGATGAGAACGATTAAAGGGTGTTGACATTTTGTTTTGTCATGAGCGAAGTGAAGGACTTCCTGACTTTGCAGCGAGAAGGTCCTTCGCGTTGCTCAGGACAAGATAAAGTGAATCAACACATTTTAAGCGGGCTTGGTCTTTAGAAAGTCCCAAGCAGGAATTGCTGCTCCGTTCGGAAAAAGTGCTTTAGTTTTTTCTAAAACTGCCTTGGAATGCATAACCGTAACCAGTTTCTGGAAACGTGGGTTGTCTTTGTCCTCGGCCCGGACAACAATAATGTTGGCATAAAGCGAATCAGCGCCTTCCTTGAGCAGGGCTTGATTGGTTTGAAAACCTGCGGGGCCGATATAATCATTGGTTAGAGCGACTAAGTCGGCGTCTTTGAGAACTCGCGGTAATTGAGCAGCGTCTAAGAGTTTAAAGCGCAAATTTTTTGGATTGGTGGTGATATCTTTTAAAGAGGCCAGGGTGCCTGCATTGGGTTTCAGGGAAATCAACCCAGCTTTTTCAAGCAGCAGTAAAGAGCGGCCTTCATTGCTGGGGTCGTTCGGCAGCGCGATTAGGGCATTGTCATTCAATTCTTTCAGGGTCGAGATTTTTCTGGAATAAAAACCCATGGGATAAACAAAGGTCTTCGCGATTGGAACCAAGTGGTAGCCGCGGGCTTTAACTTGAGCGTCTAGGTAAGGCAGGTGCTGAAAAATATTGCTGTCGATGTTGCCGTTTGCGAGGGCAGTGTTTGGCAGCACGTAATCGTTAAAGGTGACCACTTTTAACTTTAAGTGATACTCTGATTCTGCGACAGTTTGCGCGGTTTTCATGACTTCTTCAGACCAGCCTGAGGTCACCCCAACCTTGAGCTCTTCTTCGGGGGAGAAAAAGAAAGGAGAGAGCTGGCTGCCAAAACTAGCTAGTCCAAGCAGCAGGGCGGCAATCAGAAGCGGTTTAACACGGCGTCTTTTTGCCAGAAAATCACCGGCAAATTGCACCACTTGCACCAGAACGACTAGTGTTAACACAGTCTCCAAGGTCACGATGGCGTCAAAGCGTTGATAGCCGTAATTAATAGCAAGTTCGCCCAAGCCGCCGCCGCCGACGGTCCCTGCCATGGCCGAGTAGCCGATTAGAGCGATAATGGTGAGGGTGAGTCCTCGCAGCAAAGCAGGCAAACTTTCCGGAATTAGAATTTTAAAAAGAAGCTGCGAGGTGTTGACCCCGAAAGCATGCGCGGCTTCAATTAAACCCGCGGGAAGTTCCGCAAAAGCAGCTTCGCAAATGCGCGCGTAAAAAGGGATGGCGGCGAGCGCCAAGGGCACAATGGCGGCATTGCTGCCGATGGTGGTCCCAACTAGCAAACGCGTCAAAGGAATGATGCTGATCATCAGAATAATAAAAGGAATGGAGCGTGTCACATTGACCAGAAGACCCAGGGACTGGTGCAGCCATTTATTTTCAAGCGCTTGTTTTTCCCGTGTCAAAAAAAGCAAAGTACCGACGAGGGAGCCAAAAATCACGCTAATAAAACTCGAGACGAACACAATATAGATCGTTTCCCAGGTGGCTTTCAGTAAGAGAGCAAGTTCGAGCTTATGCATAAAGTGTTTCCGCCTGAATGGAGGTGGATTGAAGATATTGCAGCGCTTGATCGAGCGCTGCTTTTTCGCCGCTAAGAGAGCAAATGGTGAAGCCGATTGTAGTGTCTTGCACCTTTTCAATCAGCGCTTGCTTCAGGTTAAAGCTAACATTAAATTTCTTCACCAAAGATGAAATGATAGGCTCTTCGCTGTCTTTGCCGATGAAAGTGAGCTTTAGAACCAGGGAACCTTGGTCGTTTTGGTCGGGTTCATAAAAATGAAGCGCTTGCTGAATAAGCTGCCGGGTGACCTGGTTTTTTGGGTTTGAAAAAATATTCACGGTTGAATCCACTTCCACTAAGCTGCCTTGGTCCAAAATGCCCACGCGGTCGCAGATTTTTTTAACCACGTCGAGTTCATGCGTGATAAGCAAAATGGTCAAGCCGAGTTCCCGGTTGATTTTTTTTAGGAGAGTGAGTACCGCGCTGGTCGCTTCCGCATCCAGGGCGGAGGTTGCCTCATCACAAAGCAGCAGTTTCGGATCGGTCGCAAGGGCCCTTGCAATGCCCACTCGCTGCTTTTGGCCGCCGCTTAACTGCGCGGGAAAATGGTTTTTCTTGTCACTTAAGCCAACCAGCTCCAAAAGGTTGCCGACTTTTTCCTGAATATGCGAACCCGAGGCGCCCGTGATTTCGAGGGGCAGAGAAACATTGCCAAAGACCGTGCGAGACTCTAGCAAATTATAATGCTGAAAAATAACGCCGATTTGATGCCGGTGCTCGCGGAGTTCGGCTTGAGACAGGGCCGTGAGATTGACGCCATTGACAATCACTTGGCCGGAAGTGGGGCGCTCCAATAGGTTCACCGAGCGCAACAAGGTACTCTTGCCAGCCCCGCTTTTCCCCAACACGCCAAAAATTTCCCCCCGTCTAATCTGGAGGTCCAGGTTTTTAAGCGCATGGAATTCCCGCTTATGAATGAAATAACTCTTGTTCAGTTGCTTGAGTTCGATCATGATGCCACCCTTATTTATGTTGGACCTTGGCTAAATAAGGTGCGAAAAAAAACCATCGTGCTAAAGCAGGCGATGGTTATTGATACGCTTTAGCCATATTTATAAAGCGCTTGCAAGCTGTAGCTCAAATCAGCGCTTAAAAACTTCAGCCTAAAATATAGCGAAATTTGGGGGGAAGGTCAAGTAGGGTTTGCCTGAGTTGGCTTGCTGTGACAATGATTTCATTTTTTGGGTGGTCTTTACGAGTTCACTAGATGGATATAACGCTCCAAAATCGGGTTTAAATAAGGCACTGTATAATTCGCGGCAATCCCGCCCACAAAACCAAAAATATGCGCTTCAAATGAAGACCGTGCCTCTAAGGGAAAAAGATTAAAGAGCAAACTGCCGAAGTAATAAACGCAGACCAGACCTAGCGCGAGCGACATGGCAGTGGGTTGTTGATAGGCATTCAGTAATAAATAAGACCAGTATCCCATAATGACACCGCTAGCACCGATATGCAGCGCTTTCCTGCCAAAAAGCCAGGTACCCAGTCCACCAACCACAATAATGGTAGTGGTGATGCTGAGAAAAGTGAGCGGGCCGTTTAGTAAAACAAAGCTGAGGAGAATAAAAAGTGGAAGGGAATTAAAAAAAAGATGATTAAAATTGCCATGTAAAAAAGGAGAGGTGAAAATACCCGGTAAGCCAAGCAAATGGCGCGGATAGATTCCTAAAATATTTAAACGGTAACCCAAGATAAAATTAATAAAATGCAGGAAATAAAGACCGGCAATGATCGCAAGCACCAAAGGCATATTGGCCTTGATGAGGAGTACGCTCAGGTCAAGTTGACTGACAGCATTTTGAAAACTGTCCATAGAAGTACGAAGCCCTTAAAAGAAAAGCTTTATTTTCGGCCATTCTCGCTCAGGATGCAACTCTCTCTCCTTAAGTGTAGTAAATAAACCCAAGCCCAAATTGATTAGAGGTTGGCGTTCCGATCTTTGCGACGGAACTATAGGCGGTGTAAATATATTCTCCACGTATGGCGAATTGCTTGGTCAGATAAGCTTGTAAGCCAAAGCCTAATTGGCCGCCGAGCTTCATGCTGTTTGGGGCAACAAAGCGGGAGATAATAGGGCCGAAGCGCAGATAGCCCAGCCACTTTTTATAAATGAACATGCCTGGAAGCAGGCCCACTCCAAAGCTATTCGAGGACTTTGCTGTTGGATCATTTGGGAAAGCGCGTCTATCCGATAAAACAATTGTGGCGGGAAGGTAGAAGGCTTCAGCGGCAAGATAATATTTGTTTGACCAGTCTGCATAGCCCAAACTGATTTGAGGATCAAGACCCCGAAAGCTCGCGTGATTTGCGGAAATGTCCTGTACCAGAAGCGTAGGGCCCACATAGACTCTACCATGACAAAATTTCTCACATAAATCGGCCTGTGCATTGGCGCAAAGGGTGGCTAATAGAAGGCTGATGGTGAAGGATTTAATTTTCATGGAGCTTCCTTAATTGATTTCCAGAATTCTTCATTGCGGGCGAGCTCCCATGAGGGTTGGGAGGTATGCTGCAACCAACCTTGATTATAATAGCAAATTTTTTCCCCCGGCACTCCGCTTTCTCTGGTCCCCAACCTATGCTAAGCTACCCCCTTGTTATCTTCAGGGCGGGGTGCAAATCCCCACCGGCGGTAATTTTACTCTCCTGTAAAAAAGCCCGCGAGCCAGCTTCTGTGGAAGCCGGCAGATTTGGTGAAAAACCAAAGCCGACGGTGAAAGTCCGGATGAAAGAAGATAGCGATTGTTGTCCTTTATTTCAGGATGACAAGCCCCTATTTGGTTAAAAAGAAGCCCTGAGATTGCTTGAGAGGGCTTTTTTTATATGACCGAAGCGAAACAGCAAGCCTATATGGCGCAAGCACTGGCCGAGGCCCAAAAGGGCCGTTTTACTGTCTCTCCAAATCCCATGGTTGGTTGTCTGCTTGTAAAGCAGGACCAAGTGATCGCTAGCGGCTGGCATCAGCGCGCTGGAGGCCCCCACGCTGAAGTGCTGGCTTTACGTGAGGCCGGCGAAGCGGCACAGGGTGCGACTGCTTTCGTTACCTTGGAGCCCTGCTGCCATTTTGGCCGAACACCGCCTTGCACGACTGCCTTGATTGAAGCTGGCATCAAAGAAGTTTACCTGGCCTGTCTTGATCCCAATCCCCGTGTTGCCGGAAAGGGCGCGCAAATTTTAAGAAAAGCCGGTATTCAGGTCCGAAGTGGTGTTTTAGAGGCCGAAGCGAAGCGCTTAAACGAGATTTTTTTCCATTATATTCAGAATCGGCGTCCCTTTGTTTTAGCAAAGTGGGCGATGTCCTTGGACGGCCAAGTCAGCACGCAACCTGGAGATGCCAAGCAAATATCCTGCACTGAGTCGCAGCTGCATACTCATCAACTGCGGCAGCAGCTTGATGCGATTTTAATTGGCTCTCACACTGCAGTGCAGGACAACCCGCAATTAACGGCAAGAAATCCAGAAATCGAAGGTTTCACGAACAAACAGCCGCTCAGAATTGTTTTAGCCAGCCAAGGCGGATTGCCGCTAGATTTGAAACTTTTCGATAGCAGCTTGCCTGGAAAAACGCTGGTTGCCACCACGGAAGCTGCGGACTCTGCTTGGTGCCAAGCGCTTTTAGACAAGGAAGTGGCAGTTTTGTGTTTGCCGCCCAATCAAAATGGCCAGGTCAGCTTGACCGCTTTGCTCGATCATTTGGGCCAAAGCGAGGTGACTAGTGTTTTAGTGGAAGGCGGGAGGGCCGTTCATGATAGTTTTTTTAAGGAGGGACTGGTCAACAAGGTCCAGGTTTATTTAGCGCCGGCCTTGATCGGCTCTCTTGCAAAAAAGCAGTTCTTAAGCAAGCTCGAATGGAACTCACTCGGGCAGGATCTTTTTATTTCAGCGGATATTTAAGAGGCGTTTATGTTTGGAGGCATTGTTGAAACAACCGGTTTGGTGACAGCAGAGCGTTTTGAAAACGGCTGTAAGCATTTATGCATTGCGCCGCTGCGTCTTTTTGATGATTTGCGAATCGGTGACAGCGTGTCGGTCAATGGCGTTTGCTTGACGGTGACTCAGGTCCAGCAAGACAGTTTTCAGTGTACCGCCGTGCCTGAAACCTTGGCGCTCACCAATTTAGGGCTGCTTTCGGTGCAGGCTGAGGTCAATTTAGAAAGGGCGCTCAAAGCAGTGGACCGGATCGGTGGACATGCTGTTCAAGGCCATGTCGACGGCATTGGCGAAATTCGCCGGATTGAACAGCAAGGGGCGGCATTGCTTGTGACGATTCAAGCCGCGCCTGCTTTGATGAAATACCTAGTAAAAAAAGGCTATGCTGCGCTGGATGGGATGAGTATTACCTTGGTCGATGTAGGTGATGACTGGTTTTCCGTGACCTTCATCCCACATACGCGCGAGGCCACCATTGTCAAAAATTATCAGATTGGTGACAAGTTGAACGTCGAAGTAGATATCTTAGGTAAATATGTTGAAAAACTGTTAGGGGGAGCAAGCCAATGCAAATGAGTCGAGTGGAAGAAGCCCTGCAAGAACTTAAACAGGGTAGGATGATTATTTTGACGGACGACCCTGAAAGAGAAAATGAAGGAGACCTCATTTTTCCGGCTGAGTTGATCACGCCGGAGGTGATTCAATTTATGGTCCGCTATTGCAGCGGTATTGTCTGTCTTTCCATGCTAGGCGCTCAATTAGAGCAATTGAATTTGCCGCTGATGGTGCCGGCGCATGAAAACACCAGCTTTAGAGGCACGCCTTTCACGGTTTCAATCGAAGCCAAGGCCGGCGTTACAACAGGCGTTTCAGCGGCTGACCGCGCAACCACTATTTTAGCAGCGGTCCGTGAAGGGGCCCGTCCAGAGGACTTGGTGCGGCCTGGTCATGTGTTTCCACTGCGCGCGAAAGAAGGGGGTGTCTTAGAGCGCGCTGGCCATACGGAAGGCTCTATTGATCTTGTGCGTATAGCGGGCTTTCAGCCTGCAGCTGTTTTATGTGAAATCATGAATCCCGATGGCACAATGGCGAAAGGAGCGGAACTGAATGAATTCGCAAACCAGCACCAGCTAAAAATGCTTGCGATCAGTGATTTAATTCATTATCGCTTGCAGCATGAAAATTTAATCGAAGAAACTGCTGCGGCCCGCTTACCGCTTGAAACTTATGGCTCGTTTCAGTTGACGGTCATTCGCGAGAAAATCAACGGCAAAGAACATCTGGTTTTCGTCAACGATAAAATGAAGGAAAACCCGGCACCTTGGGTCCGTATTCATTCCGCATGCATGACCGGCGATCTCTTCGGTTCAGAGCGCTGCGATTGTAAGCAACAGTTGCATTATTCTCTGCAGAAAATCAGCGAAGAGGGCGGCATGTTGATTTACCTGAATCAAGAAGGGCGGGGGATGGGCTTGTTTAATAAAATTAAAGCCTATGCTTTGCAGGAAAATGGCGCCGACACTGTTGAAGCAAACCAACTTCTGGGTTGGCCAGCGGATGCGCGAAAATACTATATGGCCGCTAATATTTTGCGAAATTGGAAGCTGACGCGTATTCGTTTGCTGACCAATAACCCGCATAAAGTTGCTGACTTGAGGCGTTATGGTATTCAAGAAGTTGAAAGAGTTTCTTTGCCGGTTTTTTCTAATACTCACAATGAGCATTATTTGCAGACCAAGCAAGTGAAGTTAAATCATTTAATCATGACAAAGCAAACGGGAACTTGAATATGAAAATAAATGGGGTGGAACAAGGGGTTGCGATTGTTGTCAGCCAGTTTAACGAGGAAATTACCTCATTATTATTGGAAGGCGCGTTGGAGCGGCTGGAAGAACAAGGTGTGGCCCGCTCGAAGATCATGGTGGTGCGGGTGCCGGGCGCGGTGGAAATTCCTTTGGTGGCTAAACGTTTGGCGCAGTCTAAAAAATACCAAGCTTTGATTTGTTTGGGCGCGGTCATTCGTGGGGAAACGAGCCACTATGATTATGTTTGTTCGCAAGTGAGTGAGGGTTGCCAGCAAGTGATGATGGCTTATGATTTGCCGGTCATTTTTGGGATGCTGACGACAGAGAATGAAGAACAAGCCCGCGATCGTGTAGGAGGTAAACACGGTCATAAGGGACGCGATGCAGCTGATGCAGCTTTATCGATGATTACTATACTAAAAACGCTAAGTTGAGGGCCCTCTTTCCTCCACGAACTGGATTATTGTATGCTATAATCGCCGCTTTCAATTTCTCATAAAAAGAAATAACGCATGAAAAAAATACTTTGGACCTTGGCTTTACTGGCCGCAAGCTGGCAAGTTTCCGCCGGTAGTATCTATTTTGCTCCCTCCTTGTTCATGCAAAGGACCGTGTCGGATACGGATAATTTCCACGCACTGTATATGCATCTTGCAGCAGGCTACTGGGATGTCATCGATTGTTTTTATCTCGCGGGCGAGCTTTTTATTGTACCGGCTACTGTTTCAATCTCCGAAAGTAATCCCCAGCGCGACGAAAGTATCCGCACTACCTATGCTTGGGGCGTTAGTTTCTTGCCGGGCTTGCTGCTCACAGAAAAAGTGGTGGCCTTCCTCAGAATGGGCTATGTCGCGACCCGCTTTTGGGGGCCTGATACGACTAAATCTGGAGGACAGATCGGTGTGGGTCTCCAGTCAGAACTCTCTAAAAATTGGGACCTTCGTGGGGAGTATATTTATACGGCCTATACGAATACTTCAAATATCGGCTCGCCGAAAACAGATCAATATGGAATTGGCTTAATTTATAAGCTTCAATAGAGTAAGAGTCCATGAAAAATCAAGACAGCATACAGAATTTTTTGTTTGAAGAACTCCCCATTCGCGGTGAAATTGTCCATTTGAACCTGAGTTTTCAGCATATTATGGAACAACACCAATATCCCCCTTTAATTCGGCGCTGGCTTGGGGAGGCTTTGGTCCTAGTCTGTTTGCTGAGCACCTTGATCAAGTTCAATGGCCGTTTAGCCATTCAATTTCAAGGGAAGGGGAAACTGAAACTTTTATTGGTCCAATGCACTAATGAATTGCAGGTGCGCGGTTTGGCCCAATGGGAAGGGGAGTTGACCGAAGAGGAAATTTTGGACTCCCTGAAGCAGGGCACTATTATCATCACCATTGATCCGGATAACGCCAAACAGCGTTATGAGGGCATTGTGGCCTGGCAGGGTCAAACCTTATCAGAGTCCATCGAGGGCTACTTCCAGAATTCAGAACAATTGCCAACGCGAATTTGGGTCGTGGTCGATGAGAAATCTGCCTCCGGCTTTTTATTGCAGCGTGTACCCGAAGAAGCGCTACGCAGGGAGTCTACCTTGGACCATGACTGGGAACATATTAACTATCTGACTGCCACCCTAACACCGCATGAATTGACTAACCTCGATAATAAAACGTTGTTGCACCGCCTTTATGTGGAAGAAGATGTCCGTTTGTTTGAAGCAAAATCCGTGGTCTTCCAATGCACCTGCTCGGAAAAGCGCGGGGCCAATGCCATCCGCATTTTAGGAAAAAAAGAAGCCGAAGACGAACTTCGTCTCAAGCAGCAAATTGTGGTGAAATGCGAGTTTTGCAATTGCGAATATTGCTATGACAAAGTAGATGTCGCCGCCATTTTCCGCAATATCGACGACTCCTCATCTTCTTCCCAAATTCACTAATGAGGACAGGTCCTAACCAAGCCCCAAATCCCAACTGCCTCAGACTCTCATATAAAACAATCGCCACTGCATTAGAAAGATTAAGGTTGCGCGAAGCAGGCTGCATCGGAATTCGCGTTAAAGTAAGCGTTCCGCTAATTCCATCTTTTTAACCTAAAAATCCTATGTCATGCTGTCTTCCTTAAAATTTAAGGAGAAAATTGATCCAGCTTGAAGGAGGCCTTGCTAGGCTTTCATTATGTAAAGCGGGGATTGATTCTGAGGCTTGCACTTCCTTTTTCATTTTCAAAACCACCGAGTCTTAGTTCTTTTTCATCGTTTGCAATGAGGGCTTCATCCTTCTTTTTAGAGAAAAATCCATATAATCTCTTTTCCACTGAAAATGCGAGCGATGTTGAAAGCAGATTAATACCTAGCGCGATGTACTGCGATGAAGTAAGGCGCCTATCGCTACTTGAAAAATGCCGGGTCAAAGCCAAGGCCGCTACTAAAGGTAGGGTATACTCACCTTTGAAAAAAGAACCTTTACTGTTTTTGCGTTGCCCTGTCTTCGCACCGGTAAGTGCTTCGAGTTTTTCCAGGTAACTTTGGCCGTCCTCACCCTTGAGGTTGTCTGCGTGAATCGCGGTGAAACCTGCCATCTGAGCTTCGTTCACATATTGAGCGTTGTCATCTACAAAAACAATAGAATAGCGGCTGCAATTTTTTTCAGCTGCTATTTTTTTAAGATACTCGACTTTATTAAAAGAGAGCGCTTTCTTTTCAGATCGTGGTCTTGTGTCCGAATAAAATATAAAATCAGGCTTAAGACGTATGCCGTACGTTTTTTTAAAAAACGCTGAAACATGCTCAGGTTTCCAGCTCCCCGCAGTAATGAATCCAATACTATGACCTTTTGAGATAATTTCTCCGAAAATGGCAGAAAGTCTTTCCGCATGCAGAGGAGACAGATTATAGCCATATGCCACCACATGAGCATCCCCAAAAAATACATTGTCTTCTGCTACCCATAAGGTTTCATCAAGGTCAAACAACCAAATTTGGGGGTCGGGTTGAGAATTATTTATTTCGATTTCAGTAGGCACAGCGCTTTTCCTTTTCCAGGAGAGCTTTTGTATCATCAATGATTGCTGGCCGCAGTATGAGCATGATTGTTGTTTTCTATTTAATTGTGCTTTTTTAGTAAGCCTGCAAATTACCACAGTCATCACCCTAAGTTCAAGATAACTGCCGCATTTTTCACGGTAACCGCATCTAATTTTTCCCCACAACCCGAGCTAAATAGTTAATATTTGTGCAAATCTTACGTTGCTTATGCCGAGGTGCTTGCCTTGTGTCTCAGCCTGTCTAGAGTGGCTGAGGCTGTCATTTGTTTACTGTCAATTTCAAGTTGGAACTACTATAGCTTATTGCTTTTTCATACCCAGATTAGAAAGGTAATACTCATTCCTGACCTCTTCAGCAATAGAAGTTAAACTTCTTCCCTGTTCCAACTGAACGACTATCTTTTCAAGATCCAGCAAACGCTCTTTTAGTAATGTTTCCAGACAATAGGTACTACCTGTTGGCGAGGCAGCAAATCCATAATATTCCTGATTCAAACTTCTTTTTAATTGATCAAAAGTGACATGAGAATCTATGGCAATCATATGCTCTGAATCACAAATAGCTTCTTTTAACAGATCTGAATTTGAATTGAGATTTGCACGAGCAGTGACAAGCGCATTTTTAAACCCCCGCAAAATTGTTTTACTTGTTTCATCATCTCCACTCATCTCATACATATCTCTAATAAGAGATTTTTTAGGTAATGGATATACACGGCTATCAAAAGGCATGCTATGTTCATATCGATTAAAACAGGCAGAAGAAGAATCAAAATTATATTGAATGGGTGCATTAAGTTTAAAAAGAGGATTCATCACTGTTAATGAATCACATAATTGTCCCAATTCAGCTTGATGTAATGACTGGCCCCAATCAATAATACAAGCTGAGTAATTGCCATCATTACGTACATAACCTGAATTTCTAAAATAATTATTCAGAAAGTCCCAGTGATTAAACAACAAGGCAACAGCATACAAAGTGCCAATTATTTCCGCTTCCCGTTCAGAAAGATTTAAATCTTCCCTTTTTGGCAGAGGTTTCTTTTCTCTTTCCCAAAAGCCAGGGCCTTTTCCTTTAACTGCATGTTTATTAGTTAGAAACTCTGAAAAGCCGTTAATAAATTTTGATATAATAATGACAGATTCATTGCTATCTACATAAAAATAATTATCTGGAACAGTTAAGACATCTTTAAACAAACGACCCGCTATTAAAGGTGCTAAACATTCTAAATATGCTGACTCAATCAACAAATCATTTAAGTGTTTCTCAATACCGGGATTTAGTTCTATTTTCCCCGGCAAGTATTGATTAAAAACGTCCTGAGCATTAAATTTGAATAATTTTTTTGTTAAATATAACTCATCAGAATCTGATGTATAAACACTTTTAGCATTAAAGCCAATACTAACCGCTTTAGCAATAGGATGCCCCTCTGTTTCAGAAACAGGCATCGGACCCAATTCATTAAAATGAAATAAAATTATTTTATTTATCATTTCTTCTTGCGACAATTTTTCTTTCCTTTGTTTGATTTAACTCCGCTCACATGCTGCGCGCTATTTTTTTAACCTGTTTTATTGTTTCATACGTTTTTCCAGTGGTACTAAAAATGATGCTGTCATTGGAGAATCCCACCACATTCCGATAAAAACGTCATTGTCATGCATTGTGGTTGCAAAACTTTTTGAGCAGACGATTGCCAAAAACAGCAGGCATAAAACATGTAATTTTTTCATTTTAAATACTCCAGGGAAAGCGTTTTGGCAAATGTCAATCAACTGCGCTTTTTCGGTAAGGCTAATAATGTGAAATATATGCTAAGAACCTTATTAAAAGCTTAAGGCCGTGAAATTTTTTTATATACCGAATAGGCCATCGAGTTTTTAGGCATAGCCTCCTCCCAATTTATATTGGGGTGGATTTTACTTGATGCATTACAAAACACAAGCGGGCAACTAATGATCAGGTGCGGAGCGTGTTTCCCCGAACGCTTGCTCCAGAATTCACGGCCAAGACATTTCCCAATAAAATTAGGGTGTAAAAAGAAATTATCAAGCTCGAATAAATTTTCAGCATTGAATCTAAAATTAAACAACCCAGCCAGACAATCATTAACATAAAACAAACGTTAAACCGCTTTGCTTTTGATCGTCTATAATTTTTTGACATTCAGCGGTCTGTGTTTCTGTTTTTGAGCCTGTCATTTGCTTCTCCTTAAAGTTGAGAAAAACAGCATGACAGATGAAAGTTAGCTTAAAAAGACGTATTTGCCGAAACGCTTCGCGTTAAAAGCGATTTTGGCAGACCTTTTGTTTCAGGTTGATATATAACAATGCTGGGCATTTTGCAGCTAACCTAGCAGGGGTGGGCCGGTGCGGGATGTTCATGATGGACTTCTCGAATCATGCCCATTAAGTCGAGCTCAACCAGTTGGTAAAGTTGATCAAAGCTTTTTAACACGTAATAGATAGGTTGCATGATGTCGATACGGTAGGCGGTCCGTAAGGCTTGCATCACATCAAAGGGTCTGCGTTCGGGAATGGGGCTTTCCACGCAATAAACTGTTTCACCAATGGAAGAAAGAATACCGCCGCCATAGGCCCGTAAGCCCTTGGGCGTTTGAATCAGCCCAAATTCCACAGTGAACCAAAACAAACGAGCCAGCAAAATGCGTTCTTCAGAGCTTGCTTTGAGCCCAAGCTTGCCATAAGTATGCGTAAACTCTGCGGCGGCGGGATTGGTCAACATGGGACAATGTCCGAAGATTTCATGAAAAACATCTGGTTCTTTCAGGTAGTCCAGCTCTTCCTTGCGGCGAATAAAGGTGGCTGCGGGAAAACGGCGATCTGCTAATAAGGCAAAAAAGCGGTCAAAAGAAATGAGCGCTGGAACAGGTTCCAGGGACCAGCCAGTCGCTTTTTGCAGTACTTTGCTGACTTCCGGGCATTGCGGGACCCGGTTCTTAGGCAGTGCAAGCTGTTTCAGTCCCTGCAAATATTCATCACAGGCCCGTCCAGGCAAAATCAGCGTCTGCCTTTGATAAAGCTCATGCCAAACCTCATTTTCTTCCTGTGTATAGACCGCGAAACCTTGGGCGTCCACGGACTTTGAAACATATGAAGATTTTAGATCTGACATAAGTCTCCTTAATTTTTATGTACTGATTTTGGGTGTTATTTTTATAATATAAGGATTGTTGGAAAAGGACAATGGGTGATGTCATTGGAAATTAAGCGCGGCAATGACGGAAATATAGTAGGTAACCTAGCTTAGGTTACAAGTCATCCTGAACGAAGTGAAGGACCTGTTAAAATTTCCAGCGATTCTTCGCTTTGCTCAGAATGACAGTTGTAACCTAAGCTAGGTTATCTACTATATTAAGAGGACAGGCCCACATTTTCACTTTTCTTTACTTTCACCACCAACACCAAATCATCCCGTTCCAAAACCGTTTCCGGCGCAGGATTCAGCATCCGTTGGTTCCCTCGCTCAATTCCCACAACCAAGCCTTGCAGGTTTTCCCGAATCCGAGAAGCACGAATCGTCTTCCCAATCAGGGGATTTTCATTCTCCAATAAAATTGGCTTTAAGATAAAGTTTTCCAAGTGATCAATCGTGTCCTGGTCCGGCGTAGAAAGAGTGACCTTCTTTTGAAAATGATCAATTTGCTCGTCGTTCCCCAACACAAAAAGTTTGTCATTATCACGAATATATTCTTCACCACGCGGAGAAAGAATCGTATGATGTCCTCTGCGAATTGCGACAATATTCACACCATAATGCTGCCGAATGTGACATTCTCCTAGCATCTTATCAATGAAGGGCGACTTATCGCCGACTTCCATCTCCACAAAATGAGTGTCCCAGGGTGCCAGCTCTTTATTGCGCGAGGGTTTGCTGGGGCGTTTTTTAATATTGCCCACCAATTGCCCTTCAAACCAATGATAGGACTTTTCCAATTGCTGATAGGCAATGGCCAAAAAGCAAAGCGCTAAAAGAAGAAGAAGTCCGGTAATGGCCCAGGTATGAAAAAGCACGATGCTAAAGACTGAAATTTCAGCGAGCGTAAGCAGCCAGATCAAGAAAACGATGGGGTTGAGAGTGGTCTTGGTATATTCAGGCAGATCGGCCAACTTATAGGAAAAGAGCATGCCCCAAACAAAGGGAGTAGAAATGCCGATGGCCAGGGCTTCGCTTAACAGTTTCGCTGTCCTGCGGCGGTCCACTAAATTACAAATTTCAGGATAAATATATTTATCGATTAGGATAAAAATAATGGCCACAATCAAGCCATTCACGATGACACGCATGGTCACCGAGCGAAGCAAAGAGTTTTGTCCTGAGCGGGTTTGGACGCGGTAGACCCAAGTGGAGTAGCTGTCCAAAAAATACTTGACGCGATTGGGTAGCTTTCTTTCAAGGATTTTTCCGATATGCCCTGATAAGCGGATCATGTAAGGCGTTGTGAAGGTGGTCAAACTCGAAACCGCCACAATGATAGGATAAAGGCTGTCATTGATCACGTTAAGAGAAAGCCCCAGCGTTGCAATGATGAATGAAAATTCACCGATCTGCGCCATGCCGAAGCCTGCACGGACGGAGGTTTTGATGCTTTGTCCCGTTAAAAAAGTGCCAAGCGAAACGATAAATACTTTCCCAAAGATGAGCACCAAAGTGATAAAAAGAATGGCCGGCCAATGGACCACTAACATGGGAACATTAATGAGCATGCCGACTGAAATAAAGAAGATGGCACCAAAAATATCGCGTATAGGAACAATGAGCTCTTCAATGCGATGAATCAAGACGGTCTCGGCCAAAATGGAGCCCATAATGAAAGCGCCCAGCGCGGTTGAATAATGAAAATAGGCGGCAACACTGACGAGAAAAAGACACAAAGCGACTGAAATAATGGTCAGCGTTTCCTGACTAATATAACTGGCAACGCCCCGGAATAAAGAAGGCACCACAAAATAACCCACAATAAACCAAGCGCCAACCACTAAAACCAGTTTAACCGCGGCCAAAAGGAGTGTTAAAGAAGAGAGATTTTTATTGACCACAATGGTCGAAAGGGCGACAAGTAAGAGGATGGCGAGCAAGTCTTCCATGACCAAGACGCCGAAAATGACTTCTGCGAACCGCTTAGTTTTTAAACCGAGCTCACCCACGGCCTTAAAGATAATGGTTGTCGAGGAAATAGCAAGCGTGGTGCCGAGAAAGAGGCAGTTCATCGGGCTCCATTTCATGAGCAGGCCGGCAACATAGCCTAAGCAAATCATAAAGGAAACGTCGATTAAGCCCGTAATAAAGGCCGGAATGCCAACGCGCGTCAGCTTGTGAAAACTGAACTCGAGACCCAAGGAAAACATGAGGAAGATGACGCCTAGCTCGGAAAGAATTTTGATGTTGGGAATGTCGCTGACAAGGACAAATTCCTGCATCTGCGGCCCTATGATCATGCCGGCGACGAGATAGCCCAAAACAACAGGTTGTTTAATGCGCTGAAACAATAGAACAACGATGCCCGCTACGCCGAGCATGATGGTCAAATCAAATATCAGTGGGGCCAAATCATGCATAAGATTAATCCTGACCATCAAAGTACTATATTCCTGTGGCTGACGTCAATTCATCTGGTCAGCCCTGGTTCGTCGTCTCAGAAATTATTATAAAAAAAGGGCCTTCGCCCATTCCCTCGGCAAGACAGAGCAGGTAAAATAGAGCGCTTAAAATGACAATTGTATTTATTTTAAACTAACAGGGAGTTGCGTATGAGCATCTGGCAAATTTTGCTAATGGATCTG
Source organism: uncultured Coxiellaceae bacterium (assembly GCA_964449835.1). Taxonomy (GTDB): domain Bacteria; phylum Pseudomonadota; class Gammaproteobacteria; order DSM-16500; family DSM-16500; genus JABDGC01. The sequence goes on along the minus strand of CAYVBZ010000001.1, from coordinate 22,329 downwards.
GGACGAATAGGCTTAGGGTCGGTTTATATACTTTCCTGCTTCATCGATTTGCGATCACGTTCCCAGCTCTTTCAATTAATGAAACAGAAGAGCGTCCGTTTTCCGTGGGTTTTTTATATCGGCGCACTCATTTGGAAAGCAGCGACCAGCTTACTGCTGATTTTAAATATTTACACCGTGGCCGCCGCGCTGCTTTTGTCCCTTTATATTTTCCTGGCCAACCTGATTTTCAATAATTTTTGGTCCGCAGACAAAGAACATCGTGCTTTTAGCGCTTATTTATTCCTGATTTATTTCGCCTCCTGTTTTAGCCTGTTCTATATTGCCGGAGTGTCCTTATGACGCAATATCGTTGGCGCATGATGGTGCTTGCTTTTTTCGCTATCATTATTACCTATCTTGACCGTTCAGCTTTGTCCTATGCAATCCACCCACTACAAACGGAGTTTGGATTCACAAACACAGATTTCGGTTTTATTGCTTCGGCTTTTGGCCTAGGTTATTTGGTGATGACCGTGGTCGGCGGGGTCTTAGTCGACCGTTTCGGGGCGCGAAAAATCTGGTCTGTCTTTTCTGTTTTTTGGTCCTTGGCCTGTGCCGCCATGGCTTGGGCTTGCGGCCTCCTGGGGTTCTTCCTTTTGCGTTTACTGTTGGGCATAGCTGAGGGGCCCAGTTTTCCAGCCTTAACACGTGTTTCCGCGGATTGGTTGCCGGTTTCAGAACGCGGGCGCGCTCTGGCCTTCGGTTTGGCCGCTGTTCCTTTTGCATCTGTCGTTGGCGCGCCATTTATTTCCTTCTTGGTTTCAACGGTCGGGTGGCGGTTGATGTTTGTAATTCTGGGAAGTCTAGGCCTTCTCTGGGCACTGCTTTGGTATTTCCTTTTTAGGGACCTGCCGCGTGAGATGAAAAATATTTCGCGCTCAGAGCTGACCTTCATCGAGCAAGGTTTAGAACATCCGGGCCAGTCCAAAACCAAAACGAGTTGGCGTTTTATACTATTTAACCGCGCTTTACTGGTGAACAATTTCGCTTTTTTTGTTTTCGGTTATTTATTGTTTTTTGCGATTACCTGGCTGCCCGGCTACCTCGAGCAAACCTATCATATCCATGTGCGCGCGACAGGGTGGTTTTTAATTGCACCCTGGGTGACAGCGACGGTGTTACTTTTACTAGGAGGTTTCCTCTCTGATGCCATTTGGCGCAAAACCCAAAGTATTCGCTTGTCACGCTCCTATGTGATCTGGGTCTCTCAGCTTCTTTCGGCGCTTTGCTTTCTGCCGCTGCTTTTTTATCACTCTTTTACCGTTGGCCTGATTGCCATTAGCTTAGGCCTTGGTTTTGGCATGATGCCGAATGCGGCTTTTTACGCGCTCAACACTGATTTAGCGCGAGACCGCGCGGCGACCAGTCTTGGTGTAATGGACTGTGGATTTGCTTTGGCTGGTATTCTAGCGCCCCTCATGACAGGGTGGCTGGCCAATTTGACCGGCAATTTTAAAGCCGCTTTTGGCTGTCTAATCATTCTGACAATCTGCTCAGCTTTGTCGATTATTTTATGGCAGCACCCCGAGGACATTAAATATGACCAGTGACACAACAAAGATTCTAGAACATCTCTCATTCCAGGCCGCCGTCGGTGCCGGCGCCAGTATTGTGACTTATGGGGTTTTTACGCTGTTTGAAAAATGCACGGGTAAACGTTATTCTCAGTCTGATCTTAGACGTTACAACTATCTAAAACTAATTTATGCCAAAATCTTAGGTCAAGAAAATCCTCCTTTCTGGGGACTGGATGAGCAAAACCGCTCAACGCATCTCGTGCAAAGACAGCTTTGGCCGCAGTACTTGAAAGCAATGTCTGCAGAGAAAGGGCGCAAGGGCAATTACTATAGCCAAATTGACCGGATCGTCGGGCATATTAATGCCTATCTTGCCGAACGCGAAAACCGCTGGTTTGGCCACGGAGAACCAGGCGATTTACTTTATTTATTTCTAGTGGAGTTCCTGAATTTCGCCGTCAATGACTTGCCAAACTATTGCTATGATGACGATTCCATTGAAAAGCTTCAAAAGCGGATTGACTATCTTGAAAAAATTCAAAAGGACGAAACGCTGTTTAAAGTCGGTTTTTTAAAAAGAAAAAAAAATAAATATGAAGTCATGAAAGTTATCAAAGGAAATTTGGTGGAGTGTAAGCGTTTAGCGGAAAAAGAAGCCTTTCGCGACTGCGCGAGAGAAAAACTGGATTACTGCCGCAGAGACGTCGAAAAATTATTACTGGCTAGCGTTCATGTGCTCTATTATGGGCGGCTTTTGGGTGTTTATGATGAGCCCTTTGAGCCGAGAGGGTACCTGAATTCTGCTGATAACACTTCTTTGACCCAGAATGCCAGTGAGCTTTATCCCAAGATCCGAAAAACGCCTACTGGGGAATTGTTGCAAGATGTTTTAAAGCTCGCTGGACTTGAGTCTTTTGGCATCTCGGCTGTATGCGAAACGGGGCAGGAATTTTCTTCCAAGTATTTTAATGAGGATTTTAGTTTAAAAATAGATGTCTCTTTTGATCCTAAAAATTATGATTTGCCTAAATGGTGTAAAAGTAAGGACCAAAAAGTGCCTCCTTATTTGAAGCAAGCACACGCATTTTCAGAAAGCATCTTGCGCATCTCTAAGTTACAGAGGTTGCTGCAAGAGGTTTATGACTTAACGGGCCAGTTAGGTGAGTTATGGGCTTATGGGGACCGCAGAGGGAAATTATCTTTGGAAGGGATCTTGTTTTTGTTGGAAAAGGAGCTTGAATTGTTTCAAGAGCGTTTTGGAACACTTTACGATGGCCAAAACAATAGTCGTTTGGACTGTCTCGATAAGAAAAGAGTCAAAAGGGACGCCTATGAGAATCTAAACTTTAATAAAGTGGATGAGCAGAAGACATTGCTGGGTTATATTTGTGGCCGACTAAAGGGGACCATCAGCGATTTGAAAGCCAAGATCATGGCGTTTTCGGAAGAAGAAGTCAAGCGCGTTGATGAGCGCAAAAAAGAATTATACCATAAAGTCGCCGATTATATTCATCAATATTACCGCGATAAATTTGATGACTTTAAAGAGCTAAAAGAGCCTGTCACGGATGAAGAAGCAATCGCTGCTTTTCATTTAGATCTTCCATCTTGGGGCGAGGACAAGTCTCCTCCAGGAAGGTTCTCGGTCTGGCGGAACAACTATTATCTGCAACATAAAAACGATTTTAACTCCCTTGGTCTTTTGATGTTGCAGTTTCAGCGCCAATTAAATGCAGAAGGTCCTATGGATGTCATTGCTTCCTTTGCGAGAAAAATTCAAATCCATTTGACTGAAATGAAGAATACCGCCGAGTTGGAACGGCCTGTCTGGCGTTTTGGGTGGTTTTATCTTTCCTTGGGCTGGCCTTTTAATCAGGCTGTGAATAAAAATATTCAGCGATTTCTGGAAGAGCTTGACTTTTTAAGTGATGATGTTAGTGATACTGTTCAAGAAGAGCGGAAAAAAAGACCAAAGATTCCTGCGGAAAATTTTTTGAGCCAGGAGTTAGAGCTGAGTTGGGGTGAGCGGCTGGAAGAAAAGAGTGAGCTGGAAGAAAAAACCCTCGGTGCCAGGGCGGGTGAGACAGTTCCCCTCCATAAAAATAGAAGCACGGTTTTTAATAGAACTGAAAAAAATTATACCTTACCCTCACTCAAACCAACTACATCATTTATTGCTTTAACAAATACTCAATATTATTCTCGATAATCTGATAATTCTCAGCCCCATAACTGACATAAACCACCTTGCCTTTCTTATTAATCAGGAAAAAGCTCGGCCACCCCTGCGCATCAAAACTTTGCCAGGTTTCAAAATTATTATCGAGCGCGACGGGATATTGAATGTTATAGGCCGCTACAGCGTCTTTGACGATAGCCGCATTCTGCTCTTCCTCGTTTTTGGGAGAGTGGATGCCAATAATCAGGAGGCCTTTGTTGTGATAACGCTGATACCAGTCATTGACATAGGGCAGTGCTTTTTTACAGTAAGGGCAGGAAGAAGTCCAAAACTCAATAAGAACAACTTTGTCCTTCAAATCGCTTAAGGTAATCGGGCCAGAATTGATCCAAGACGTGATTCCTAGAATCAGCGGGGCGGAGTAGGGCCTGCTGAGACCATTAATTAAGCCGGGTTTGTTTTTGCTCGCGAAGGCGGGCGGGAGGAAGCAGAAAACCAAAGCAAGAAGAATTCCTGTAAAAAAGAAGATCGGCCGAATTTGCCTCAGTTTGCTATTTTGCATGCTTTCCTCCAAAAATCAAAATCGGATTAAACTCCATATAAATATTAAATAATTTTTATATAAATGTATATGAGTTTGAGTTAAGCCCGAACTTAGTGCTAAAATGCCAGACCAACTTTTACAGGGAAAACCACTGTCATGCCAGTGGCTAGGATTGAGCCCAATATAGAATATAAGGCTAAACAGTTGACCAAAAATCATAAACTACAGCGAAAACTCAATGCCCGCCTGATCAATATGATCGCGATTGGCGGATCAATTGGAACAGGTATTTTCCTTGCCAGCGGAAACGCAATCCATACAGCAGGCCCTGGCGGCACCATGCTGGCCTATCTTATTGTGGGTATCATGGTTTATTTTTTAATGACCAGCCTAGGAGAAATGGCAGCGTTCATGCCAACGACTGGCTCGTTCTACCTCTATGCAAACAATTTTGTGGACCCTGCTTTTGGCTACGCCTTGGGTTGGAATTATTGGTATAACTGGGCCATCACCGTCGCCTCTGAAATTTCAGCCGCTTCTTTAGTGATGCATTTTTGGTTTCCAGGTTCTTCGCCTTTTATTTGGAATGCGCTAGCCTTTAGCCTTTTTGTTGGCTTGAATGCGTTTTCCGCCCGCGGTTTTGGAGAGGCGGAATATTGGTTTTCTTTTATCAAGGTTTCCACCATCATTTTCTTTATCGTTTCCGGTGCGCTGATGATCTTTGGATTCATAGGACAGGACCACACGGGGTTTAAGAACTGGATGATTGGTTCCGGCCCTTTCCGCGGTGACTGGACAACCGTGCTCGCCGCCATTATGGTCGCTGGCTTTTCTTTTCAAGGGACCGAATTAATCGGCATTGCAGCCGGCGAATGTAAAGATCCCGGTGAAAATATTCCTAAAGCCATTAAACAAGTGTTTTGGAGAATATTACTGTTTTTTGTTCTTTCTATTTTTATTATTAGCTTACTGGTTCCTTATACCTCGCCTGAACTTGCAAGCTCCGATGTGGAAATGAGTCCCTTCACTTTGGCCTTCAAACAAGTGGGCATTCCTTTCGCAGCTTCTGTGATTAATGCCGTCATTCTCATCGCGATCTTATCGGCTGGAAATTCTGGTATGTATGCATCAACCCGAATGCTCTGGTATCTGGCCAAGAAAAACCATGTGCCGGCTGTTTTTGCCCGGGTCAACAAGCGAGGCGTTCCCATTTATGCCTTGGCGGCGACCACTGTAGTGTGTTTGCTGGCTTTTCTCTCCTCTTTATTTGGCAATGGCACCGTCTATTTTTGGCTTTTAAATGCCTCCAGTTTATCCGGCTTCATTGCGTGGCTGGGTATTGCCATCAGTCATTATCGTTTTCGCAAGGCCTATGTTGCCCAAGGACGCGATCTGCGAAAGCTGCCCTATATCGCTAAAGGTTATCCTTATGCGCCTTTACTGGCCTTTTTGCTCTGTCTTTTAATTATCGGCGGACAAAATTATCAAGCATTTTTTGGAAAACAAATTGATTGGTATGGGCTCCTGATTTCCTACGTTGGGTTGCCCCTTTTCCTGGTCTTATGGCTGGGCTACAAATGGATCAATAAAACAAAAGTCGTTGATTTAAGGAAGGCCAGTTTTCAAGGGGAACATGAGGGCGACGAGGACCAAGAAGTATTGCCGTAACCAGTGGAGTGAGGGGGGGTTATTTCGCTTCCCACCAGACATTGCATTGATCTTCCGCAGCTGCTTTCAGTAATTCAATCAAGGGCAGAGCACGCTTGGCTAGACTGATGGTCTCGTCGGAGAAATCAGCATCTTTATTTCCCTGGGCGGTTTTGCTCGGGACTCTTTCCTTTTCATAGGTCATCGCTTTTTGTAAGCGTTCTAAGACAGCGGGAACAGCATCGGCAGAAATGGCCCCAGAAGAAGCTGCCTTATAACCCATAATCTTTAGAAGTTGTTGTCCGACGTCTCCAAAGAGAGTCACATTGGCATAAGCTTTGCAGCTAAAAGTGATTAACATTTTATACTCCCTGTACCGGACTTCTTTTTTAATTGTATCATTTACTTGAATTTTATGCTGAAGTATAACCTGGAGTTTGGCAACTACAAGGAAGTATGTCCTCATGAGAAGAACGACTTATAGCTTAGGTTTAATTATAGCGTTTAATATCTTGATCATTGGAATTAGTTTGGTCTATGGACTTCATGTTCTCCCTTTCGCCCAGCCGCAAAAAGGCCTAGTGATTGAAGGAAAGGATGAGTATCGTGATCTTACCATCAAAAAGGTGGGATAGTTTGCAAGGAGAGCTTTTTTAAGGCGGCTTCGTCTTGGAGGCTTTTTTCGTGCACGACTTGTGTAACACAGCTGTCTGACCAGACATTGAGCGCAGTTTCCAGCATGTCGATTAGGCTATAAAAAGGCAAAATAATTCCCATCAGCGTAATGGGAACATTGATGCTCGCTAAAAGACTGGCGCTGAGAAAGAAACAACCCATGGGCACACCCGCGTTTCCAATGGCGGTAATAGTCGCGACAAAAACCCAAATGAGCAGCGTTGCATAATTTATTTCTATGCCATGATTTTGCATTAAATAAATCACAGTCGCGAAAATGAAGGCGGCGCAGCCATTCATGTTGAGACTGGTGCAAAGCGGAAGGACTAGGCGGCAAATTTTTGGCTGCAGCCCTAAGTTTTTCTCGGCCGTTTCAATGGTGACAGGTAAAGTGCCAGCGGAAGATTTTGAGAAAAAGGCCAAAGACAAAGCCGGTAACATTTTACGCATAATTTCAAAAGGTTTTAAGCCATTGAGTTTGAGCCAGAAGGGAAGAACCAAAAAGCCTTGCACTAAATTCGCTAAAACGACAATAGCAAGGTACTGGCCGATTCCCTTTAATTCCATGCCGTGACGAAATTGAGTTGCGGTAACGCTGACAAAACCAAAAAGACCCAAAGGAATAATGGCAACAACCCAGCGGGTGAGGACCATCAGAATGCTATGCAGCCCTTTGAAAAAGTGAATGCAGGTCTCGCGCGCTTCCTTGTCAGGAATGAAGCGGACCGCAAATCCAATCAGAATGCCAATCAAGAGTACGCCCATGACTTGCTGCTCGATAAAAGGCGCAAAGAAGTTGGTCGGGATTAAGCTGGAAAGATGCTGCAAATAAGTGAGGGAGGCGGGTGGAGGCCTTAGGCTGCTGCTGAGTTCATTGATATTTTGTGGTTGAATTAAAAGATAAAGCAGGGCGGTAACGGAGGCGGCAATTAAGGTGGTTGATAAGGTAAAGAAAATGGTGCGCTTCCATATTTTTTTCATGCTCACTTCCGCACTATAGCCGGACAAGGTCACGATGAGAGAAAGGGCGATGATGGGCAAGCTGATGCATTTAAAAATTCGGATGAAAAAGTCTGAAATGAGGGCGGCCAAGGCATGGAAGGCAGGGATATCCGAGATTCCACTGAAAAGGCCCAAGGCAATGGCAATAAAATAAAAAGTTGTTGCGCGTTTTAGTTTCATGTGTGTTCAGTAATTTTGATAATGAAGACTTCCTTGTCTTCAGGTTTTATGGCTGCAATTTGACTTAGCGGCGATTGCCCATTAATCGCAGAATGCTAATGAACAAGTTAATAAAATCGAGATACAAAATCAGTGCACCATGAATCGCACCTTTTCTGGCTTGTTCTTCAGTCGCGAATTGAAATTGCAGGGCTTTAATTTTTTGTGTGTCATAGGCGGTGAGACCTGAAAAAATGAGGACACCCAGGGCGGAAATTGTCAGTTGCATAGAAGAGCCCATCATGGAGGGAAAAAAGATTCCCAATATCATAATGGCAATCATGCCAAATAAACCCATCATGCAGAAAGAGCCAAGAGGGCCGAGATCGCGTTTGGTCACTGAACCGTAAAAACTTAAACCGGCAAAGGAAAAGGCCGTGGTAAAGAAGGCCAAGCTAATACTCGGAATGGAATAAACGAGGAATAACGTGGAAAAAGTAACGCCGACCAAGGTTGCATAAAGCGCATAAATAGCGGAGGCCAAGGCGACGCTCATGCGTTGAACTGCTGCGCTTAGGGCCACAACGGCAATTAATTGAAAGATCATCAAGCCAAAAAAGATGCCGCGATTTTGTGCGAGATAGAGCACCATCTTGGGTTGAGAGGCAACAACGTAGGCTGTGATGCCGCTCATGAGAATGCCGCCCATCATCCAGAAATAAACTCGGCTCATGAAGGAAGCAGTTGCGGTTGTATTTTTGACGCGCGTTATGCTGTAGTTACGGTTTGAAGGTTGCATGGAGACTCCTATAGTTATTTTCCGCTAGGTACTAGTATACCCATCCTTTTATTAAAATCCATTTAAAACCGATATTTTTTTAATATCAATCACTTAGCCCATGGTTCAACTCCCTCTCAATCTTGGGCCACTTGCAAAATTTTGATATAATATAAGTATCATCTCAAATGGATAGGAGTAGTAGCAATGACTATCACCAGAGAGCATAAAAAATGGAAACATGATCAAGTTCGTTGGTTGTCTGAAAATAAAAAATGGAAAGGCGCGAACAAGCGTGTGATCAGCGCACTTCGTAACCTGGAAAAGCTGGTCAAGCGTCAGAACCAAGAAATAAAGACCTTTGATAAGAAGAGCAAGGCTTATAAGAGCTTGATGTTGAATAGCCGTCACTCTCAAGCCATGCACAAGACCTTGAAAAAAGCCCACCTCAAACAAAGCCGTAATCATGCTGAACATACAAGAGCGCGTAATAGCATCTTGAGGATTACGAAAGAAATTGAGGCGACGCTGCATCGCGTTTAATTCAGGTTTGTTTTAACCCATGGGGCCGCTTTAAACCGGCCCCATTTTTATTTATAACCGTTCCCCCTGGTTTTATTTATAGCCGTTTCCCCTGAGAAGGTGCGAAGCGCCGTCTCGAAGGGCCGCCTTCTCACCGCCTTCTCTCACCACCTTCTCATTGCCTCCTCCCCCCCTTTTTTGCTAGAATAATCGTTTGAAAAACAAACGAGCAATTTTCTATGCTTTTAATGCCACACCTAACCCCATTTTCTCCGTCCACTACGGGCGCAAGCCTATCATTATCTTAATATTCCAGCCCTAAATTAACCGTCATTAAGAGAGAAAATAAATATGTTCCGCAAAATGCCAATTATACTTATCTGTGTCATTTTAGGGGCCTTGTGGCTGAGTCCCTATCTTTCCTTGCAGACCAAAGAAGCGATTTATGCCCTGAGCTTAAGTATTAAATCAGGAATTGTTTTTCTCCTGCCTTTTATTATTTTTGCTTTGCTTTATAAAACAGCGGTTTCCTTGGCGCATCGCGCAACTGCTATTATCGCGGGAATTCTTTTCTGCGTCTGTTGTTCGAATTTTCTGTCCACTTTCTTAAGTCACTATGTAGGTTCCTGGATCTATCAGTTTGATTTGTCCTTTGCTTTGCCAAAAGCAGATCAAGGTCTTACAGCGTCCTGGACTTTGGCACTGCCTAAATTACTGGCTAATAACAAGGCCATGTTTTTAGGCATTTTATTGGGCGTTGGCCTGGGTATTTTCAAACCCGCTTTTGCGCAATGGAGCGCCGATAAATTAAATGGGCTGGTTTCAAAAGTTCTCAAAATGATTACCTTGGTTATTCCATTTTTTGTCGCAGGTTTTGTCGTGAAGCTCCAATATGACGGCGTCATGCAGACTATCATGCAGGATTACCTCAAAATTTTCGTTATTATCGCTGCCGCGCAATTTGGCTATATTTTCTTCCTTTATTTTCTTTTTAATCGTTTCAATCTGTCGCGTGCCCTGTCTAGCCTTAAAAACATGTTGCCTGCCGCGATTTCTGGTTTTAGCACCATGTCGAGCGCGGCGGTCCTCCCGCTCACGATTATCGGCGCTGAAAATAATGCCAAGCACAAAGACGTGATTCGAGCCATAGTTCCAGTGACTGTCAACATCCATCTTATTGGCGATTGTTTTGCTATTCCAATCTTTGCTTTTGCCATTATGAAAAGTTTTGGCGTCGCTGAACCCGGATTAATGAGCTACCTGGTTTTTGTGTGCTATTTTGTGTTGGCGAAGTTTTCTGTCGCAGCTATACCCGGGGGCGGCATATTGGTGATGTTGCCTGTGCTTGAAACTTATCTTGGTTTTAACGCGGAAATGTTATCACTGATTACAGCGGTTTATATTTTATTTGATCCCGTGATTACCTGCGCCAATGTTTTTGGCAATGGTGCTTTTGCCAAGGGAATGGACCGGCTAATGAGTTTTAAAGCGAATTATTTAAAGAGTTTACCCCGCGGCTTGCCGCGGGCTCTCTAGCTAAGGGGTTTCCAAAGGGGAGTAGAGAGCTTGCTCTCGTATCCTCTTTGGTTTCCCACGGGGATTCATTCCCCGTGGGAAATATAATTTGAGTACTGCGCTGAAGTCAAAACAAGGTGTTTTAACTTAAAAAAAACGAAGGGAAGCGCAAGGCATTCCCTTCGTTTTCAACCACTCTTAGTAAACGAGACGCCCGCCGTGAATAAACTGATCTGGATAATCAGGGCAGGTTTTGCAGCAACAGTTGTTAAATTTGCTGTAGGGATCTGGACCATTGCAACCCGTGTCATAACCGGCGGAAGCAATGTTCAGACAACCAAACATCAGAACGATTGCAGAGATCACTGCGAGTTTTTTAGATAACATAATAAAACCTCCTGTTAATAAACTCCCAAAGGGATTAAATAAAGCTGGTACACATTCAAATATTATAATAGCATTTTAAAGCGGATGGGTATAGGTTTTTACCGTTAAGTTATTGATTTAATATTAATTTTTATTTAATCGCGGTGTTATTTGCCGAATGGGCATTGGGAAATCTTAGTGCCAGGCCCGCTGTCCAGTTAGCTTATTCTGTGTTAAAGTTGGCCTTTAAATTAAGCAGCCTTAGAAGAGCTTTCTTAAGGCACATTTAACGAGAGTGGTATCAATGCTAGATGTCCGCGATTTATGCATGGAATATGGAAAAAAATCCTTATTTCAAGAAGTTAACCTGATTTTACTCCCTTCGCAACGCTATGGTGTCGTTGGAGCGAATGGCACGGGTAAATCGACCTTTTTGAAAATCTTAGCGGCTGAAGAGGCTGCTAGTCGTGGTTCTGTGGAAAAAGCAAAAGATCTCAGTGTTGGCATTCTAAAACAGGACCATTTCCGTTATGAAGGAGACCGTCTTATCGATGTGGTCCTCCGTGGGAATGAAATATTGTGGAATGCGCTCAGTGAAAAAGAAGCTTTATTCACTAAAGACGATTTCACCGAAGCGGATGGTTATCGTCTTAGCGAATTAGAAGAAGTTATCATGCACCAAGACGGCTATGAGGCTGAGTCGGTCGCAAAAAATTTACTCTTAGGTCTTGGTATTGCGGAAAAGTTTCATGATGGACCGCTGAGTGCTTTGTCTGGCGGTTATAAGTTGCGTGTTTTGTTAGCGCAGGTCCTGTTTCAAAAACCGGATATTATGCTTTTGGATGAGCCTACCAACCACTTGGATATTTCCTCAATCGCCTGGTTAGAAGAATTCCTTATTTATAGTTTTAAGGGCCTATTAATTTTTATTTCCCATGACCGGGGCTTTCTCAATAACTTGGCGACGAATATTCTGGATATTGATTACGATACCGTCACAGATTATGTGGGGAATTACGATCAGTTTTGTCAGAGCAAAGAAGAAAGGCTGCGCCTCAAACAGAGCGAGCTCAAAAATCAAGAAAAGAAAATAGACGCCTTGCAGCATTTCGTCGATCGCTTTGGCGCAAAAGCGAGTAAGGCGGCACAAGCGGCCTCCAAGCAAAAAATGATTGACCGCATCAAGTTGGTTGAAATCAAAGATTCCAATATTATGAAGCCCTATTTTCAATTTTCTCCCCATAAACCTTCTGGAAAAATGGTCATTAAGGTGGAGCGGCTGAGCAAGAAATTTGACGAGCGCGTGTTATTAAACGATGTCAGCTTTAATGTAGGCCGTCAGGACAAATGCGCGATTATAGGCCCTAATGGAATTGGAAAGTCTACTTTGTTAAAGGTCTTGCTTAAAGAGTTACAGGCGGACCAGGGAGGCTTTGAATGGAGTGAAACAGTGCAGGTCGGGTATTTTGCACAAGACTACCATAAGGACTTACCTGAAAATGAGACAATCTGGCAGTGGCTGGAAAAACAAGTGACTGCCTCAACCCAAGATATGAGAAAAGCCCTGGGGCAGGCTTTATTTCGCGGCAGCGATGTAGAAAAGAAAATTTCCATGTTGAGCGGCGGCGAAGCGGCGCGTCTCATTTTAGTCAAATTAATTTTGCAAAAAAATAATGTTTTGATACTGGATGAGCCGACCAACCATCTTGATCTTGAGTCGATTGATGCTTTGATTGAAGCCTTGAAAAAATTTCATGGCGCCGTTTTATTTGTCAGTCATAACCGTTATTTTATCGATCACATGTCTACGCGGGTCTTGGCCTTGACGGAACGTCACGGTGTTCAAAACTATTTAGGTAATTATCGGGATTACTTGGCGCAGTATGGCAAGGATTATCTGGCTGGCGTTAGCTAGACGGTAATCACCTGTTGTTTAATTGAAAAAGCAGCTAATTCCTTCATATATTCATCCAAGGAAACCAGTCCAACGCAGGGCAGAGCGCCGCTCGCAGGCAATTGACCTTGAATGATTTTCTTAGCGAGAAGGATGGCGGGGACGCAGGGTATTTGAGGGCCATCATTATTTTTTGCGATAATAAACCATTTCATTTCGTGGGCCTTTCCTTCTTTATTTGTTCCCTTCATCAGCATGTGCATGCCGCCGTTGGCTGTGCCAAAGCGGTCAAAGCAATGGCTTAAGGCTAAAAGAAATTTTGCATGCTTGGGTAAGTTAAGCGGAAACCCAAAGCGCACAAGGTAGGACAGTGCCCACATTCCCAAGTGAAGCATGCTGTTCTCCATTCCTGCGGAGAAGCGAATATTTTTTAATTTGTAGCGATCAATAAATAAATCTAAATCAGGAATGTCGCAATTTGCCATCCAGCGCTTGCCGAGTTCAGGGTATTCTTGACGGTAAAGGTCCTGCCAACCGAAACACTTTTGTTCATGATGGCCCCAGGGCCTTAAGGCTTTGCCCAGATAAGTTAAAATGGCTTCTGTCGTCGCAAGCCCGCGCGGCGCTTTTTGGCCTGGGCTGATGCCATAGATGAGTGTGTCAAGCGTCGCGAAGTCATTTTTATAGTGGTCTAAAACGGCAGACGATAAGCCAGGCACGGTGCTTGCACCGCTCACGACAAGGACTTTATTTTCTTTCGCTAAAGAATTGAGGCTAGTAATACCTGTGACAAAATCACGTGCATCAGCAAGATCAATATAATGGACCTGATGTTGAATGCAAGTTTTTGCAATAGAGTAATCTGCCGTTTGAAACGGCCCTATTGTATTAATTACAACGAGGGGTTTTAGAATTTCAAGTTGACGGGCCAGTTCTTGATTCGCATCAAAGGCCGCAACGCTGATCAAATTCGCGGCGCACTCTTTTTTCAATTGCTTGCATAAGGCTTCTGCTTTTTCTTTTTCACGCCCGGCAATAATGATTGAAATATTATTTTTTACTAGGGCAGCGGCAATCCGTGAACCAAAATTGCCATAGCCGCCAAGAATAAGAACTTGTTTCATGATATCGCCATTCAATGGGTAGCTTTTACAGGTATTGTATATCAAACTATAAATCATGCAGTAATGGGAGTCTAGCGTATGCCCTATTTATGGCTAAAATTTATTCATGTCCTCAGTTCGACTATTCTGTTTGGCACAGGTCTAGGAACAGCCTGTGTGATGTTCTATGGTCATAATACAAAGAAAACCACTATTATTGCTGCGATTACACGCTATGTGGTTTTTGCTGACTGGATTTTCACGGCCCCTTCAGCGGTTATTCAGTTGCTGACAGGGCTAGGGCTGGTCTATTGGGCCGGTTATTCATTTTCCTCCTTTTGGATCTGGGGTTCCATTGTGGGTTATGTCATAGCCGCATTTTGTTGGTTTCCAGTCGTCTATTTGCAAACCAAAATGCGCGATTTTGCAATTCAAGCGGACCTGTCCAAGACCAAGCTTCCTGATCGATATTATCGTTATTTTAAATACTGGTTTTTCTTAGGTTGGCCGGCATTTATTAGCTTAGTGGTCGTTTTTTATTTGATGACGAATAAGCCTTTCGCCTAGCTTATCGAGTTTAATGGAAGATAGTTTTAAATGAGGAAAGGATGATCTTATGAAAAAAAAGCTGACTCCCTTGGGACTTTTGTGGATTGCTTTTACCTCCATGATTGGCTCAGGCTGGCTGTTTGGTTCTTTATATTCCGCACATTTTGCCGGTCCCGCCGCTATTATTGCCTGGCCCTTGGCCGCTTTTTTATTGCTGTTTGTGGCCTTGTCCTATGCCGAAGTAGCAACCATGTTTCCTCAGCCCGATAATCTGGCTTCCTTGCCTTTATATACCCATGGCCGGTTAACCAGCATTGTAATGAGCGGCCTCGCCTGGCTTTCGCTCGCGACCATCCCTGTCATTGAAACGCAGGGCTTGGTTCAATATGCCTCCAATTATTTTCCTTCTTTAGTGAGTCATGAGGGCTTGCACTATACGGCCTCTTTTTCCGGTTCTATTTTAGCCTTTGTTTTACTCTTCAGTTTTGTCTGCCTGAATTATTTCGGTTTAGCTTTGTTTTCGAATATTAATAGCGGTTTTACAATCTGGAAGCTGCTTATTCCCAGTATCACCATCTTCGCACTATTAAGCTTTAGTTATCATCGGGAAAATTTTTCCCAATACGGCGGCTTTATGCCTTATGGCTGGCAAGGCGTGATGACTGCTATGTCGAGTGGCGGGGTGCTTTTTTCCTTATTAGGCTTTCGGCAAGTGGTCATCATGATGTCTGAAATAAAAAAACCAGGAAAATATGTTCCCTTGGTCTTGATCTCTTCCTTGTTGTGTACGGCCTTACTCTATACTGGCCTGCAATGGTCTTTTATTGTCAGCATCCGCAGCCAGGACCTTTTGAATGGTTGGGCCCATTTATCGTTTACTGGAGATGCCGGGCCTTTTGCTGCCTTGGCTGAGCTTGCCGGATTAATGTGGCTCAGTCTTTTACTCTATAGCGATGCCTTCATTTCTCCTTATTCCACTGGTTTAGTCCATTCAACAACAGCGGCAAGACTTTTGGCCTCGATGGGCCAAATGCGGGATGTTCCCCAAGCTTTGGCGCGAACTAATCGATATCAGTCACCTTGGCTCAGTTTGACGATTAATTTTATCTTGGCCCTGATCATGTTTAATTTATTGAAGAACTGGGAAGCCATGGCGTCTTTTTTAGTGGCCATCATGATGGTGAGCTACGCCTTGGGCCCGATTTGTTTAATCTGTTTACGGAAACAATTACCGGCTTATCCTCGTCCTTATCGCGTGTATGGCGCTAACCTGGTTGCCTTTATCGGTTTTTACATTTGCACCGCCGGTGTGTATTGGTCAGGTTCTAAATCTATATTTAAATTGCTGACCCTGACTTTCATTGGACTCACTTTTTTTTCATTCTATAGCCTGATCAAAAATACAAAAAGCCGTCTGGACGTCAAAAATGCCTTATGGTTTTTTGTTTACCTCGCAGGTCTCACTCTTTTTTCCTACTATGGCAATTACGGTGGAAACAAACTTATTCCAATATACTGGGATTTATTTTTATTAATGCTTTTTAGTTTTTTGATTTTTATGCTGGCTTTGGTTTCCAGAAAAGAGTCCAGGTACACAAAAAACTGTGTGGCTAAGCTGGCATAAGTTAGGTTAGTTTTAAGGAGAAACTAGAAGCGTTTAGCTCTATCTTGGCGGGGTTTCGCAGAAGATTTTCTATCTGATGGGCAGAGAGGGGCTTGTTGAAATAGAATCCTTGTATGTTGGTGCAGTGTACGGTCTGTAGAAATTCAAGCTGTTTTTGGGTTTCTACGCCTTCTGCGATGAGCTCAAGATTCAAATTTTTTGCCACCCTTGCAATGGTCTGTATGGTTTCTTCATCACTTAATTTGACACCGATGTTTTGGACGATAGAGCGGCTGATTTTTAAGCGATCGAGCGGGATAGATCGAATATGGTTTTCGTTGATAGTGGAAGCATTAAAATCATCTAAGGTAAGACGGATGCCTGCTGCATGGAGTTGAGAAATAAGATTAGCTGATTCTTGGCGGTTGATAAGAATGCTTTCAGTTATTTCAAGTTCAAGATATTCAGGATCTAAGCGAGTTTGGTTTAAAATGTTATTTACAATAGCAAGGAAGTCATGTTGTTTGAATTGATATTCGCTGATGTTTACCGAGATTCGAATCAGCGGCAAACCAAGGTCCTGCCACGCTTTATTTTGGGCGCAAATTTCCTTGAGCATCCATTCTCCAATAGGAACAATCAGGCCAGTTTCTTCTGCTAAAGGAATAAAATGAATAGGAAGAAGAATTCCCTTTTTAGGGTGTTTCCAGCGGATTAAGGCTTCAACGCCGGTGTATTTTTCACTTGCCGTGTTGTACTGAGGTTGGTAGGAGATGAATAATTCTTTCTTCGCCAAGGCATTATGCAAGTCCGCTTCCATTTGAAGCGATTCAAGATTGTTCTTGTCGGAGTTTGATTTATAAAAGCTCAGATTTCTTTTCGCCAATTCATTTTCGTCATGCAGCGCAGGGTCCGCATTTTTTATTAGTTCATCGGCTGTATCTCCATCTTTAGGAAAAACGCTAATGCCGATATAAGGGAGAATTGAGATTTCTTGTCCCATAATCATAAAAGGGTTTTTGAGATTTGTTATTATTTTTTCAGCAAGGGATTTAAGGACATCTAGACTTTTGCAGGAAGAAATTAGAAAAGATAATTTATTATTATCGGTCTTTATTGCTTTAGCGATATCAAGGGCCATTGATTGAATTCGATCGCAAATGTTTTCATGTAATAGAGCGGCAGCCTCTTCGCTGAAGTTACTTTGATTTAAATTTAAAATTTTGAAATGTAGATCAAAAAGGCCAAATATAAAATTGTTATTTTTGGATTTTGTGATTTCATGGTTTATCTGTTCTTTTAAAATTATTTTATTCAGCTTGTTGAACTCTTGTCTGTAACGGCATGATTCTTTATTTAATTGCCATTTTTTGACTAAAACAAACGCTAGTTGTTTAACAGAAATAGGATCAAAGGGTTTTTTTAAAATGACTAAGTTGTCTTTTTTTTCAAGGTTGATTACAGTTTCTTCCCAAGAGTCGTCGAGGTGCGGCGTGCAAATGACAAGTTGCAAATTTGGGTCGAGAGACCCAATATTTTTAATCATGTCTATGACGTCAAGGTCTTGAAGCCGAGCTAAATTTAAAAATATAAGCGCGTAGGGTTGTGAATTCTTTGAGGCTTCTGATATTTTCTGGGTAAATTCTTCTTGTGAGCAGAGATCGATTTTAAAAAGGGGCGAGGTATTGGTCAAGATGCTAGCCAAGGCATGCTGGGACTCAAGTTTGCTATCAATAATTAGAATTCGCTGGCCGCCCTGTGACATGCTCATCTCCCTCGTTGTTATATTCTGACTATTCTCGATTTTTTATGGCAGAACTGAGTATATTTGTATACTTATATTTTATCACGCCTAAGGCCTCAAACCCTAATTTGCTGCATCAAGTTAATTTAAAACAAGATATTGAATATTATCCAGATAGTGACGCACTCCGCATACAATAACCTTAATTCTGGTTAATTAATATTCTTTATATGAGGGGCAGAACTTTGATAAAATAAAGGAAATATAATTTGAATTTACTAAGAAGTTTATTATACATGGAGTTTCTCTCGTAAATGATGCCTATACAACTAACTTTTCTCGGAGGCACCAATACCGTCACGGGCTCAAAATTTCTGATTACGGTAAACTCCAAAAATATTTTGATTGATTGTGGGTTATTTCAAGGCTACAAAGAGCTTCGTTTGCGTAATTGGGTCAAGTTTCCAGTTAATCCTGAGACAATAGATGCAGTGCTTTTAACGCATGCCCATATCGACCACTCTGGATATTTGCCGCTCTTAATTAAAAATGGTTTTAAAGGAAATGTTTATTGTACGCATGGGACAAAAGATCTTTGTTCTATTCTTCTGCCGGATAGTGGGCATATACAAGAAGAGGACGCTAAACGAGCTAATAGATACGGCTATTCTAAACATAAGCCTGCTTTACCCCTTTATACCAAAAATGAGGGCCTGCGTGCCTTAGCTCATTTTATAGCATTAGATTACAATAAAAAATTTAAGCTTTTCGATGCTATCCATTTCGAATTTTTGCCTGCTGGACATATTATCGGGTCATCAATAATACAATTAGAGGCACAGGGTAAAATTTTCATCTTTACAGGCGATCTAGGACGGCCGCATGATCCATTAATGAAGCCTCCCGCACAGATAACAGTGGCTGATTATCTGATTATTGAGTCTACCTATGGCGATCGATTGCATGAAAAAACTGAACCCTTGGACCAAATCGCCGAGGCCATTCAAAAAACAATAGCGCGAGGGGGGTCTGTTATCATTCCTGCCTTTGCTGTCGGCAGGACGCAGGATATGCTTTATTATATTTATATGCTCAAAAAACAAGGCCGCATTCCTGATGTGCCTGTGTTTTTAGATAGTCCGATGGCGCAGGATGTGAGCGATTTATTAATTCACTATTCAGGGGAACACAGATTCTCGAAAGATTTAAGCAGCCAAATTTGTAAAATTGCAAAATATATCAATACTGCAGAAGAATCAAAATCGATAGACCAGTCTCATGTTCCTGTCATTATTATATCAGCGAGTGGCATGCTTGATGGAGGGCGTGTTTTACACCACTTAAAAACATTTTTGCCCAATCATCGAAATACTATTTTACTAACAGGTTTTCAATCAGGCGGTACTCGCGGCGATCGTTTGCTCCGAAAAGAAAACGCTATAAAAATCTTTGGTGAAATGGTGCCAGTCAAGGCAGAAGTGATACAAATAAATAACCTGTCAGCCCATGTGGACTATCAAGAGATGATAACTTGGCTGAGAAACTTTAAACATCCTCCGCGAAAAATATTTTTGACACATGGAGACCCTGAAAGCACAAAATCATTAAAAATTAAAATTGAGGAAGCCTTAGGCTGGGAATGTAATGTTCCTCAATATCTACAAGTTGAAAAACTATAAAGGATGTTGTCTTGACGGAAAATATAAATAAACTCCGGTTGGTGAGATTAGGGATAGATACCAAATATGAATTTATTATCTATTTGCATGTTGATTGTTTTTTAAGAAAGTCGCAAGGTTTTGAATCCAATACGCGTGTATTAGTGACTGTTAATAATTTATCTATTATTGCAACAGTAGATGTTATTTGTTCTGATATTATAGCTTCCAGTGAAGCCAGTCTCTCTGAAAGCGCTTGGCAGCGTTTACAAGTGAGTGAAGGAGATTTTATTAGTTTAGCGCACGTTGACCCTGTGACTTCCTTAAAAGAGGTTAGAGCGAAAATTTTTGGTAAAGAGCTTAAGCTACCTGGGTTTCAGGAAATTGTTCGTGATATAGTCTTAGGCAAATATTCTAATATTCATATTGCTAGTTTTATTACCGCTTGCGCCAGAAACAATTTAAATTTGGATGAAATTATCAGTTTGACTCAAGCAATGGTCCATGTTGGCGAGAAACTGCATTGGAATTATCCAATCGTGATGGACAAGCACGGCGTCGGCGGTTTGCCAGGAAACAGGACCTCTCCCATTGTTGTTGCAATAGTTGCGGCGGCTGGCCTCATTATCCCTAAGACTTCTTCTCGGTCTATTACTTCCCCCGCGGGCACAGCGGATACTGTCGAAACGATTACTTCAGTTGATTTAACAGAGACAAAGATACGCCAGGTTGTTGAAAAGGAGGGTGGGTGTCTGGCCTGGGGAGGTGCACTTAAATTAAGTCCAGCGGATGACATTATTATTCGAGTTGAAAGATCATTAAATCTGGATCCTGAGGGACAAATGATTGCTTCTGTTCTTTCCAAGAAAGTAGCTGTTGGTGCAACACATGTGCTTATTGAAGTTCCTGTAGGGATTTCTGCTAAAATTCGCTCCGATCAGAATTTTCTTAAATTAAAAGAATACTTTGTTTTAGTTGGCGCCGCTCTTGGGTTAAATGTCAGTGTTTTGAAAACGACGGGCGATCAGCCTATAGGCCGCGGAATAGGGCCTGCTTTAGAAGCAAAGGATATCCTGCTCGTTTTGTCGAATGATAAACAGGCTCCCCAAGATTTAAAAGAAAAGTCACTCATGATTGCAGGAGCGCTATTGGAATTCTCTAAAAAAGTTCCCTTAGGTAAAGGCCTGCCTATCGCAAGAGAAATTCTAGAAAATGGCACAGCCTTAAAGAAATTTATCGCCATTTGCGAAGCGCAAGGCGGATTTAAAACACCGCCCACGGCCCTTTTTACCCACGAGGTCCTTTCAACACAAAAGGGAAAAGTGACCTGGATAGATAATCGAAGCTTGGCAATGATTGCAAAACTTGCAGGGGCCCCCCAAGATTCGGCCGCTGGCATAGAATTTTTTGCGAAATTAGATACGACTATTGAGAGAGGCCAGTTATTATATAAAATCCATGCGGAAACCAAAGGTCTTTTAGAATACGCTTTAGCTTATGCCAGGACTATGACTGATATAATCAAAATGAGCTGAAAAGGATTTCATCGTACAAGATACAGCTCTTTTTACTTAACTTCGTGGCCTAGGTAACCCTTCCAGTAAGTGTCGGCGGCTAGTTGGCAGACGATGCGAAAGAAGGCCATATAGAGGAGAAAAAATATATTTTAATATTTAAAACAAAACCTTAGGTTAAGAAAACGTTTTGCCTAAAAAAAAGCAATTATAATAGGAATTGACACAAAAGAGAATGGGGAGCCTGCCATGAAGGAGATGACATTTGCGGAGGCCTGCGACATAGCAGAATTCGATGAGCAAAAAAGAGGTAAATCGTATAGGTTGTATCTTAAATACGGTGATGAAGAATTAGTTTATAATTTTATTGACCTACAGCTCGAGCGTCTCCTAGAGAATAAAGAAAAGACTTCGGATGAAAAAATGGCTTTGATTAAGAAAGCCAAAGACATTATTAAAGAAAAAATTAAATCAGAAATAAAAGACCATCAAACTAGCCTCGAATTTGATTTAAATCTTAACAAACTAGAACTTCTTAATGATATTTGTGCTACTTATCTTAGCAAACAAGGCAAGAAGCTAGGGTGGACTCATCGCCAGGATTTGTGGGTATCAAAATTTAATGGCGTTCAGAGCCTGATTGATATTTTAAATGAGATGCCAGAACAGAAAAAGAAAAAGGAAGATATGACTCCGGATGAAATAAATGACTATGTTAAAAAACAGCGCGAAGTACTGACTGACTTCCAAAAGCAATTCGATAATGTACGTCCTGTGATTGAAGAACGAAATGATTCTCTTGCAATGACTGTTATAAAAGTAATAGCCACTATACTAACTCTTGGCATTGGCGCTGCTGCCTTCGGCATCTGGGACGTCAGAGGGGGGAAAGTTGCAGAGGGGATTGATAATAACCTTAAGATGTGAACAACAACCGGAGCCGCGGGCTTTAAGAGTCCGTTTCATCCGATATCTTGTCATCTTGCACCCCTACTTGTTATTAACAACGAATAACAAGAAAATTTTACCTTATTTTACGCGTAAAATTGAGCATCTTTGGAAAATGCCATCCATTATCACTCTTGGATTGGCGCCGTGCCCTCGCTTAAAATATCAAGGTATTTTTGGTAAACATAAATCTTATTACGTGCTTTGCCTGTAATTTCTGAAACTATACCCAGCTTTGTCAGATGATTAATTGATTTAATTGCAGTAGGCAAAGAAAGTTGGCAATTCTCAACAATCTTTTTACTATCGGTAGTAGGATGTCGCTGTAAATAATGATGCACCATGAGTGTAGAGGCTGCTGGCTTACCAA